>JBAZJK010000001.1:300000-600000 GCA_041651355.1 Patescibacteria group bacterium | reverse complement strand
TTTTTTGCCTTTGAATTTTAAGTCGATTATCTGTTTATCTAAGATAGGCGCCTTGTTTCCATTTTCCGCGAAATAAATGCCACCAGTTTTAGTGTCTTGCAGTAGAGCTCCTAAGGGATAGGTGGAAGTGGCAGTAATGTTCGGACCATCTTGGTAGGCCGCTAATTCCTCCGTGGTCGCATCGATTATCTCTGCCGGGTTGAAACCTATTTTCTTAAAGACCGGCCAACTGACGATGCCTCTTTTCTCTTTGCCCACTAGAAGATAGACATTATTCTTAGGTGATTTTACCAGGGAGTAGTTAGGAAATTTAATCGGGGTGCCGGAGGCGTAGCTGTCTAAAGTCCCTAGGTCGACCGTGATAATCTGGTTAAGATTGAATTGAGAAAGGAGGACGGCTTTGCCAGCGAATGGGCGTTTCTTTCCGCCTTCAATTAAGAAGACGCTATTATCGCCTTTGACCTGAAGCAGCGAACCGTCGGGGTAGCGCTGGATTTTGGTCGGGAAATATCTTTGCCAGATCTTATAAAAATTGTAATTGCCGTTGAAAACGTGCGGGGTATAATTGTATAAAGCAGCTGTTGCCCGGTTGCTGGGGGTGACCGTTACCGGATCGCTGGAAATGCTGCCGTAATTATTTTTGAAGATGTAGGTCTGTCCGGCTTTGTAAGAATAATTTTGCGGTTCATTCATGTAGGCTAGGAATTGGAGCGAAGCACTGTTAACTTGCTTGCCGAAGCCCTTGTAATAAGGGTTGCAGGCCAGGCTATCGGGGCAGCCATAACCAGTCGCCCAGTCGAGCCGGGATTGGCTGGGGCTAGGGTCTTCGATTAAGCTGGCTTCTTTCTGCAGCAGTACTAATAAGAATTTAGGGTTAATCGTGGTGATGTGTCGGCATTTCAAAGATTTTTCTGCCTCGGTCGGACTATCGCTCAGGGCGACGCCGCTGCAATCAAAGTTATTATTAGCAGCATCATAGATTATTTCCGCCGCTGATTTCAGGGTTCCGTGGGTATTTAAAGTCTGGTAATTAGCTAAGTAGCTCCCCTTGTTCCTAAGGAAGTTTTGGATTTCTTCTAGGCTTAGGCTGTTGTATTGGTATAGGTCTTCGTCTGAAATGATGTAATTAGGATTGAAATTAGGGTCAATCACTCCTTGGGCCTGGGCACTTAATCCCCATAAGCCAACAAACAAAATAGCCAAGATGATGGATTTTTGATATTTCATAATTATTTTATTTACTCCCTTCATTATAATATATTTGTGGTTTTAAGACAAAGTATTGACAATCGACAATGATAATGGTTAAATTATTTATTACCTGGTTCTTTTTAAATTCGTATTATCAATAAAAAACTATATACCATGAAAAGATTAATCGCTTTTTCCTTAGTTGCTGATTTTTGCTTGATCATCTTGTTTTTCCTTCTGACCCGCTGGGTTTTCAGCGCCGCTGCCTTCTGGATAATAAATTTGCTTTTGTTTTGTCTAGTCTTATTTTTTGAATATGACGGGGACAAAGCTTACCGCTTAGTACTCATTCCGACCCTGCTACCGGTGATATCTTTCAGCGGTCTAGATTTCGTGAATTGGTTCATTGGGTCTCCTATGATCGCCTGGCCCTGGCTGTATATCAGTACTCTCGTGGCCGGCGCCCTGGTGTGCAGACTTTTCAACCACTTCGTTCTGGAGGATGCTTATTTCAGGGAGCTCAAATATTCTAGCGGAATTAATCGCTTTAAGCTTATCGCTTTAGCGGCTACTAACCTGCTTCTCGTTTCTTTGGCAATCATGGTTATCATTGATCATTATGAATAAAGCCTAGCGGCAAGAATTACAAAAACCCTGTTTCTGAGAAAACAGGGTTTTTATGAATCGGATTTTTATGCCACCTTCAGAGAAATTTTTTCCCGTTCACCCAGGTCAATCCTTACTTTATCGCCAGCATTGATCTTGCCCTCGATTATTTCTAGGGCCAGTTCGTCTAAAATCAGGCTTTGGATAACTCTTTTTAGAGGTCGGGCACCGTAGCTGATATCATAGCCTTTCTCGGCTAGTAATTTTTTTACTTTAGCGCCGATTTTAAGCTGGATGTTTTTCAAGTTCAAGCGCGCCTCCACCTTGCTTAGTTCTAGATCAACAATCCTTTCTAAGGCATCCGAGCTCAAGCTCTTGAAAAGCACGATTTCATCGATCCGGTTCAAGAATTCTAATTTGAAATTTTCTTTAAGTATCTTGTCTATTTTTTCTTTCATTTCTTCGGTTCTGATAGTCTGGCTCCTTTCTTGGTCCGAGTGGTCGCTAAAACCGATGGAATATTGTTTGATGACCTCATTGCCTAAATTGGAAGTCATGATGATGATGGTGTTTTTGAAGTTGACGACACGGCCTTTAGAATCCGTCAGTCGGCCGTCATCCAATATTTGAAGCAGGATATTAAAAGTATCGGGATGAGCTTTTTCAATCTCATCGAAGAGGATGACGCTGTAGGGGTGACGCCTTATCTTGTCGGTTAATTGTCCGCCTTCGTCATGGCCGATGTAGCCCGGAGGTGAACCGATCAATTTTGAGACGCTGTGCTTTTCCATGAATTCGCTCATATCTAGGCGGATTAAAGCGTTTTCGTTGTTGAACATGAATTTAGCCAGAGTCTTAGCTAGTTCAGTCTTGCCGACACCACTAGGGCCGATGAACATGAATGAACCGATCGGTTTTTTTTCTTCACTGATTCCAGCGCGGGAACGACGCAGGGCATTAGCGACCGCCTTGATCGCTTCATCTTGGCCGATAACTTCCTGGCTTAACTCTTGCTCAGCCTGACTGAGTTTTTTGATTTCGTTTTCCAGCATCTTATTGACCGGCACTCCGGTCCAGCGCGCTACTACCTTGGCGATGTCTTCTTCATCTACTTCTTCCTTTAGGATCCTTTGTCCTTTTTTCTGTATTTTCAGGAGTTCAGCTTGCTGGATCTTTATGGTCTGTTCTAATTCAGGAATCAAACCGTATCTTATCTTAGCCACTTCAGTTAAATCAGCTCCCTGGCGCTGGATTATTTCCGCCTTAATCTTCAAGTCATCAATTTCTTTCTTGGAGTTTCTAATCTGGGAAATGATATTTTTTTCGTTGTTCCAATGCAATTCCAACTGGCTCGCCTGTTCTTTCAGCTTGGCCAGTTCGGCGTTGATGGCACGAAGTTTGGGGGATTTATTTTCTTGGCTGATAAGCCCGGCTTTGTTAATCTCTAGCTGTTTGATCTTTCTTTTGATCTGGTCGAGTTCATCAGGCATGGAATCTATCTCCATACGCAGGGAAGAGGTTGCTTCATCGATCAAATCAACCGCTTTATCCGGCAGAAAGCGGTCGGAAATATATCTTTGGGATAATTTAGCTGCGGCGATCAAGGCGTTGTCTGTAATCCTGACGCCATGATGGACTTCATATTTCTCTTTTAAGCCGCGCAGCATATCGATCGTATCCTCTAAGCTCGGTTCGGATACGTAAATTGGCTGGAAGCGTCTTTCTAGGGCCGCGTCGCGCTCGATATATTTTTGGTATTCCTTGGTTGTAGTGGCGCCGATAGTCCGGAGATCGCCACGTGCTAAGGCTGGTTTAAGCATGTTGGATGCGTCCATTGAGCCTTCGGAAGCGCCAGCCCCGATTAAAGTATGCAATTCGTCGATGAAAAGTATGATGCGCCCGTTCTGGTTTTTAACTTCTTTAAGTACGGCCTTCAGGCGATCCTCGAACTCGCCGCGGAATTTAGCTCCGGCGACCATCGCCCCTAAGTCTAGACTGACTATTTCTTTGTTTTTTAAATTTTCTGGCACATCACCAGCCACGATTCTCTGTGCTAAGCCCTCAACGATGGCGGTCTTGCCGGTTCCAGCTTCGCCGATCAGTACCGGGTTGTTCTTGGTGCGGCGCAAGAGAACTTGCATGATGCGGCGGATTTCCGTGTCGCGCCCGATGACCGGGTCAAGTTTTTCTTGGCGCGCCAGTTCGGTCAGGTTGGTAGTATATTTTTCCAAGACTTTGAACTTGTTTTCCGGAAAAGGATCGGTGATAGTCTGGCCGCCGCGAAGTTCGTTTAAGATAGTCTTAACCGTTTCATAGGCGACCTTGAATCTTAACAAGATATTCTGGGCATTAGAGGGAATACCGATCAGGGCTAAAAAGATGTGTTCGGTCGAGATGAACTCATCGCCTAAGCCGTCAGCCTCTTTTTGAGACCGTTCTAAGATGAAGGCAGTCTCGTTAGTTCCGGAAACGGTCTGGATGGGGCCGGGATTCTTCGGGGTGTTAGTGCGAGGTAGTTTCTTTATTTCCTCGGCGGCATAGCGTTCAATCATTTCCGGATCGATTTTCATCTTTTCTAGGATTGAACGAACGATGCTTTCGTTCTGGCCCAAGAGGGAAAGAAGAATATGGAGAGCCTCAATGTTGGCTTGGCCGTTTTCATGAGCGATTGCTTGGGCGTTGATAATCGCCTCTTGTGATTTATCGGTAAATTTATTAAACATATTGATATTTTTATAGATATTATTCGCTTAGTTTTTAGCACTCTTTCGCTTTGAGTGCTAAATTAAATATAATATAGCTCGCAGAGCTTGTCAATCCGGTTTTCAAGCTGTCGGTTTTTTTATTTTATGGTATAATAAATTTAGCTAGATTAATTATCGAGTTCTCATGTTTAAGCACAATTTTTTGACTTACGGCGCCAAAGTTTCCCTGCAGGTGGTCTGGGAGTTTTTGTATTTTCCTCTGTGGTGGTACACGCTTGGTTTTTGGCGTTTTGCCAAGAAGGTTCTCGAATTTTGGCATAACCAAGAAGCCGCCTTGGGTTTTTTGGTTTGGGTCAAGAACATTTTTGTGCCGATGTACGGCCAGCATGATTTCGCCGGTCGCATGATCAGCTTTATCATCCGCTTGATCCAGATAATTTACCGCGGGCTAGCTATGCTGGTCGTCTTAGTTATCGGCGTGCTGGCGCTAGCTGTTTGGTTGCTATTTCCCGTCGGACTCTTAGTCGCTATCATTTTGCAATTCTTATAATTATGGCCGAGTCTAAAGATAAAAATGAACAGTTTGTCGATTCTCTCCAGTTTAAAGCCTATGGTCGCTGGTGGTCCGGCTTATTTTTATATTGTGAATTAAATCTGAAGCCGCTCATGGCCGCTTTGCAAAAATCTAAGAACCGCTTAGATCGCCTGGTTAATGGTATCAGCTATGCTATCGCCGTCTTTGGTTGGATCAGCTTGGTCCTTTGGTTCTACCAATATGGCGCCCATTTAATAAATTCCTGGCAAAGGCTGTTGCTTTTTTGGCGCGAACAGCACGTCTTGGTTCTATTTTTCTTGCTGTCTCTGTGGTTTGATTTATTTTTAATCTACCGGCGGAGCGAGCGTCGAGCTAAGACTAAGAAGATAAATTATAAATATTTTAAGGAATTGCTTGATAATCCTAAGCCGCTAACTGATGCCAGCGATAAATATAACGTCGCCCAGGCTTTAAACGAGGATAGCCGCTTGGCTCTACAGGAAGCCTATGCTTTAGCTAGCCGTTTCGGCCAGCCGGAAGTCAGGGCAATTCACCTATTTCGGGTTCTGTTAAAGAACAAAGATGTCCAAAATGTCTTTATCCGCCTTAAGGTCGATGCGAAAAAGCTAGTAGAGAAAGTTGAGAAGCATTTAGTGGACCCTAGTTTAAAAGAAAGCGCGGATTGCCGGGTAGCCCCAGCTTTGCAGGAAGCTTTGATATTATCATTTATCGAAGCGCATAGCTTGAAGTTACCCAGTATCGACGTCCTTTCCTTGCTCATGTTCTGCGATCAGAAGGATGAGATGCTGGCGGAAATATTATTTGATTTAGAAATAAACCATAGCAAAATTGCTAATGTTATCACTTGGTTCCGGGTTAACCAGCAGCTAATCGATAGCTACCGTAAGTTCCGCAAGATGGCGGCGCTCAAGCCCGGTTCTGGCATGAACCGTTCTTATACGGCCGTCGCCACTCCCACCTTAGATCACTTTTCTCATGACCTGACTTTAGCTGCTAAATATGGACGTTTAGAAATTTGTGTCGGGCGGAAAAAAGAGATCGAAGCGATCTTTGAGGCTTTTGCTAGCGGGCATAATGGCGTCCTTTTGGTCGGTCAGCCCGGTGTCGGCAAGAAAGCGATCGTCGACGGCGTTGCCCAGCTTATGGTCCAGGAAGATGTGCCCAAGTTTTTAAAAGATAAACGTCTCGTGGAAATAGATTCGCCGGCTTTAGTTAGCGGCTCGTCTCCGACCCAAGCTCAAGAGAGGCTGCTGACAGCCATCAATGAAGTTAATCGGGCCGGCAATATCATCCTATATATTTCCAATATCGAAAATCTGGTCGGCATCAGCGATGGCGGCGAGGGTAGTCTCGACCTCTCGGAGGTTTTGGCTGAAGCCGTGCAGAGGCAGAATGTTTTTTGTATCGCGACCGCGACTACGGAAAATTATAGCAAGCATATTGAGAATAGATCTTTAGGCCAAGCCCTGAGCACGATCGGAGTGAAGGAACCATTGGCCGACCAGGCGATTCAGATAGTGGAGAGCAAGGTAGCCTGGTTTGAAAATAAATATGGCATCTTTTTTGCTTATGACGCGATTGAGGCAGCCGTGGATATGTCCCACCGCTATCTCCATGATCGTTTCCTGCCAGTTAAAGCTATAGACTTACTACAAGCCGCTGCTTCCAATGCCGCTAAGGCCGCCAAGGAAGATCCGGAACGTTCGATTTGTACTCGTGAAGAGGTGGCCCAAGCGATCGCTGAGATGACCGGCATCCCAGCTAATAAGATTAGCGCTAGTGAAGGCCAGAAATTGTTGCAGTTGGAAGAGAGCCTGCATAAAAGGATGATCGGTCAGGAAGAGGCTGTGGAAGCAGTGTCCAATGCTTTGCGCCGCGCTCGCGCCGAGCTGCGCGATAGCCAGCGTCCGATTGCCAGCTTCCTTTTCTTGGGTCCGACCGGCGTGGGTAAGACGGAATTAGCTAAGACGGTTTCAGAAGTATATTTCGGCAACGAAGCTTATATGATTCGGCTCGACATGAGCGAATATCAGTATGCCGATAGCGTCAGGAAGATGATCGGTGATGTTAACGGCATTACCGGTTATTTGACGGAAGCGGTGAGGAAGAAACCCTTCGCCCTCGTCCTCTTAGACGAAGTGGAGAAAGCGCATCCAGATATCTTAAACCTGTTTTTGCAAATGTTGGATGATGGCCGTCTGACCGATGGCCAGGGGAGAACGATTAGTTTCTCTGAATCTATCATTATCGCCACCTCGAACGTGGGGGCTTTGTATATCCAGCAAGCCATTAAAGAAAAAGCGGATATTTCTGTAATTAAGCAGAATCTGATCGATAATGAGTTGAATAAGGTGATGCGGCCGGAATTGATTAATCGTTTTGACGGCATTATCGTCTTTAAGCCTTTAAGTGAAGATAATGTCTTTGCTATCACTAAGTTGATGCTCAAGAAATTCAAGAAGAATCTGGAGGGGCAGGGGATAGATTTGAAGGCTGACAGGGAGGGGGTTTTAATCTTATCGAAATTAGGTTATGATCCTAAATTCGGCGCCCGGCCCTTACGCCGTCTCCTCCAGGAGCGGATCGAAGATGTGGTCGCGGTTAAGATTATCAACGGCGAACTGAAAAGGCGTGACGCCGTCTTGATTAATGGACGAGGCGAGGTAGAGATTGAAAAAGCCCCTGCTCTCTAAAACGAAAAGAAAGGCACAAGTATAAAATCAATTGTTTGATTATATATTCATGCCTTTCATTTTTTTAATCGCGCCTGGATTTGTCGGGTGGTAGCGATATGGCCCGATTTAGCCAGGGTTTAAGTTTTTCTGAGCAAGCCTTTTCGGCAACAGGAAAGTTGGAAGTTAAATTTTTTGATCCGGTCAGGATCAGGGGAGGTTTTCTTCCTTTCTTGTTCCAGTTTCCTGTTGATGGCTTCCAGATTGTTTGTAATCTGGATGGCAGCTAAGCCCTTCTTTACATCTTCCGGTTCAGTCATGCTTCTGATTTTTTAGGTTAATACTATTTTTTGCGATTAATGCTTATAAGTTATCAGATTTTTTAAATAGAGTCAAATATTTATGGATTATTTTTGGCCGGCTATTTTCGCTTTTATCCTATCTTGGGTCTTAACGATTTTGGTAAGGAAAATTGCCTTGAAATTCAATATCATTGATCAGCCTGACGGAGCGCGCAAGGTCCACAAACTAGCCACCCCTCTTTTGGGTGGAGTAGCGATATTCATCGCTTATTTTTTGACATTACTACTAGTGCGTTCGGAACTGCTTAGCGGTGGCTTATCGTATCAGCCTTGGCTGGGATTTTTCGCTGGCGCCCTCATTCTGATTATCGGTGGGATCCTAGATGATAAATACAATCTGCCGCCTAAATGGCAGATAATCTTTCCGATTTTAGCAGTCTTGATCCTGATTATCGGCGGAGTCAACATTGAAAAGATCAGTAACCCTTTCGGAGGCTGGATATTTTTATCTTCTTGGGCCTTGGCCAGCCCAGTTTTGATTTTCCTCTGGCTGATGGGGATGATGTATACCACTAAGCTCCTGGATGGATTAGATGGCTTGGTGGGAGGCTTGAGCGCTATCGGCGGCTTAGTGATTTTTCTTTTTACCCTGACCACTCGTTATTATCAGCCGGATATTGCTTTGGCCGCTTTGATATTATCGGCGGTTTGCCTTGGCTTTTTAGTGCTTAACTTTAATCCGGCCAAGATATTCTTGGGTGAAGGTGGTTCTTTGTTGCTTGGCTATATCTTAGGCGTGTTGGCGATTATTTCTGGCGGGAAGATCGCCATCGCTTTGCTGGTTATGGGATTGCCGGTCTTAGATTTAGTCTGGACTATTATTCGCCGTTTAGCTAAAAGGCAGAATCCCTTCAAATCGGCCGATCGGGAGCACTTGCATCATCGTTTACTCAGCTTAGGCTTAAGTCAAAAACAGACTGTCGTAGTTTTCTATTCTTTTTCTTTGTTGTTCGGGCTAAGTGCCCTATTTCTCCAAAGCCAAGGAAAGTTTTTAGCTTTGGTTGTCCTGCTCGTCTTGATGATGCTGATTATTATCTCTTTTTCCAGATTGAAGAAACTGCCAGCTAAGCCGGATCATGAAGGTCTCCTGCTCCATATCTGTTGCGCTCCTTGTGGCGCTTATCCTAGCCAGGAGATCTTGGCACCCCAATATGATTTAACCTTATATTTCTATAACCCCAACCTTCTTTCTCAGGAAGAATTTGATAAACGCTTGTCTTATGTCAAAGAATTAGCCGCTCGGAATAATTGGCCGCTGATTGTCGAACCATATGCTCACGAAGCCTGGCGAGACCGAGTGCGGGGTTTAGAGACTGAAACCGAAGGAGCTAAGCGTTGTGAACTATGTTTGAGCGATCGTTTAGAAAGAACAGCGATCTTGGCCAAAACCAAGGGCTTCAAGGTTTTTGCTACTACTTTGGCTTTTAGTCCTTTCAAGAACCAGGCCTTTATCCGCCAAGCTGCTTTAGAAATTGCCGCCAAGCATGGCTTGGAGTTTTTAGATAGGGATTGGCCCGTCCAAGATATTTATCGCCGTTCCCAGGATTTAGCTAAAAGTTTAGGTTTCTATCGCCAAAAATTTTGCGGTTGTGAATATGCTTTCAAATCAACAAAAAAGAAATAGGCATATCATCATCAGCCTATTATTGTTAATGGTTTTTTTTCCTTTGACCGCCTTGGCGGCCCTTGACTCTGATCAAGACGGTTTAGATGATGAGCTAGAGATAAAATTCGGCACGGATATCAATAGTCCGGATACTGACGGAGATGGTTTTAAGGATGGTCTGGAAGTTGATTGGGCTTACGACCCTTTATCAAGTGCTAAACTCAAGCTGCCGCAAAGGCTAGCGATCAATTTGAAGAAGCAAAAGCTTTTCTATTTAGTTAAAGAAGTAGAGTTGAAGAGTTTCATTATTTCTAGTGGCAAGCCAGGAATGGATACTCCGAAAGGGAAGTTCAAGATACTTAATAAGTATAAAAAAGCTTGGTCTAAGAAATATGGCCTATGGATGCCTTTTTGGTTGGGCTTAAATAAAGGAGAGTTCGGCATTCATGAACTACCCATCTGGCCCGACTCTTATCGTGAGGGCAGTGATCATTTAGGCAAACCAGTCTCGCATGGTTGTATCCGCCTGGGAATCGGTCCGGCTGAATATTTGTTTGATCGGATCGCGACGGGCACGGAGGTGCAAATCTATTAGGGTTGCTTAAGCCGCTTTTTGTGATTTTAAGATCGTATTTAAAATTGCGGTCGCAGATGATAAATGATATACTGTAAATAGCATAAATATGTCATAGCCAGCGGCTCAGCCGTTCTTTTTGGCTTTTATATTCAATATATGTTCAAAAAAAATTGGCCTTTGGCCGGACTACTATTTTTCCTCTTGATTATTTTAAGCGCTTGCTCTTGGAACCCTTTTAAGAAAGCTGCGCCCGTCAGTAATGAACCGGCTAATCAGGTGGAAAATCCGGTTGATAACAACCCGGGCGAAGACCAGTCTTTTACGGTTAAAAAATTCAACAACCTCGACGACTTGAAAAAATTTCTGAGCGCTAACCCCGGAGGTGCCGGTGCGTCTTTGATGTACGGCCGAGGAGCCGAGATGATGGTCAAGACCATGGCTCCGACTAACGCCGTCGCGACCGATGTTGCTCTTTCCAGCGCTCCCGTAGCCGGCTCGGATTATTCCACTACTAATATTCAGGTGGCCGGAGTAGATGAAGGCGACATTATCAAAAGTGACGGCAATTATCTTTACGCTTTAGTCTATAACGACCTTTATATCATTAAAGCACAGCCAGCCAGTGAAGCGCAGGTGATTAGCAAGATAACTTTCAAGTCTCGTCCCCAGGACCTCTATGTTACTGGCGACCGTTTAGTGGTTTTCGGGGCTGATGATCAGATATATACTGCCAAAATCTATGATAGTTTCCGTCGTCGTAATCCCTATGCCTTCTTAAAAGTGTTTGACTTAAAAGACAGGAAAAACCCGGCTTTGGTCAGGGACCTGGAATTTGAAGGATCTTATGTGAGCTCCCGCTTGATTGGCGACTATTTGTATTTCATTACTGATAATTATTCTTATTATGATGCCGGCGAACCCCTCTTGCCGAGAGTTTTGGATAAGGGGCAGGTAATTCCGGAAAAATGCGACATTAGTGGTAATCGTTGCTATTCCCCGGATGTCTATTATTTTAATATCCCTTACGATTCTTATAATTTTACTTCCGTAACCGCCGTTAACATTAATGACAATAACGAAGCAATCAGCGGCCAGACCTATCTTCTTAATGGGACGCAGAATATTTATGTTTCCAATAATAATATCTATATCACCTATACGAAGTATCTGGATGAATATGGCTTACAGCAAGATGTGAAACGGGAACTTATTTATGACCGTCTTAGTCAGGAGGATAAGGATCGGGTCGCTAAAATCGAAGCCACCGAGAATTTTATCCTTAACGCCGCTGAAAAAAAGTCAAAGGTCGCCCAGATTATTGATGTGTTTATCAACTCTTTAGGCACGGAAGAAGCTAAGACCTTCGATGATAACTGGCAGACTAGGATGAAACAAAAATATATCGACTTGGCCCGCCAATTAGAACAGACTTTCATCTACAAGATTGCTGTTAGCGGTAACAAGCTGGAATATAAAGCTATGGGTCAGGTCAATGGCCAGGTTTTAAACCAATTTTCCATGGACGAGAATAAAGGCTATTTCCGCTTAGCCACCACCAAGAACCGCAGCTGGTCAAATTTTCAAAGCGAAGAGCAGCAGCAATCATATAGCAATGTCTATGTATTGGATGAGAATCTGAAAGTGGTTAGCGGTCTAGAAAACCTCGGTACGACGGAGAGGATTTATGCCGCCCGTTTCATGGGTGATCGCGCTTACGTCGTTACCTTTAGGCAGACTGACCCGATCTATGTGATTGACCTAAGCAAACCGGAAGATCCTAAAATCTTAGCCGCCCTGAAGATTCCAGGTTTCTCTAGCTATATTCACCCTTATGATGAGAATGGTAATAAGATTATCGGTTTAGGTCGTGAGACTGAAGAAGATGCTAGCGGTAATGTCAAAATAAAGGGCGTAAAATTATCACTGTTCGATTTTACTGATTTAACTAAGCCCAAGGAAAGTAGTAGTTATATCATCGGCAACCAGTTCAGTGATTCCATCGCTTTATCTGATCATAAAGCCTTCCTATTTTCTAAATCCAAGAATTTATTATCGATTCCGATTTCCCTCAGAGAAGAACTGGCCGGAGCGCCGTCTAAGCTGAATTTCAGTGGCGCCTTGGTTTTCAATATAAATAATGATAAGTTCGAATTGAAAGGCCGGATTGACCATTCTGACGGCGGCCAGTATAATCAATCTGATTACTGGGGAGGATTCAATTATTATGATAATTCTGTCAAGCGGGCTTTATATATCAATAATGACTTATATACTTTCTCCAATAAGTTCATTATGGTAAATAGCCTGGTGGCCGCTACTGGAACCGAACCTTTACCTTTAGTGAAGAAGATAGAGTTATCAAGCTCTCCTGGCCCGGCAGTTCCTATGCCCCTATCTACCCCAGCCGCCGGAGGGATAAGTGGCTCGGCGGCCGTTTCTAATTAGTTTTTATGAAAAGTTCAAGATTGTTTCTATTACTCAGCCCCTTGGTTTTACTCGTCTGTTTAGAGTCGTTCATGTTTTGGCCTAAGCTCTTGTTTGTTTTCGAGATCCTCGCTTTGATATGGTTAGTGTTTGTTATTAGGTATTTTTCCCGACGCAGTTCCTTGGGCAAAAAGTGGATGATACACGCCCTTTTGCCCTTACTGTTTTTTGCGTCTTTATCTTTTAGCGCGACCATCTTGGTTAATCGCTGGCTTATCCAGATAATCTTCGCTTTTTTGATATTGTTCCTAAGCCGTTATCTGAAATTATTATATAATTTTTGGGTGAAGAACGATTTGAAGCAGATCGACCGTTTGCCGAATTTTTCCTTAAGCGCCGGGCTGATAATAATATTTTCTTCTATCTTTAATATCTATAGCCTGCAGGTTTTTGTCAGCTGGTCCACCTGGAGCTTGTTTTTTCTGAGTTGCTTAGCTGTCGTTTTAGTCGTTTACCATAATTGGCAGATTTGTCAGCTGAATATAAAGGAGAATCTCAATCTGTTTGTGATCGTCAATCTATTATTGATAGAGACGATTGCTGTCCTGTTCTTTTGGCCGTTTACTTATCAACTCTTAGCTTTGATAGTCGTTTTAGTCTATTATATTTTGCTTAATTGTGCCCGTCTTTATCTGGGCTCTAATTTAGATAAGGCTAAGATTAAGTTTTACTTGATTTTCAGTTCGGTCGTGTTCGTAGTCCTTATCTTGAGTGCCCGCTGGTTTTAGATAAACAATAAGATTATGTTTCAAAAAAAGAAAGATTTGTATGGGTGGTTATTGTTAATGGTAATTTTAGCGATGGGGGCAGGCGCAGCAGCCGGTTTTGTGTCATCGCAGTATAGCCGTTCTAATCTGCCCAATCAGGAAGTAGATTTAAACTCCTTCAACAATCCTAATTTGATTATCAGTGATGCCAAGAAGGTCGTCGTTAATCAAGACCTAAAAGTGTTGGAGACATATAATGCCGCCCAGGCTAGCTTCGTCGGAATTTTTAAGCGCTTGCCCGACAATAGCAAGAGCAAGAAGCTGGCTTATTATGATTTAGACCAAAGCTTGGCTACCGGCTTTATCCTCTCTAGCGATGGTTGGCTGGTTCTTAATGCTTCGCAAACTGATTTGGAGAAATTAGATTTAAGTGAGGCTAATTTGCCGGCTTTCGTAGCGGTGACTTATGATAAGAAGGAATATAAGTTAGACCAGCTTATCTATGAAAAAGCCGAGCCCTGGATCTTTGTCCATTTGCAAGCAGCCAGTAATTTGCCGGTACGGAAGCTGTTGGATACTCGGTCTCTCCAAATGGGGCAGAGTCTGTTGCTAATCAGTCCCAAGGGGGCGGTTATGCCTACATTCTTGGTTGATAAGGTTTGGCCTAATCTGGTCAGGAGCAGCGATCAGAGTGCCGAGCGCCTAGTCTTAGCTGATGCTCTGAGTAATGATTTTAAAAAAGCTTTTGTTTTCAATTTGGGGGGAGACTTAGTCGCTCTGAGCGATGATAATAAAGAATTGATCTTGGCGGGTAATTTGGATCTTGGTTGGCAGCGCTTGATGAAAGATAAGGCTAGCCGAGCTCCTTATCTAGGCTTGTATTATTTGGATTTAGATCGGATCAAGCTTAGCGCTAATTCTATAAATTATGGCGCCTTAGTATATCCGAACGAGAAGGGCTTAATATTCGATCCGGAATCTCCGGCAGCTAAATCCGGCTTGAAGAGCGGTGATATCATTCTCCGCCTTGAAGGCCAAGAATTGCGCGGCGGTTTCGGCCTTAGTGAAGCTCTAGCTGAGCACAAGGCAGGCGACGTGATTACTTTGAGTTATAGACGGGACGGACAAGATCAGGATGTTGATATTAAATTGGGTGAAAGAAAATAATTATGGCTATTAAATCTTTAAGGAAGTTAAAGAACCTGAAAAATAAGACAGTCTGGCTGCGGGTTGATTTTAATGTGCCGCGTCGTGGCCGTCGGATCAGCGAGGATTATAAGATAATCGCTGGTTTAGAAACTATTAATTTTTTATTAGAAAGGAAATGTAAACTGGTCGTCGCCACCCATTGGGGTGAGCCAAAGGGAAAGAAACAGCCTGAATATTCCACCCAAGTAATCGCTAAACGTTTGCAGAAGCTATTATCTAAGCCGGTAAAATTCGTTCCGGCTCTGTTTGGTCCCTTGGTGGATAAAGCTCTTAGAGATCTAGCTCCGGGCAATTTAATTTTTTTAGAAAATCTGCGTTTTGATAAAGGTGAGCTTGATAATAACCCGGTTTTCGCTAAGCGCCTGAGTCGTGGGATGGATTTATATGTGAATGATGCTTTTGCGGTCTCTCACCGCGCTCAAGCATCGGTTAGTGCGATTAAGAAGTATTTGCCTAGCTACGCTGGTTTGCTTTTAGAGAAGGAAGTCACTAATTTAAATAAGGCTTTAAAGCCAAAGCATCCTTTGGTTTTAGTTCTAGGCGGATCTAAGATAAGCACCAAGCTGCCGCTCATTAGCCGTTTTTATAAGATAGCCGATCAAATTATTTTGGGAGGAGGATTAGCTAATAACTTTTTTCAGTTTCAAAAAATTAAAATCGGCCGGTCTATCTGTGAGAGTGGCGTGGATAAAGAAATCAAGCAATTTTTTAAGGGTGGAAAAGTGGATAAGAAGATAATTCTACCGATAGATATCGTGGTTGCTTCGCAGACAGCTTCGCCGCGAGCCCAGATCTTGGGCGACATCAAGCCTAAGGAGGCGATTTTGGATATTGGCCCTGATAGTATCGCGCTGTTTGCCGCTTATCTCAAACAGGCCCGGACAATCGTCTGGAATGGCCCTATGGGAAAATTCGAGACGCCTGGATTCCGCCAAGGGACTCTAAGTCTAGCTCGTTTGGTCGCCGCTCGAGCTAAGGGCAGCGCCTATGGCTTGGTTGGTGGCGGTGAGACGGTAGAAGCTTTGAAAATGAGCAAGATGGAAGATTATGTTGATTGGGTGTCGACCGCTGGCGGTGCAATGCTGGCTTATCTAGGAGGAGATAAAATGCCCGGTTTAGAAAAAATCATTTAATTTTTATACTATGAGTTCTAAAATAAAAAGCATCATTGCTCGTGAAATTCTGAACTCGAAAGGAGAACCGACGCTTGAAGCCAAAGTTACCCTGAGCAACGGCCTCAGCGCTAAAGCAGCCGTGCCTTGCGGCACCTCTACTTCAAGCTTCGAGGCTAACGATTTGCGTGATGAAGAAAAGAACCGTTTCCAGGGAAGAGGCGTCCTCAAAGCTGTTGCTAAGCTTAACGAAGTTATTGCACCTAAGCTTATCGGTTTGAAGGTCGACCAAGCTGAGACGATTGATAAGCTGATGATTAGTTTAGACGGTAGCGAGACTAAGAAGAATTTGGGGGCGAATGCGATTTTAGCCGTGTCGCTCGCGACGGCTCGAGCGGCCGCCCTAGATAGCGGCGAAGAATTATATACTTACTTAGCGAGAACTTTTAATTTTTCTAATCCTAAGCGCTTGCCTTTGCCTTTGTTTAATATTTTTAATGGCGGTGCCCATGCCGATACCGGCTTAGATTTTCAGGAGTTTATGGTTATCCCTAGCGCTCAATCTACTTTTTATCAAAGCGCTAAGAATAGCCAGGGTGGTCGCCCGCTCAAGCGCTTGATCCAAGCTGGTGCTGAAGTCTTCCACACTTTAGGTCGGATACTCAAGGAATCGGGCTATAGCACGGCGGTTGGTTTAGAGGGAGGTTATTCTCCGGATATTGATTCTAGTATCCAAGCTCTGGAACTGATTATGGCGGCAATTATCGAAGCCGGCTATGAGCCAGGAAGGGATATCAATCTCGGCCTAGACATTGGTTCTTCGGTCTTATTTGATAAGAATCAGAAGAAGTATGTTTTCCGTTTAGATAACGCCCTATTTTCTAATGACAATCTGATCGGTTTATATAATGAATGGTTGAAAAAATTTCCCATCATATACCTCGAGGATGGACTAGATGAGGAAGAGTGGGGCGCTTGGACAGAGTTAACAGCCGAGCTGGGGGATAAGTTGATGATTGTCGGTGATGATTTGTTTGCCACCAACCCTAATCGTTTGCGTCAGGGGCTGCAAGCTAAAGCTGCTAATTCCATCATTATCAAGCCGAATCAGATAGGAACTTTGAGCGAAACTATGGCTTGCGTTAAGCTTGCCCAGCGCCATAACTATAAGGTAATCGTTTCCCATCGTAGCGGTGAAACCAACGATGACTTCATTGTCGATCTGGCGGTCGCTGTTGGTGCGGATTATTTGAAGGCCGGGTCCTTGTCTCGTGGAGAGAGGATAGCTAAATATAATCGCTTGATGGAGATAGAGGATATCATGCTATCTTAAATTTCTTATTATTTAATTTCATGGTCAAAACAGTTAAAGATGGTAAGGAGAGATTAGCCGGTTCGCGCCCGGTTCTTCTTTTATTGCTTGATGGTTGGGGGCTAGCGCCCCAAAGTCCGGCTAATGCGATTGATTTAAGCCTATGCCCTAATCTTAATCGCTTGATAGCTGAATATCCGGTAGCTGCTTTGCAGACCACTTTCAAGAATCCAGCTTTGAGTTACTTAAGCCTAGGCAGTGGCCGTCCGGCCTTTAGCTTGGAAGCGCCTTATGACGAGATAGAAACTTTGCCAAAAATAATCTCCGCCGCCGGCTTAAGGCAAGCCTATATTGCTGAAAGTGAAAAATTCGCTTTAGCTACCTATTTTTTTAAAGGCAAGAATGCCCAGCTCTTATCAGGCGAGGAACAATTTATCATCTCTTCGGTAGCTGGTGATTATTCCGAAAAGCCAGAGTTATCCCTGAAAGAATTATCTAGCTTGGCTTTAAAAAAAATAAAATCACAGGCCTATGATTTTATCTTGCTCAACCTGGCTAATTTAGATCTTCTGGCCAGCTTAGGTGATAAGGAGGCGATTCTTAGAATATTACCTCTCCTTGATAAGACTATTGATCGGATAAGTAAGGCTGTTTTGGATGCTGGCGGCACCGTTTTGCTCACCAGCGCCCATGGCAACGCTGAAAGGATGATTGATTTAAAAATAGATTTAGTAGATAAGGAGATTACTGATAATCCGGTGCCATTTTTAGTCATAGGACCAGAATTCAAAGGCAAGACAATTGGACGACAGGATGTCTTAAACAACGATCTTAGTTTGCTCGAGCCTCTAGGTTCGCTCAGCGATGTTGCTCCGACCGTAATCAGGATAATGAATCTGGCTAAGCCCGAAGGAATGGGCAGTCAAAGCTTAGTTTGAAATTCTATCCCCACAAAAAAACAGGCCTGAGCCTGATTTTTTATTGGTGTCTTCTTTAAAATATTAGATAGGCTAACAAGGCGACAATGATGCCAATCAGCCCGCCGATGATTACCTGCAGAGGGGTGTGCCCGATGTGCTCGAGTTGTTTTGGATAGCTCCGGTCTAGGAATTCATCTTCTTTCAAGTCTTTGACTAGAACATTTAAGGTTTTACCGTGTTGCCCTAAGTAGGTTCTGAGGCCGACAGCGTCAGTAATCACCACGCTGGCAAAGACGAAGCTAAGAGCGAATAACGGGGAACCCAAGCCTTCTTTAAGAGCAATAATCATGGCTAGTCCGCTGACGATAGCCGTGTGGCCGGAAGGCATATCAGAATAAGCGAAAAGGTTCCTAAGATTTAGTTTTTGGTGGCGTGATTTCAGGAGCACTTTAGTGGTTTGGGCGATGGCGAAAGCTATTAAGGGGACGGCGATGTAAATATACATATTAAAGGATTTAAATATCCAAATTTTCTACTTTTTTGGCGTGGGTCGTAATGAAATTTTTGCGGGGAGCGACGTTATCACCCATCAGCATATCGAAAATTTGGTCAGCCCTGGCGGCATCTTCGATGCTGACTTGCTTAACAATCCTAGTTTCTGGATTCATAGTTGTTTCCCAGAGCTGTTCCGGGTTCATTTCACCTAAACCCTTATAGCGCTGGATAGAGATGCGGCTGCTTTTTTTCTTTTCGTCAGTTTTAGCTTTTTTGCCATCTGTCACCTTATCTTCAGCACTAATGAATTCACCCTCATCATCTTCGTTCACCTCTTCTATTTCTCCGACCTGTCCACCCCAGTCTTCGATTATTTTGTTTTTCTCTTCATCGCTGTAGGCGTATTTTATTTGATTGTTCTTTTTTACTTGGTATAGAGGCGGCTGGGCAATATACAAATGGCCGGCATTTACCAGGGCGCCGAAATGACGGAAGAAGAGGGTAAGAAGCAGGGTACGGATATGGGCGCCATCGACATCAGCATCAGTCATAATAATGATGCGGTGATAGCGCAGTTTTTCGATATCTAGCTGGTCATCGATGTTGGTGCCTAGGGCGATAACCAGATTTTTAATTTCATTATTAGCTAACATTTTATCTAAGCGGGCTCGTTCAACGTTAAGTATCTTGCCGCGTAAGGGAAGAATGGCTTGGAATTTGCGGTTTCGGCCTTGTTTAGCTGAACCGCCGGCAGAATCCCCCTCTACGATATAGAGTTCGCATTCCTCAGGGTGTCGGCTAGAGCAATCCGCCAGTTTGCCCGGCAGGGTCATACCTTCAAGGGCGCCTTTTCTAAGGATGGTCGCTCTGGCAGTCCGGGCGGCTAGCCTGGCCTGGGCTGACAGGACACATTTGCCGATGATCGCTTCCGCTTCTTTGGGGTGTTCCTCTAAGAAGGTGTTGAACATTTCTCCGGTAGCCTGTTCGACATAAGTTTTCATTTCAGCGTTACCTAGTTTACCCTTTGTCTGTCCTTCAAATTGAGGATCAGGAAGTTTTACGCTGACAATAGCGGTCAAGCCTTCACGAACATCTTCGCCGGTCAGGTTTTCCTGCTTTTCCTTAATTAGGTTATGGTTTCTAGCATAAGAGTTAAGAACTCTGGTTAAGGCGGTGCGGAAACCGACCAAGTGAGTCCCGCCTTCTGGGTTGTGGATATTATTAGCAAAAGCTAAGACGGTTTCGTTGTATTCGTCGTTGTATTGCAGGGCGATTTCAACCTTATTACTGTCTATTTCTTTTTCAAAATAAAAAATCGTTTCATTTTTAACGGATTTATTACGGTTTAAGGCTTTGATATAAGACTTGATGCCGCCTTCGAAGTAGAAGCTATATTTTTTAGGCCGATGCCCCGGACGGCGATCGAAGACGTTGATCGTGATGCCTTTAGTCAGGTACGTCTGTTGTCGTAAGCGATCCAGGATCTTGCCCCAGCTGAATTCTAATTCGGTAAAAATAGTCGGGTCAGCTTTAAAGGTTATGGTGGTGCCGGTTTTTTTAGTAGTGCCGATCACTTTGGCTGGTTTTAGGGGCTTGCCAGTTTTATATTCTTGCATCCAAAGTTTGCCATCACGATGGACTTCTGCTTTTAAATATTCGCTTAAAGCATTGACGACTGATACGCCGACGCCGTGCAAACCTCCGGATACTTTATAGCCGCCCCCGCCGAATTTACCGCCGGCATGGAGCTTGGTTAAAACCGTCTCTAAAGCAGATACGCCAGTTGTCTTATGTTTTTCTACTGGAATGCCCCGACCGTTATCGACTACGGAAACCATTCCGTTTTCCAGCAGGGAAACATCGATCGTATCGCCATAGCCCGCCATAGCTTCATCAATTGAATTATCAACTACTTCCCAGATCAGGTGATGGAGACCAGCAGCTGAAGTTGATCCGATATACATGCCTGGTCTCTTTCTGACTGGATCAAGACCTTCTAAGACGGTAATAGCGTCGGCGCCGTAGTTATTTGTTTTTTTTAGCTCCTTTTTTTCTTTGGTTGCCATAGACATTTAAAACAAAAAATTCCCGATTATCAGGGGTATTTTTAGCTAAATTTTAATTTTAAAACATTATATTTTCTTATTATATTTTAGCAAATCAGGGCCTGTTTGGCAAGGATTGGCCAATCCGCTCTTAGCTCTAAAAAAAGCCCTTTTAAGCCAATAAATCTGGCAATCTAAGCAGTCATAGCTCTTTCATAAAATTCGTGGTAATATATAAATATTGCTTGTTTTTACTTTAAAAATAAGTTAATTAAATATAATATTATTGTTTTTTTAAGTCTCGCATCCTTGAGATAATTTTTTGTTATTAAGTCAATATTATGATTTTCAAAAAAAAGGCAAAACGTTGGTTGATTATTATAGCGGTGATTTTCTTTTCTGTCGTCATCCTATCCTTATGGTTGAAAAGCCGTAGCCAAGCAGTATCCTATTCAACTACTGAAGTCCAGGTTGGGCCGTTGTTACAGACGGTTAGTGAAACCGGAACCTTAAAGCCGGTTAAAGAATTAGCCTTGAATTTTTTGGCTACTGGCCGAGTCCAGTCGGTGAAAGTAAAAGTTGGTGATAAAGTGGCGGCTGGCGCCGAGTTAGCAGCCTTGGATAATAGTTCCTTGCTAGTTAGGAAATCAGAGGCTGAAGCCGGCCTTAAGATTGCCGAGGCCTCTTTATCCAAGATCTTAGCCGGAGCTAGCCAAGAGACTGTTTCCATCAGCCGTTCCACTTTAAGTCAGGCCCAAACAAGTGCAAATTCAGCTAGAATCGATTTAGATCGTGTTAAAGCGAGTGTAGATGAAAGTTTACGTCAGGCTGCCAAAGCTTTGTCTGATTTAGAGTCGCGTGATCCTGGCACTTTAACACCTTCAGAACAAGCAGTCGCTAGTGCAGAAACCGCCCTTAAGAATGCTAAACAGACGGGCGAAAAAAATGTTGCTAACGCTTATGATTCTGCCATTCTGACGATTAATGACAAGATATTAAGCGCTAAGATAGCTTTAGATAAGATTAATACTATTTTAGAAGATGATGACGCCGCCACAGTTTTAGGCGTTAAAGACATCTCCTTGTTATGGCAGACGAAAAACGAGAGACAGTTGGCTCTATCTTTAGTGTCTCCAGCCGAAGCGGCCGCCACTTTAGCTAAAAATAATGGCAGCGAAGCTTCGGTCGAAGATGCTTCAGTTAAAGTCAAGGCTCTTTTATTACAGACTGATAAAGCTTTAGATTATGCCTACGCCATGCTTGAAGCCAGTATTACCTATATTAATTTCACCCAAACGGATTTAGATAATTACAAGACTATAATCAGTACGCAGTCGACGACGATTAACACGGCGAGTACGGCTTTAGAGTCTGCTACCCAGGGTTTTCATAATGCGATTTTAAATAAGAATACTTCTGTAGCTAGTGCTGAAGAGAATTTGCGTCAAGCTGAGAGTAGTCTTAATAATGCCGTCTTAGCCGCTAGGAATAATCTTAGCTCCCTGAATCTTAGCGGTGCTCAGCAGATTTCAGCCGCTCAGGCTCGTTTAGACAGCGCTCAAAAAAGCGTTGCCCTGGCTTTAGCTCAGCTTAATAGCACAATTGCTCCCGCCAGAGCTCAAGATATCGCCTTAGCCCAGGCGCAGGTCAGCCAAGCAGCTGCAAATCTGGCTGGCATAGAACAGCAATTAAAAGATGCGATCCTGACTGCCCCAGTAGAAGGCGTGGTTACGGCTGTTAATTATGAAGTCGGTGAGCAATTCAGCCCGGCTGGCAAGCCGATGATAGTCATCTTGGTTAACAATAGCTTTAACGTCGAAGTTGATATCGCTGAGTCGAATATCAGTAAGGTTAAAGTCGGCGATCCAGTCGATATTACTTTAGATGCTTTTCCTGACGATTTCATCCTCAAGGGCGTGGTCAGTTTCATTGAACCGGCCCAGACTTTAGTTCAAGATGTTGTGTATTATAAGGTGAAGATAGATTTCGCTAATTTAGCCGAGTCCATGAATCAGATTGCCGCCAAGAATTTGGATCTCAAAGCCGGCATGACGGCTAATATAGTGATTACGACCGATAGTCGTGCCCAAGTAATGCAAGTGCCGGCACGCGCTATCATTGAAAAGGACGGCAAAAAAATTATCCGCTTGCTTAAAGGCAAGGACCTTAGCGAGGTTGAAGTCACGACCGGGCTAAGGGGCGATGAAGGTATGATCGAAGTAACTAGCGGCTTAATGGCCGATGACTTGGTTATAACTTTTGTAAAGAACGGTAAATAATTATGACTAAGATTCTATTAGAAATTCACAATCTGATTAAGACTTATGGCGAGGAGGAACTGGCTACCCAGGTGTTAAAAGGTATTAATTTTCAAGTGAAAGAAGGGGAATTCGTCGCTATTATGGGTCCGTCAGGTTCAGGTAAGTCAACTTTAATGCATATTTTAGGCCTCTTAGAGAGACCTAGCGGTGGTTTATATCGATTCGCTGGCCATAATATTAATAGTTTAAGCGACGATGATTTAGCTCGTTTAAGGAACAAAGAGATAGGCTTCGTATTTCAAGCCTTTAATCTTTTGCCCCGTACTAGCGTCTTAGAAAACGTCAAATTGCCCCTGATTTATTCTCATAATAAGCAAGACATGGATGAAAGAGCGACCCGGGTTTTAGATAGCGTCGGCTTAAGCCATCGCTTACACTATTATACCAACCAAATTTCTGGCGGTGAAAAACAGAGAGTGGCGATTGCCCGTGCTTTAGTGAATGAACCCTCAGTTATTTTTGCCGATGAACCGACCGGTAATCTTGATTCAAAATCTGGTGTCCAGGTGATGCGGATACTCCAAGAGCTTAATAAGGAAGGTAAGACAATTATCTTGGTGACTCATGAGACCTTTACCGCCGAACACGCGGAGAGGATAATTAGTATCCGCGATGGCTTGGTTGCCAGCGATGATATAGTCAAGCATCGCCGTTATGCCCGCGAAGGCCAGTTGTTGAAATAACTATGCTTGAGAATTTTCGCCAACTTTTGCGTCTTGTTTTCCGGGCCTTACTAAGCAATAAGACCCGGAGTTTTTTAACGATGCTCGGGATAATCATTGGCGTCGGGGCAGTAATTCTAATAATTTCCTTAGGCGCTGGCGCTCAGTCTTTGATTTTGGGACAGCTTGAAGGTTTTGGCGGCGATCTCATCGGCGTCTTGCCTGGCCAGTCTGATTCTAAAGGTCCGCCAGCTTCGGTTTTCGGAGTTAAAGTAACGACTTTGACCAGCGCGGACGCTGAGGCTTTTCTTGACCCTAAGAATGTGCCTGATGCTAAGGCAGTGGCTTCTTATTACCAGAATAATGCGGTTGTTTCTTGGCGAGATCAGACTTTCGACGTTAGCGCTCAAGGAGTGTCTGGAGATTATTTTGCAGTTGAGGGCGGAGAGATTTCATCGGGCCGTTTCCTAAGTTCGGAGGAAATGACCTCAAATTTACGTTTGGCCGTTATCGGTAGTGCGGTGGCCGATGAGCTGTTCGGCGGTAATGATCCGATCGGGCAGAAAATGAAGGTTAGCAATCAAACAGTATCAGTTATCGGGGTAATGAAAAAAAGAGGCATGGTCGGCTTTCAGAATTATGATAATCTAGTCATTATGCCGCTCCTGTTTGCTCAAAAAGAATTAGCCGGGGTTAATTATCTAAGCGCTATCAAGGTTAAGATTAATAATCCCGATAATATCGCGGAAAACATGGAGGCAATCAAGCAGACTTTGAGGGAGAGGCACGATATTGATAATCCCGAAGATGATGATTTTTCCGTGCGTAGCTTTCAGGAGGCCCTGGATATGGTGACTGGTATCACTAATGCTTTGAGATATTTCCTGGCGGCGATGGCGGCTATTTCGCTCTTGGTCGGAGGTATTGGCATTATGAATATCATGTTAGTGAGCGTGACCGAGAGGACTCGGGAGATCGGGTTAAGGAAGGCGATCGGGGCGACTAGTCGTCAGGTTTTGAGCCAATTTTTATTCGAATCGATTTCTTTAACCATGATAGGAGGATTGATCGGCTTGTTTGCCGGTAGTTTTATCTCTTATCTGACAGCGATTATTGTTCGCTCTCTCGGCTATCGTTGGGATTTTGTAATTTCCTTGCCTTCAGTCATTCTAGCTATTGGTCTTTCGACTTTAATCGGAGTTGTTTTTGGCTATTATCCAGCTAAGCGGGCTAGCCGTTTGAGCCCGACCGAAGCTTTGCGTTATGAATAAGAGGAAAAATGTTATTATCACGGCCGCCTTTCTCGCTTGGCACTCCCTGCGTCGCAATTTTTTGCGTACCAGCTTGACAGTTTTGGGAGTGGTTATCGGCGCGGCGGCTATTATAGTCGTCTTTTCCGCTGGCAGCGGTATCAGCCGTTTGATATCCGGCGAGATTGAGTCTTATGGCACCAATATCATCCAAACTGAAACTAAGGCGCCGGGAAAGAATATCGCGGGCAATGCTGAGGTAACGACTTTAAAGCTGTCGGACATGGAAGCGATCAATAACCTCGATAATGTACGGGAGAGTTACGCTGCTTCCTTGGGGCAGCAGAAGGTAAGTTACGGAGCAGAGGGGAAAAGAGTCTTTATTTTCGGTGTCAGTGAACCCTATATCAGGATTGATTCCAAAACCAAAGCGGCTACTGGAGATTTTTTTAGTCCAGAAGACGAACGAGGCCAAGCCTTGGTAGCGGTTTTAGGCGCCAGTCTAGCCGAAGACCTGTTTTCCGGGCAAGAAGCGCTAGGACGTTTTGTTAAAATTGGAAATAAAAAATTCCAGGTAGTGGGAGTCTTGGCTCCTCAGGGCGGTGGCGCCGGGTTTTTAGATTTTGACAATATAGTCTATATTCCAATCAGCACTTTGCATAAACGGCTTCTGGGCATCGATTATGCTATGTATTTCATGCATCAACTTAACGATGTTGATCGAGCCGATGAAACCGCAGAAGAAATTAAGGCTATTCTGCGTGAGCGTCATGATATCAGCGATCCTGATAAGGAGGATTTTCGCGTTTCCACAATGGCAGAGATGCTTGATACTTTGGGGACGGTAACTAACGCCGTCACCTATTTGCTTTTAGCGATCGTCTTGATTTCTCTTTTAGTCGGCGGAGTCGGGATTATGAACATAATGTATGTCACTGTTACTGAAAGAACTTCAGAAATCGGCCTGAGAAAAGCCGTTGGCGCTACTCGGCCGGATATCACTTGGCAGTTTTTAATTGAATCTTTACTTATCACTATCTGGGGTTGGTTATTAGGGGTTATCTTCGGCGTTATCGCTTCTTACGTTCTCGCCTGGGTGGCTCGAAGCTTTGAACTTAATTGGCAGAGCGTTTTTCCTTGGCAGGGAATTATAGTATCCTTTTTATTCTCCCTGATTTGCGGCTTCCTGTTCGGCTATCGGCCCGCTCGCAAGGCGGCTGAGCTTGATCCGGTAGCAGCCTTGAGGGTGGAATAGAAAAGAGTGGTAAGTTATCCACTTTTTGTCTTAAAAAAGCTTGGCCGCTAATAAAAAAAATGTTATAATCTAGGTGTACTCAGTATACTTTTTTTATTTAATATAATCAGATATTTTTAGGTATTTTAATTAAGCTGCGTGCCCCATGCCTAGCACCAAGACTACAATCAAAGAGCAAATAATTGCTTCTTCTTTGTCTGTTACCTATTTTCCTGGCCAGAGCAATGAAGTCAAATCATTAGATAATATCAACCTCTCGATTTATGAGGGCGAGTTTATTATCTTTTTTGGTCCATCTGGATGTGGTAAATCCACTTTGCTTTATTCTATCGCTAATTTAGAGAGTTTCCAGGGCAAACTATCGGTTAATGGTGAGGATATCAAAGACTTATCCCGTCGCGATAAAGAGAGATATCATCGTGATACGATCGGCATGGTCTTTCAGGCCTACCACCTTATACCTACCCTCAGCGTCTTGCAGAACGTAGCTTTGCCTCTCATTTCTGCCGGAGTAAATCCTAAAGAAAGAAAAGAAAGAGCCATGGAATTACTGACTCGTTTCGGAGTTAACAAGCAGGCAAATAAATTACCCAGCGAGTTATCAGGCGGACAACAGCAGAGAGTGGCTATCTGCCGGGCTGTAATCAACAACCCGAATATACTTTTAGCTGACGAACCTTTAGGTAACCTTGATTCGAAGTCGGCGGCCGAGGTTATAGAGCTTTTTAAAGATATCAATATCCGTCTAGGTAAGACGGTAATCCTAGTTACTCATGACCCGACTTATCTGGATATCGCTCATCGGGTATTTTTTATCAAGGACGGACGCTTGGTCGATACGAAAGTTAATCGAGATATAAAAGACAAAGTAACTGTCCAGGATAATTTTGCTACCAGCACCCATGCTAAAGAATTAGATTTCTTGTCCCATCATTATTCTAAATTCAAATCCCATCAGCCCGGCTTCTTGATCCGGTCTTTTCAGGCGAAGAACATGGCGACCTTGGCCTTAGCTGGCTTGTCAGCTGATGATTTTGATTTATTCCGGGAGAAGGTAGAGGCTTCTCTTTATAAGCAAGATAATTTTAAGTCAGTACAGGAATTTTTAGATATTAACCCCGATGAGGGCGGTTTAGGTTTGGATAAACGGACGGCGGTCAAGATTGCTCAACATTTACAATCCCTAGCCCTTGAATTGAAGGCTAGCGAAGCTTTGCCTGAAGTTGATTCTAGCCATGAACGGACAGAAAAAGTGATGACGGAAGAAGATCGGGAAGAGGTGATAATCCGCCGCTCCATCTTTGACGAACTTGATATCAAACTTAAGAATTTTGAAAGTTTGAAAGTGATAGACCAAGCTATTTTAGCGCGTATCCGAGGTGAGATCAGCCGCAAAGAATTATTTGTCTTATTTCATGAGCCTTTACGCAAAGGCGGAGCTGGTTTAGCCAATCGTTTAGCTAGCAAGTTAGCTAAACGATTAGAGGTTTGGTTAATTGGCCATAAAGGATAATATGAAAATACAAGATTTAGTCACTCTATCGATTCGTAGTTTCCGTACTAATACTAGCCGGACGGCTTTGACTGTTTTAGGTTTGGGAGTTGGCATCGGCGCGGTTTTGTTTTTAGTTTCTTTGGGCTATGGCTTGCAAAACATAATTTTGGATAAAATAACGACTACCGATGCCTTATTAACTTTAGACATATCACCGGCTTCAGAACTAATTTCTTTAGATAAAGAACATTTAGCGGCGATTAACGCCTTGCCGGGAGTGGCCGAAACTAGCCCGGCCCTCGATATGTCGGGTCAGATTTCCTATGGTAATGAAACGACCGATGCCTTGGCTTTCGTGGTTGATAAGCCCTTTTTCCGTTTGAGCGGTTTGAATTTAGGGGCGGGTAAAGAATTTTCAGCTAGCGATGCCCCGGAAGTCATCGTGTCATCAGCTAGCGCTAAGATTTTTAATTTCAGCCAGGCGTCAGATATGATTGGCCAGACAGTCAGTCTTAACTTATTTGTTCCAGAAGGCGGGCAAGGGGAGGTGAATATTGTCAGCCCTAATGTTGAATATAAAGTCGTTGGCGTTATCGATGATGATAATACCAGTTTTTTCTATGTGCCGCTCCTTACCTTAGGAGATATAAATTTGCCGGCTTATTCTAGTCTTAAAGTCAGGGTCGAAGATGGCGAACAGTTGAACCCGGTGCGGGAGGTAATAATCAAGCAAGGTTTTTTGGCATCTTCGGTTTCTGATACGATTGATCAGACAAAGAAGATCTTCCGAGTTATCCAGATCGTCCTAGGTATTTTTGGCTTGATTGCCTTGATTGTTTCCGCTATTGGTATGTTTAACACGATGACAATTACTTTATTAGAGAGGACTCAAGAAATCGGGATCATGCGGGCTATCGGTGTTAGCAATATCGATGTTGCTAAATTATTCTTGATGGAATCGGTGATTATGGGGTTTTTGGGTGGTATTTCCGGCGTTTTTATAGGTTTTGTCAGCGGTAAGCTTTTTAATATAGTTATTAATATCTTAGCAAAGAATTTTGGCGGCCAAGCTCTCGATTTATTCTATAGTCCAGCCTGGTTTGTCTTATTCATCATCGGTTTTTCTACCCTAACCGGTTTCTTGACTGGCCTATATCCTTCCCGCCGGGCCGCTAAATTAAATCCTCTTGAAGCTTTGCGGTATAAGTAAAGACATGATTAATAAGAAATATAAAAAAAATAGAAGTTCAAGGATTAAGACCTCTGGAGCTCGATGGAGACAGGGGAGTGTTTTATTTAAGGGTAAAGCAATTAATATTACCAGATTATGGATGCTTATGGTAAAGATGTTTAGATGGGCAGATGATTATTCCTATATTTTAATAAAGGAAGGGAAAAGAATATTCTTGAAATTAAATTCTAGATTTAAAAAATATAAAAAAACAAATTATCTTTCTCTTTCTCCTGCCCAGCGCCGTCTGCTTAAGATGTATCGGAAAGAAGCTTGGCGCCAGCAAACCCTAGCTCTTATTTTGATCGTAGTTTTAGTTGTCTCCAATTTTCGCAGCCATACTACTTTGGCGGCCACATATACCTTTAATCAAGTGAACTGGGGCGGCGGTCAAAGCGCTAATTTAGCTACGCATCCCGGGGATCAATCTAATTGGAATAAATATGAATCCAAAGATGCTAATCTTGAGATAGTAAATGGCGGGACCGCTCTGCAAATGACGACAGCCGTCGCTTCGACGACTCAAACCGATAATACCGCCTCCACAACCGGTTTCAATCTGGCTGGATCTAATTTTGCTTCAAGCACCGTTTCAGGAACAGGGAATAGCGCTAGTGTGGAGCTGACGAATACGACGACTTATACCAATGCTCGTAATGACTACACTGTTAATTCTTCTTTAGGTTTAAGCGCCTATGATTCCCATACTAATTCTATCTGGGTTTTAAACTCCGGCGGAGTTTCTAAGATTAATCCGGCTACCGGGGTAGTAATTGGCACCTATAATTTCCCCGGGAGTGGTGTTGCTTTTGATTCTCACACTAACTCGATTTGGGTGGTTAACAGTAGTAATAACACGGTCAAAAAAATAAATTCAGAAGATGGATCTCTGATCGGTTCTTATACGGCTGGCTCCGCACCGGCTGATGTCGAATTTGATCCTTCAACTAATTCTATCTGGGTGGCCAATGGCGGTTCAGCTAATGTCACCAAGATTAATTCGGAGACGGGCGGTATTATTGGAACCTCGACGGTGGCCACCGGCCCTCGGCGTTTAGCTTTTGATTCTTCGACAAATTCTGTGTGGGTGACTAATTACAATTCGGGTAGTGTTTCAAAGATTTTGGCATCCGATGGCTCGGTTACCGGCACCTATTCTTTAGGTTTTACTCCTCGAGGCGTGGCCTTTGACTCTTATACTAATTCAATCTGGGTGGTTAATTGGAATGATACGGTGGCCAAGGTAAAGGCTAGTGACGGTTCTATTACCGCCACCTATTCAACCGGCGGAAACAGCGGCGGAGAGGCTATTGCATTCGATCCTGTAACTAATTCGGTTTGGATAGGCTTGCAGCGTATCACTTCGGTTATAAAAGTAAATGTGGAGACGGGGGCGATCAGAGATTATATCGGAGTGCCTACGACTAACCAAACGGCTGTTACTTTTGAACCCTTGACGAATTCGGTTTGGATTTCAGGGAGCGGAACTGCAATTACGAAAATAACCGTCTTAAGCGGTTATATTTCAGGCCCATACTCTACTGGCACTAATTCCAACGGCATTGCTGCTGATACTTTAACTAATTCTCTCTGGGTTACCAATTATGGATCGAATAACGTCACTAAGATGAATCCTTTTACTGGTGCGACGATTGGCACTTATCCCGTGGGCACCAACCCTCTGGGCGTGACCTTCGATCCCTCGACTAATTCAATTTGGGTGGTTAATGCCGGTTCTAATAATGTTTCTAAAATAAATCCGACAACCGGTGCTATTATTAGTACTTCGACTGTGGCGGCTTCACCGCAAAGGGCAGTGTTTGACTCTTCAACTAATTCAATTTGGGTGGTTTCCAGCGGGGTAGTTACTCAATTGCGCGCCTCAGACGGAGCTTCCTTGGGGACGGCCACCGTTGGTTCGGGTACTTCTTATATTGCTTTCGATTCATATACTAACTCCGTTTGGGTTTCAAGCGTTGGCGCTCTCTATAAAATAGATACTGCGACCAGGAGTGTAACCTTAACTTTAGCCTTCGGCTCCTACGGCGGTATCGCCTTTGATTCTTTAACTAATTCTATCTGGACAGCTGAATATAACTCCGGTAAAGCCAAGAAAGTCAATGTGACGGATGGCACTTATGTCCAGATCGGCATCAGCATTTTTTATGATATTGGTGTGGAATTTGACCCCCTAACCAATACGGTTTGGTTTACCGATTGGTATTATGGAGGCACGATAGTCAGGGTCAACCCTGCTGGCGGAGGCTTAGCCACATATTATGGATCAGTCAATAAAAAGGGGATTGCCTTCGACCCGGTTTCTAATTCGATGTGGTTCGCTAATTCTTCCGGAGTTTCCAAACTCAATCTAGCTTCTACCGTTTACGATGCCGCTGGAACTTATACGTCTGGACCGATTAACCTTGGTTCTAAAGCTCAGAGTTTTTCCACCTTAACCTACACCACCACCCTTAAATCAAATTCAAATATTACTATTGATATCCGAGCGGGTGATAGTGCAAACACTAGCGATGGTAGCTGGACGGCTTGGCAAACCGGAGTGGCTAGCGGCGGAGATATTAGCACCTTAGGTTCACATCAATTCATCCAGTATCGGGTTAATTTAAGCACGTCCGACGGGGTGTTCTCTTCGACTCTTGACGATATTACTATAAATTATAGCCTCTATCCAGGCTCTCAATCATTAATTTCTTCCCCCTACGATACTACCGATGCGACCAATGTTATGGGATCGATTGGTTTTACCGAAGATGCCACTTTACCTTCAGGCACCGGCGTTACGTTTTCTATCCGGACAGCTTCCAGCCAAGGGGGTTTAGCAGGGGCGGCTTGGTATGATTTTACGGATGCTAGCACTAACTGCAGCGAAGCCGAAGGCGTAGTCTATTGTCCGCTTAGCGCTCTGCCGAGCGAGTTGAAATCTGGAGGTGATGACCGTTTTTGGCAATATAAGATTACTCTGGCTTCTGCTGGAGATCTGACTCCAACTGTATCAGGAGTGGAAATTAAATATGTGGTTAATGCTTCGCCCGAAATCCAAAATATCACCGCTTCTCAAGGCAGTGATGGAAAGGTGAATATTTCCTATGATGTTCGTGACCCAGATGCTTCAGCTGGTAGCAATACCCCCTGGGAAATCACCCCCTCTTTTGAATATTGGGATGGCAGCTCCTGGACAAGCTGTACCACCCTCTCGGCTGGAGCGACTGATAACAAAGATGTTGAGATGGAAGACTACACTACCTATACTTTAACTTGGGATCCGAAAGTTGATCATAACAATCATTATTTAACCGATGCTAAGATTAGGGTTAAGGCTAATGATAATGAGGGCGCTAATAATATTTCTACCTCCGAATCTAACGCCTTTACTTTGGATACAGTAAATCCAGTAGTTGATTCTTTTGTTTTGGATGCGCGGAGCGATGCAGAGAACGATATTACGATTAGCGTAAGTGATGATTCCTTGGATAATATGCAGATGAAGCTGTCTAATCGCAGTGATTTAGCGGCCGACGGCGTTAACGCTGATTCTGGCCAGTGGATTGCTTACTCTGCTACTAAAGTATGGACCTTTACCAATGAATCCCCGACTGTCTATTATCAGATCAAAGATAAATACGGAAATATTTCTAATAATGGCACCCATGCGGTTGTCTTACCAACTAAACCGCCCAACATCTTATATCAAGATGTCTCAAACACGGAAACCGAAGAATGGCGGGAATTCATCGCTTGGGGCCGGGTACCTGAGCCACCTTTGGGATTCAAACAATATAATATCTATCGTTCGACCGATGGAGAAAATTTCTCTTTATTACCCCCTCCTCAGACTGATCGTTCCACCAATTTCGTCTTAGACGCTAATTTAGATACTAATACTGTCTATTATTATCGGGTGACAGCCGAGGATGATGCCGGTAATATTTCTTTCTATTCCGATATCATTAGCGATCGTCCGGATGGTCAAGGCGGGACTGATTTGACGCCACCGGTTATCAGTAATGTTGTTATTTCTGAAGTTACCGCCCAATCAGCTTTAATTACCTGGGAAACCGACGAACCCTCCAATTCTACGGTTAGCTATATAACCAATGATTCTGGAGATTTCACAGACGCTCCCAATGTCGGCGTCTCCTCTATGATGGATACCGCCAGCCGTTTAGGTAAGCATTCGGTCTTTTTGAATAATTTGGAAGCGGGGGTGGAGTATTATATCCAAGTATCTTCAGCTGATCCAAATACTAATACTGCGACTGGCGGTCTAGGGATGTCGTTTACCGTTTTGGCTGGTCCGGTGATTTCTAATGTCCAGTCAATAAATATCCGTAATGATGGCGCTACCGTCACTTGGGATACGAGCAGCCAAGGTGATTCTCGGGTTTATTATTCCTTAAATCCCGATTTTTCTAGCCCGGCCAGCTTTAGTTTGGGTGACAATAGTACCGCTCATTCAGTGAATTTAACTGGATTAAGCAACGGGACGACCTATTATTATTACGTTAAATCTGGGGTGGCGGAAGACAAGAATATTATCGATGGTGAAGTCGTTTATTATACCTTCACCACCACTTCCGATATTGTGCCTCCAACGATAAGCTTCAATCAGGAAAGCGATATTACTGATAAGACAGAGACTTCAGCTCGTATCTCTTGGCTGACCAGTGAACTAGCTACTTCGACCATCGAATACAGTACGGACGAAAGTTATTCTAGCAGCCAAACTAACTCAAACCTGAATACTGACCATAGCTTCGAGCTAACGAGTCTAAGCAAGGGCACCTTATATAATTTCCGCCTCAAGAGTACTGATGTTAACGGCAATCCGACCACTTCGCCTCAATATAGTTTTTCTACTCCGGATTATACTGACCGTACGGCTCCGACTATCAGCTTCAATATAGAGAGCGATTTGACTGCTAAGACAGAAAACTCCATCCGCATCCATTGGACGACCAGTGAATATGCAACTTCTAGCGTGGAATATAGCGAAGATGATAGCTATAATCTGACAGCGAGCAATGGAAATTCCAATATTGATCATAATTTTGAATTAACCAGCCTGACTAAAGGTACTCTGTATAATTTCCGCCTCAAGAGCACTGATGCCAACGGTAATGCCACCACCTCCGATAGCTATTCTTTTACTACCCTGGATAATACTGATGTGACCCCACCAATCATCACCTTTGATCCAGAGGCTGGTCTCAGTGAGAAAAGCGAGACCTCGATCAGGATTTCTTGGACTACTAACGAAGCTGCCACTTCGAGCCTTGAATACGGGTCCGATTTAGAGTATGGCAGCAGCGTCTCAAATGATAATTTGAATACGAGCCATTCCTTTAAGCTGACCGGGTTAACTAAGGGCACCTTATATAATTTCCGTCTCAAGAGTACAGATGCTGGCAATAATTTGACGACTTCAGATAACTATACCTTTACGACTGAGGATCATACGGATGTAACGGCACCAGTAATCACCAGCGTCCAGGCCGAACAAGTGGCTGATACTTCCGCCTTGATTACCTGGACGACTGATGAAGGAGCCGATTCTTTGGTGGATTATGGTACGGCCGTGGCTACTTACACAGCATCTTCGACTAACGCTCTCTATAACTATAGCCATTCGGTTGTTCTAAGTAATCTAAGCGTGAAGACAAAATATTATTTCCAGGTGACTTCCAAAGATAGCAACGGCAATGCGACTAGCAGTTCGGAGTTTAGTTTTACCACCCAGGATACTTTGGTAGCTGGGGCTACTAGTACGACCGTCTACGTGGGCGGCGGTGCGACTGTGATTGATAAGAATGATCGGGTGCCGCCTATAATCAGCGCTTTGAAGATTAGCGACCTGACAGCTAATCGGGCGAAGATTTCTTGGTCGACTGATGAAACGGCAGATAGTATGGTAGAGTTCGGCGTATCTGATTCCTATGGCTTCACCTCGGCTAGCCGGGACGGAGTAACGAGCCATTCTCTTTCCTTGCCCAATCTCTTTCCTAATACTTCTTACTATTACCGCGTTACTTCAGCTGATATGTCTGGCAATATTTCCGAAGCTAAGACCGGGACTTTTACTACCCCGACTTTCAGTGCGAGCGAATTAGAGCTGGATGAGAACAAATCTGGCGATCAGGTGGCTAATGATAGCAATTTTGCGGAGATTTTGCGTCGTACCTTTGATTTTATCAAACAAGCGGCGCAGAACGTTTCTTTATCCATTTTGGAATCAAGCTTGATCGAACAACAAAATAGCATTAAGGAGTTGGCTGGTTTAGCGCCAGCGCCAGAAGTCGTGTCCGGTCCGACCGTGAAGACCTGGGAAGACATGGCAATCATCTCTTGGGAGACCAACAAAAAGACTAGTTCCTTGGTTAATTATTCTGAGGTCGGAGTATCTTTGAATGATGTTAGCCGGGCTCAGGTAATCGGCAATCCCGATGTATATTCGACAGATCACCAAGTTATTCTCGTGGGCTTAAAATCAGCGACAACCTATAATTATCAGCTTAAAGGAGCGACGGTTATCGGTTCTAGTTTAAATGTTAGCCCTTCAACCTTTACCACGCTGTCTAAAGCGGCTAAAGTCGATAACTATGTGGCCGATAGATTAAATGATGAATCCGCCTCTTTTAAATGGTCTAGTTCTTTGCCGACTGATACTTCTGTGCGAGTAACACCTTATCGCAATAATACTTTGTCTTATGATGAAGCCAGGATAGTAAGCGACGGCAAATTAACCTCTATCCATGAAATGACAATCGATAGTCTAGAACCGGGGGTTTTCTATAAGATCGACCTCTTCGGTCGGGATAATTCTGGGAAAATCATTTCCCAAACCATTGAAGCCTTTTCTACCGTCAACAAAGAGTTGCCATTCTTGATCGAACAGGTCAAGACTAGCTCAGCCTTGGCGGCTGGCAATAGCCTCCAAGTCCAGACAATCATCTCCTGGGACACTACTAAGCTCTCAACATCCAAAGTCTATTACCGCCAAGGCACCAGCAAGGATGATAACTACTGGCCCTCAGAATCTCCAGTTGATGCCGGCTATACCCGCCATCACCTAGTAATCATGACCGACTTCCTGCCCGGAGAAATATACCAGTTCCAGGTCGAAAGCACTGATTCTAATGGACAAAAAACTAGATCTAAGACCTATACTGTCCTCACTCCCCGTCAGAAAGAATCAGTCTTCCAGGTCATTCTCAAGAACATCGAACAGACTTTCGGCTGGATGGGGGGGAGCGGAGGGGAATAATCTATATAGTAAATAACAGGGAAATAGCCGTAAAAGGCTATTTTTCTTTATATATAATAAATAGAGCTCTTAATTAGCCTCCTTTAATTTCTTGGAAAATCATGATATTATAATCAATATGACAAAAATAATCGTCACCGGCGGCGCCGGTTTTATCGGGTCAAATCTGGTCGATGCCTTAGTAGCGTCTGGTAATGACGTGGTCGTTATTGATAATTTAACTAGTGGAAAGAAGGAATACCTTAATCCGCTCGCTAAATTTTATCAAGCTGATATCCGCTCTGAAGAGATTGCTGAAATATTTGATGAAGAAAAGCCCGATTTTGTTTACCATCTAGCGGCCCAGATCGAGGTCGCTAAATCAGTTGCTGACCCCCGTTTAGATAATGATATTAACGTCTTAGGAGCCTTGAACGTTTTGATGAATTGCGCGCGCCTCAAGGTAAAGAAGATTATCTTTTCTTCGACTGGCGGCGCTATTTATGGAGAAGGGGCTATAATCCCGACGCCAGAAATCGCTTTAGCCGAGCCGATTTCACCATATGGCATTCATAAGCTGACCTTTGAAAAGTACCTTAACTATTATTATCAGGTTTTTAATCAGAATTATGCGATTTTGCGCTTCGCTAATGTTTATGGGCCGCGTCAATATAAAGGCGGGGAGGCCGGGGTAATTTCCATTTTTATCGCTAATGCCGTTCTAGGAAAATCCAGTCTTCTATATGGCGATGGCGGGCAGACACGGGATTTTGTCTTTATATCCGACGTAGTCGCAGCCTTAATGTTGGCGAAGGATAATGACTGCCGTGAAGCGTTAAATATCGGCTTGGGCCGAGAGGTAAACCTTCTAGAGGTTATCAGAGAAATAGAAGAAGCCACGGGGAAGCCGTTTATGAAATTAGACCAACCTGGACGCCCGGGAGAACAGCGTCGTAGTTGTTTAGATCCCTCTCGAGCAAAAAGTGTCCTATCTTGGCAGGCAAAAGTTGATTTAAAGGAGGGGATCAAAGAGACTATTTCCTGGGCACAAGCTAATAAAGGTAATCTATAATTTTAAATTAAATATGGCTAAGATCTTTATCGCCAATTGGAAAATGAACCTTACTTACGAGGCTAGCATTAAGCTGGCTCGAGAGTATGGGAAATATCTTAAAAATTTTTCTGGTCAAGTTATTGTCTGCCCGGATTTTCTGTCTCTACCGGCGATAGCCAGCATTTTAAAGGGTGGTAGACTGAGTTTGGGCGCTCAAGATTGTGCTCCGGCTAAACTAGGAGCCTATACTGGAGCCGTTTCACCCGCTAACCTAAAAAAGCTTGGAGTTAAGTACGTGATTATCGGACATAGTGAAAGACGAGGGTATTTTAAGGAAGATAATGTTCTTATCAACCAAAAATTAAAAGAGGCTCAAGCGGTCGGTCTCCAGGTTATCTTATGCGTTGGCGAAAGCGCTCAAGAGCGTTGCGAAGGCAAGACTTTAGAGATAGTTAAATATCAGGTTAAGCGGGCCCTAAAAGGCCTTTCTAAGCCTTTAATTATCGCCTATGAACCAGTTTGGGCTATCGGTAGTGGCCGAAACGCGACAGCCATCGAAGCTTCCGAGGTTCATAGCTTGATTAAATCAGAAGCTAGACAAATCTTGAAAAAGGAGATAAAAGTTATCTATGGCGGCAGCCTGAATGCTAAAAACGGTCCAGAATTTAAGGGTGCTAAGGATGTTGACGGTTTCTTAGTCGGCGGTGCCAGTTTGAAAGCTTCGGAGTTTTATAAAATATGCCAACTATAATTTCTGTTATTTTAATAATTGTCTGCTTGCTCATCGTCCTCTCTATAGTCTTAAAGAAGTTTCCGGCCTTAGCGATACTAGATGTGGATAATATCCCGGGACAGAAGGAGAATGAATTCAAGGAGAAGATTATGAAAGCAAGACTGGAAAGAGATTTAGCCCATTTTGGGAAATTTTTTATTAAGATCAAGAAATTTTTAGATAAGCATTTGAGAGTTTTCGAGAATTTATATGCGCGCCTTAAAAATTTAGCTGAACATCATCGGCGCAGCCAGAAGTTAAGCTGGCCGGAAAAGCAGGCGCGTTTACAAGAACTCCTATCCCGGGCAGAAGTTGATTTCAAAGAAGAAAACTTTAGTGAGGCAGAAAACAAATTGATCGAAGTCATCCGTCTTGATAACCAGAATCTGGCCGCTTTTATCGAATTGGGCGATGTGTATTTTTCCAGCAAGAAGTATCACGAAGCCAAGCAAACCTTCGAATATGCCTTGAAACTCGCCCTCAGCCTCAAGGCGAAAAATGAAAAACCGGAGATAAATTTCCGTTTAGCTGAAATCAATCAGGTCTTGCCCGATCTAGACGCCGCCCTTGATTATATCCGTGAAGCCTTAGAGCTGGTTCCAAATAATCCTCGCTATCTTGATTTACTTTTAGAATTAAGTATAATGAAAAAAGATAAAAATTCAGCCCAGGAAGCCTGGAATAAATTGGAAGCGGTTAATCCGGAAAATAATAAGTTGGCCGCTTGGAAAGAAAAGATTGAAAATTTGTAATCCATCATTGCCGTTGTAGCTCAGTTGGTAGAGCATCTCCATGGTAAGGAGAAGGTCCGCGGTTCAAGCCCGCGCAACGGCTCATTCATTAAATCGATCTTCGGATCGTTTTTTTTGTTTTAAAAAAGCCTGGCAGGTGTTTGCCAGGCTGGCTCTTAAAGTTCTCTGATGGCCTGTATGACCAGGGGATCGTCCCAGGCGTTGATGCTTTCCGCAATCTTGTCAACCGGGGCCCGGTAATCTTTGGTGACCGACATGACCAAGAGGTTTGGGTTGCGTCTTTTGGCCTCGGCTACCAGGGTGTACAATTCTTCTTCGGCTTGCAGGCGGCTGAGATAATCATCGCGTTGCCAGTCAAAATTTTCTCGGCCAGTGAGTAATAGGCTGGCGCCTGAAGTTTCGCGGTAGAATTCTTCACAATTACCATTTAGGTAATCATGGAAGCAAATCATTTCGACCGGTCCTTGGCGTTCTTTCTCTAGCTGAGGCCGGAACTCATTCAGGAACCAAGGGTCCGCAAAATGATAGTTAGAGAAAAGCACGACTTTCAGGCTCGGCTTAGCCGTTTGTGATCTTTTTCTTTTTTTTACCATGGTGATCCTTTTTTATTTTTTGGGTTGCTAATTTGTAAAGAGAGTGGTCTCATTAAATCAAAATATCGGTAAGCTGTCAATAGATTGTACGGTTTATTAAAATTTATTGATTAATATTAGCCAAATATTATCATAAATTAAATAGTTATCTCGGTTATTTTGTTGGTTGGTTTATAATATTGACAGAAAATGATAAATATGCTATAATTATAGCTAATAAATGAGTAGTTGGCGTGTCTGGCAAAAACTGCTCTTTGACAATTAAATCAATAAAAAACAAATATAGGAGAAATAAAAAATGGCAACTCAACAAGAAAATCAGCGCCAGCCGCGCCAAAGCAGGGTTATCCGCCTGAGACCGGATGTAAGCTTACAGAATGGCACTTTCCACCTCCAGGTGGAATGCCAAGTATCTGACAATGGCATTGCTATGACCAATCAGCCCGTTCTCGTGAAGAGAGGGCTTACAATCATTGAAAATCTGACGACAGACCAGTATGGAGTCTGTATCCTTACCAGGAATGGCAATCAGGCCAATACTGAACAAATATTTATTTTTCGCTTCTGTTTGGCCGGTTATGCTGAAGAAGCCGAGATAACAGTTACGATTCCGGCCATCGCTTCAGGCCAGGCTAATACTAACGATCCGGACCGGATGATTCTTTCCCGCCACCACGACGGGTATGGAAATTTCCGGGTGCACATTCGGGTGCTCAAACACCAGGGCCAGGGAATCGCTGTCCCGGTATCAATTTGGTACCGCGGTTTACAGCACCAAGCACAGACAAACAACTGCGGCGAAGCCGTGTTTAATGTTCCGGGCACTCTCGCTCCCGGGGAAAGCTTCCCTTTAAGAGCGACGGTCAGCGGAATTTCTGATGCCGCTCAGCTTAAAATAAGCCGTCCGGCCGCTCCGCCTCACAATGTTCCGAAATATACCGGAGCCTGGTGGTTAGGCACTAACAATGGCCGCGCCCTGATTCTGATAATTCTGTCGGTCCTTCTCTGGATCGTCTGTGCCATCATTGGCCCAGGTGAACCTCTGATCAACCCGACCACCTTCAGGAACGAGTCCGGGCTTTCTAAGCAAGAGCAGCTCTATAACAACATCGTAAAGGATGTTGACAAGAGCTATCAGATTCCTCCCAAGGAGCACCAGAACACCGGACATAAGATCTGGTGGAAACTGGCGATTATCGTCACCCTGATTACCTTGGTCTACGCTCCCCTGTCATTAAGGGAAGAAGTAGCTGAAGGCGTTAGGGAAGGCGTTGAGCGCATGTTAGACAAGGATTACGCTAGAGCTGGCGATCCGGCCTTTGAGCGTCTGATTAAATGGGTTGGCACCTATAATGTCGCCCGTCGTCCCCAGGCTGCTCAGGTATCTACCAGTGGCGGCAATAATGAAGATCATGGCGGTAACAGTTGGACCAAAATGATTGGGATAGAGCTTCTTTTTGAGGCTATCATCCACATCGTACCGGCGATATTCCGGAGAGCTTTCTAACTAAATTGTAAAAAACAAAAAAAATTCAGAATCATGCCAACAAATAATAGTAATAGTAGTAAAGGAGTAGGAATTGTGGCTTTCTTAGCCATCGATTTCCTGGTGGCTCTCTTGGTCAGCTTTCTGACCGGCTGGTCATTCGGCCTGATATTTGCCGGCCTTCTGGTAATTTATGTTGTAGCTCGACTGAAAGAGTTTGAGCGGACCAAAACCCTCGCCAAGATGATTACCATCGCGCTTATAGCGGTGGTAGTGGTCTTTCTGATCCAGACTCAGATGCCGATGACTTACAAGTCAATGCCTTGGTTCAAGGCCAGAACCGATTTCTTTATCGCTAAACAGGCCGACTCAACTGGCCTGAAAACCGATATTACCTGGGAAGCCTATAAAGGCCAACATGGTGAAGAAATGCTCAAAGAATACCGGAAGCGTTTAGCTGCCGGTGATGTTGAGGGCGCAGCCAAAGTGGAGGTCGAGTTTAAAGAAAAATGGGACAAGGAAAGATGGGAAGAAAAGTTATCCTCACCCGAACCTGCTAATCCGGAACATAATGCCGAGGAATTTTCTCATTCGCGCTACGCCGGCTTCCATGAACCAGGCACCTATGAGCTTCGCCTCAAAAAAGGCGAAACATCAGGTTGGATAGAAATCGGCTGCAAAAAGCGTTATGGGTTCCGTAACCCGAATGCCAGTTTCACCTGTTTCTACAAGGATGGCAGTAGTGTCGACTCTTGGGAAGGCACGCAGTGGCCTTCCACTAATTTCTTTAAAATTAAAAATCAATCTGATGAGCTGATTATTTTAAAGGTTTACTAAAAACCAAGAAATGATTAGTTCATAAAGAGGCTGAAGTCAAAAGACGGCAGCCTCTTTTTTTATTTCCCGTAATATGCTATATTTTAGTTAAGTTGAGTATAAAATAATTCTAACCACATGAAGAAATATCTCTTTATTTTTCTTTCATTTTTCATTTTTTTGAGCCCAGTTCTAGTATTAGCCCAGGATAATAACACTGATTCCAATCCTGCCCCCTGTGCCGCCGGTAATGGTGCTTGCATCGATAACCCGATTGGTGCTAATAGTTTCCAAGCGTTAATCGGCAAGATTATTACCGCCGTCCTAGGGGTGGTCGGTTCCTTAGCCTTGGTCATGTTTATTTTTGGCGGCATCACCTGGATGACTTCTGGCGGGAGTCCTGATAAGATTAAGAAGGGGAGAGATATAGTAGTTTGGGCGGTAATCGGCTTGGTAATAATATTCAGCTCTTATGCCTTAGTTAGATTCCTGCTTGGCAGCGTGACTTAATATCAGCTTGAATTGATAAAGAGCCGCTAGCCGTGGCTCTTTTAGTTTGACATTTATCGATATTTTTTTTATCATAGAACCAGTCTTTCAAAGGGGTCGATACCAAAGCGGTCAACTGGGGCAGACTGTAAATCTGCTGGCCTTGCGCCTTCGTTGGTTCGAATCCAACTCGGCCCACATTAAGTCAAGACTCCCTTTTTGGGGGTCTTTTGCGAATAAAGAATAGGGCTCTTTAAATTTAATATTAGTCAGTTTTCCGTCTTTGACTTCGGCGTTCCAAAGCATGTTTTTTATTATTTCTCTTTTCTTATTTGAATTAGCTTCTAAAAACTTATTTTTCATTGCCCGTTGGGCTAAAAAGACATTTTTCATTTGTTCCAAAGTAGTTTTAGCTAGTGGCTGATTTTTGTTTTCTAAAGTTTTTAATTCATCATTAAGCGAGTTCAGCTCCTCGGTTATTGTCTTTCGCTTGGCCTCAAAATAGTCCTTGCTAATGGCTTTATCTAGTAGGAGGTTAAATAGTTCGGCTTGGCGTTCCTCTCTAATTTTGAGCTGTCTTGAAAGCTCATTTTTAGTTTTAAGATAATTCTCGTTTTCCGCTTCCCGTTTTAATTTATCTAGACTCGCCTCATACATTAAATTAATAACTTCTTCAGGAAAAGTTAATCTATCAAAAATATCAGCTAACATTTTAACGGCATCGGTTTCTTTCAGATAGCTCTTATGCTCCTCACATTTATTTTTTCCATTAGTACAGTAATAGTAAATATGCTTGCCCCTCTTTTTAGAGGCAGTATATAAGCAACCGCAATGAGCGCAAACCATTAACCCCCTAAAAATAAAGTCTAGGCGGTTCTTTTTAATATGCTGTTTTTTATGAGCCATTTCTTGTGCTTCCTCAAATAGCCTCTTTGATATTATTGGTTTATGATTTCCTTGATATTCTTCACCATGAGAAGTCATAATTCCGTAATAGAATTTATTGTTTAACAAAGTATATATTTGCGATTTATGGTATTTAGTACCGCCCCGGCTTTTTAGTCCCGCCAGATATATTTTATCGGCAATTTCTTTAATCGTATAATTACCGCTAATATACATTTGAAATATTTGTTTAACATAAGGAGCTCTATTTCTATCAACTAAAATACTACCTTTCCCGTCATTGAGATAACCTATCGGAGCTATACACGGCCACCCGCCTTTTTCCAGTTTAGTCCTTAATCCTCGTTTAACATTTTTACTTAAGTCTAAAATATATTGATTAGCCATTGAGCCCTCAATATTTAAGAGCAAAACATTATCACTCGGCAGATATTGTTTATCGCTCGTCTGAATCACTTTTATTTTAGACTGTTGTAATAGCCATTGAATTTTTCCGCTGTCTATCGGATTACGAGAAAGTCTATCTATTTTCCAACATAATATCCCATAGCCCTCGGACTCATTATTACTTTCTAACAGTTTCAGCATTTCCGCAAAGAGCGGTCTATTATTTGGCAGTTTAGCCGATTTAGATTCAGTATATATTTTATCAATTTCCAAACCTAAACTATGAGCCAATTTTTTCATTTCATTGACTTGGCTTTCTAGGGATAATATTTGTTTGCTCTTGTCTTCAGAAGACTTGCGAGCATAGAGGATATATTTCATATTGGTTGAATGATTAGCTATCTAGATTCCTGTCTAATTATAAGTTCTTTTAAACAAGGATAACTTTTTCTTTTCGGCTCCCCCTCCGGGGGATCCGCCGAAAAGAAAAAAAGAGTTATTCCTTGGTTAATAGAGAAGCCAGATAAAAAGAAAAGAATCTTTATAACATCAGTATACAGAAACGATTTGCACCATCTTGCACGCAAGACCAAACTCTATATTTTGTCATTTTTGTTAGCTTTTTTAGTCAGTCTTGCACCATTCGGGGTAATTTTTGAAAGTCGGGCATAATTGTTTATAGACTTATCCACATTTTTAGCTTTTCGGAGTTATAATCCAGGATAATATGATAAACGGCTTGATTTTATTGGGTTTTATGTCGTAAACTGGCAAACCATTGACATTTTGTTAAAACTATGCTATTATATAAATATTAAAATAGTTCGTTTACAAATAAGGTTAAATTTGGTTAATTACCAAGTTCGTCTGAATTTAGGCGAATTTAGTAATTAATCAAATAATTTAATCTTAAAAAACGTAAAAAATGGAAACAACTATTAGTATTATGGTTATCGGGTTTGTTGCTGCGGTTATTGTCTATGTTGAAATGTTCATGCACAGAAAACCATTAACGGAAAAGGAAATTTCCGATTACCAAAGAACACTGGACAAAATAAACGCAAGCGCAAAAACCAATTATGGCCTCGAGTTAAAGTATGAAGCCAAGGCTCAACTCCTGGAGAGTAGAAGACAAACAAAAGCCTCAGTTCTGATTTTTTCCGGATTATCGATAGCACTGTTTTTCGTATTACTGATTTTTATAAAGGTTCCATCCTTTACTAATATCGGAATAATGTGCATAAGTGCCATAATGCTTATATGTTATGGACTTATTAAAATGTCGGAATCAAAAAAATTAGCCATCGGGCTCTTGCTATTTGTTTTTGTCTTCGGGACATTGGCAAAATTTATTTTAGACAGTTTAATGTCATCGTCTCCGTATATGTACTTCTATTTATGCGGTCTGATAGTTATTTTAGGAATTTTTAGCTTAGTTCCTAAACTTAAAAAAGCTTAAACCGTTTCAAATTCGTTCAAAGGAAGTCTATCAACGACTTCCTTTTTTATTTGTCTAAAGCTATAATATCAACATATCTATTATTAACGAGCCAGGTTCCCAAATCATACCAGGCTCCCCACCTTAATGATATGCCTTTACTTAATCCGGACAAACTCGGTCTTAGCTTTCTCAAGATTTTCTTAGTAGAATTTTTAGCCCTCGGGTTGATCATTACCGGGATAGTCCTAATCAAATAATTTATGCCGGAATTACCGGAGGTGGAAACCATCCGCGGCGATTTGGCGCGCAAGCTCGTTGGCCTGCGGATACAATCAGTGGAAATCCTTAATCAGAAAACGGTCGCTTTAGCGCCCGCTGTTTTTTATAAACGCTTATCTAGTCAGAGTATTGATATAGTTGGCCGGCGCGCTAAGTTATTATTCTTCAAACTGAAGCCATCAGGCGAATATCTCCTGGTTCATTTAAAGATGACCGGGCAGTTAATTTATCAAGATAAACACTCTCATCTAGCTGGCGGGCACAGTTTGAGCAAAGAGGAGGGGACTAAATATCCCAATCGCCATACTCGGGTTATTTTTAATTTTAAAAATAATGGCCGACTTTTTTTTAACGATTTGAGAAAATTCGGCTATATCAAGTTAGCTAGCGCTGGAGATCTGGATGATTTCATTCGTCGTAATTATGGCCCCGAACCTCTGCATCCCGATTTTTCCCTAGTGAGCTTAGCTGGAGCTTTAAAAAGCAAGAAGACGAATATTAAAGCGGCTTTATTGAATCAGAAGAATGTATCCGGTTTAGGCAATATCTATGTCGACGAATCTTTGTTCTTAGCTAAGATCAGCCCTAAGCGTCGGGCTGACAGCCTGAGCGCCCCGGAGCTGAAGAAGCTATATTCAGCGATTAATAAAATTATCGCTCAAGCGATTAAGGATAGAGGCACTACTTTTAATAGCTATCGTGATTCGGAGGGTCGTAAAGGTTCTTTTTCTCATCGTCTGCGAGTCTATGGCCGCCACCTATCTCCTTGCCCAACTTGCGGGCGTCCAATCAGCAAGATAAAACTAGCCGGCCGGGGCACCCATTATTGCTCTTTTTGCCAAGTTTAGTTAGCCGCCCTTGATTTGACTTTTTTTGGGTTTTTTTATATTGTTAGATTACCAAGAGTAAAGAAAATTTATTTATTTTTTTAAATGCCTGAATGACCGATTCCTGGACAATTGGGCTTTAGTTCAAAGATATGTCTCAAGACAACATGATCAAGTTAGAGTGCACGGAATGCAAGACGATCAATTATTTTTCCAAGAAAAACAAGAAAGTCCTAAAAGAAAGATTGGAAATGAAGAAGTATTGCCCGGTTTGCAAGACTCACACTTTACACAAAGAAACTAAGTAAATAGACTAAATAATTTGTCCGGCAAGAACCCCATGTTTTGCCGGGTGAACAAATTTAAATTATGTCTGAAAAATTAACCAAGCCTTTTCTGTTAATTTTGGTTTTGATTATAACAGTGGCTTGTTTTTTTCTTTTTCGTCCTTTTTTGACTGAGATTTTTGTTGCTGCTGTCCTGGCTTCTATTTTCTATGCCCCCTATCAAGGCCTCACTCGTCGCCTTAAAGGACGCAAGAATCTAGCGGCTCTTATCATGTGTTTCATCTTGCTGCTTGTAATCGTCGTGCCGACGGTGAGAATCATGCTTTATGCAGGCGAAAAATCTATCAATGCTTATTCGGAAGCAGTTAATTTTTTCAGCACTCACAGTTTGAAGGATATTTCCCAAGGGCCAATTTTCCAAAACACCATCCTAAAGAACATTAATCTGAGCAAGTATAATAATGATACTTTCCAGACCATCGCCTTGGACGTGATCAAGAATTCCAGTAATTGGCTGATTAGCGGAGCGACGATGATCCTGGAAAAGACTTCCAGTTTCTTGGTGTCCCTAGTCCTGATTGTGATTACTATGTTTTTCTTTTTCGTTGACGGCAAGAAGATGCTGGAGAAAGTGATGTATTGGTCGCCGCTTCCCAATAAGTATGATTTAGAGATCTTTCATAAGTTCCGGGCGGTAAGCTATACTACTTTCGTCTCCACTTTCGTTGCCGCCTTGGTCCAGGGAATAGCCGGCGCTGTCGGTTTCGCTATTGTCGGTTTTCCTTTTCTCCTGGCTGGAATTTTAGTTGCTCTTTTGTCTCTTCTGCCTTATCTGGGTTCAATGCTCTTTTACGTCCCGATGGGGGTATATTATCTACTTACCGGCAATATCTGGCAGGGAATCTTCATCTTATTATGGGGCATGTTCGTAATCGGTACGGTAGATAATGTGGTACGGACTTATATGATTAAGGATAAAGCGGAAGTTAATCCGATTTTTGTCCTTTTCTCCATCTTGGGTGGGGTCATCCTCTTCGGTTTCTGGGGTGTTGTCTTAGGCCCGCTTATTATCGCCATCTCCGTGACCGTTATGCATATCTATGAATTGGAATACCGTAAGGACTTGGATATATATCCGGAGACACAGGCTAAACAACTAGCGGCTGAGATGAGAAAGATAAATAAGAGAAAAATAAAAATTTAAAATAATAATAATGAATATAAATTTATGTTAGGAGAAAAAACCAAGAAAAATTTAGAAGAGGCTTTTGCCGGCGAATCAATGGCTCGGAATAAATATGATTATTTCGCTTCGGTTTTCAAGAAGGCTGGCTACGTCCAGATTTCTAATATTTTTTCGGAAACAGCCCTGAATGAGAAAGAGCACGCTAAATTATGGGCCAAACAATTAGGCTATATCAGTGACGATGTTAAAGAAGACTTGAAAGCAGCTATCATTGGTGAAACCTATGAAACTTCAGAGATGTATCCTCGTATGGCTAAAGAGGCTTTAGAGGAAGGACACACTGAAATCGCCCGTCTCTTCAAAGAAGTCGGGGAAGTGGAAGCGGCCCATGCCGCCCGTTATCAAAAGCTCTTAGAAAACGTGGAGAATGGTCTCGTGTTCAAGCGTCCGGAGGTCAAGAGGTGGAAGTGTAATAATTGCGGGCATATCCATGAAGGCGTGGAAGCACCGGAGACCTGCCCAGCCTGTTCTCATCCTAAAGCCTATTTTGAAATTTTGTCAGAAAATTATTAATTTAAGATTATAATTATATGAGTAATCGTGTCGATAAAGTATATTTTTGCCGGATTTGCGGCAATGAAGTAAGATTTGAAAAGGATGGCGGCGGCCGCCTTATCTGCTGTGGTGAAGACATGGAATTAAAGAAAGAAGAAGAGAAGTAGACAAGAGAGTAGCCAGACAGCTATACTCTCCTCTAGGAGAGTATTTTGCGGGATTCGTATAGTGGTAGTACGGCGGTCTCCAAAACCGTTGGCGGGGGTTCGATTCCCTCATCCCGTGCGTAAATATAAAAATAGATCGAAGGGTCTATTTTTATTATAAATTATTTTTTCTGGCTTAATTTTCAAATAATAATTTATTGACATGAATATAAAAGGTGAGTTATTATTGAATTAACAATGATGGAGAGCTGACCGGATTCATCATCTCTTCGTAAGAAGTGGCAAGTTTAAGGTTATCATCATCTACAGTTAGGCTATTGGGGCGGGTTGGTTTATCGTTTTAACGATTTAAGCACATGCTCTAGAAAGCATAGAATAGCGACTGTAAAAAACTGGTGGTTTTATAGCCACCGAGATTTATAAAGCAAAGCTTTGTAAAAATCGGTGGCTTTTTTCTTGTCTTAAAAATCAAAAGATGGTAATAATATATGATAAATTTTTATTTGAATTTTTTAACCCTTTTAACATAAATTGGACTATTATAATCAAAAATTAAATTCCTAACATCATTCAACAAGCGGTGCGCATATAGAATTACACAAGATTTTTGTTAGGTGGTGCGGGAGTTTTAAATTTGTTGTATAATTAGGTTGTATTTATTAAAAATAAATTTATGAAATTTTTACGACCCTTAGTCTTTATATTAATCAGCCAGCTAGCTGGCGTAATCGGTTCCGTTTTTACCAGCTCAGCCATACCAGGCTGGTATTCAACTTTAGATAAGCCGAGCTTTAACCCGCCAAATTGGATATTTGGACCTATGTGGGTAACGCTTTATGTTTTAATGGGCATAGCGTCTTATTTGATTTGGAAAAGGAGGGGCGATATTAAGTCAGTTAAGATTTCCTTGATAATATTTTTTGCGCATCTAATACTCAACGCCCTGTGGTCAATTATATTTTTCGGATTGCATAATCCAATGCTAGCATTCTTTGAAATAGTTATTCTTTGGCTTTCTATATTATTATTAATCGGTCTTTTTTACCGAATAGATAAACGAGCTTCCTATTTATTAATTCCTTATCTATTGTGGGTTAGTTTCGCCTCGATATTAAACTATTCTATTTGGAAGCTAAATTAGCACGACATTTTTGTTTTGAACTGGAATTTATAAAAAACCTCAAACAGAGGTTTTTTTGTTTGACTTTTTTCGACTGTTAATTTAATATGTTTTGATTAGTTGTTTGAAAATTAAAACCTAAGTAAACCGAATATTAACCAAAAATCAATTATCATGAGAAGAGTAGTAATTTTACCTTTCGATGGTATTCCTGATGCCACCCAGCTACTGGCGAGGATGTGGGAAACTGTTTCTAAAAAAAGCATCAATAAAATGCTGGCCTATGTGAAAGTCAACGATGGCATACACAACTATGATTGCGGCGGGCCAGCCTTAGTCGCAAAAATCAAGGAAATGTTGCGGATTGAAATCGGACCTGAGGTCGGGCTGTTCCTCGATCTTAAAGTCTTCGACGTCTCTGCCACTTTGGAAAATTATGCCAAGAAGTATGCTGCCTTCCAGCCCGACATCCTGACCGTCAGCTCTCAATGTAGTGTCGATGGTATTATCGCTTTGCGCAAAGCTTTGCCGGCGACTAAACTCGCCATGGTGAGCGCTCTGACTGATATGAGTGTTGATGAATGCCAGCGCCGGTTTGGAATGCATCCGGTGGTAAAAATCTTTAACGACCTGGCCAACATCCGATCTGAATACCAGAAGAAAAATGCGGGCACTTACCCGGATGAACCCTTTGATTTGATTGTCTGTTCACCGCAGGAAGTGAGAATTTTGAAAAACAACCTACCCGCTTCCTACGGCTTCATCGTCCCAGGTATCCGTGATTCCTGGATGTTATCAGACCACCAGCAACGGACTACCGGCGTCCGGGAAGCTCTGGATTTGGGGGCAAGTTATGTGGTGATGGGCGCCCAACTGACTAAGGGCAATCCTCAAAATGATGTCAGTGCCGTCATGAGCCAGGATTTCACCATGGCTGAGATCGAAAAATCTTCAGCCATCTTGATTGAAGCTGACCCGCTTCTAACTCTTAAGAACTGCCAGGGTTATTATTGCAGCCCGAAGGATAAAGTCGGAAATTTTATCGGCCCCTTGGTGGCCTATGCCGGCACCTATGAAGATGAGAGCGGCCAGAAGAAGAATAAGGTCGGCTTTGAGTATTTCAATTTTGCTAAAGCCGAGGAAATACCGCTGGTCCGCGATTATTTTGCCCGAATCATTGTCGACAGCCTGAAGCGGGAGGGAATCGTTCCCAGCTTGGTCATCGGCGCTCCCATGGGCGGCATTTTATTGGCCGGCGACATAGCTCGTCATCTGAACTGCCGTAGTATCTTTGCAGAAAAGAAAGTGGTGGCCCTGGCTGATCCTGACAAAGGCATTAAGGAAAAAAGCGAACAGATCATCGATCGTCATGACATTTTACCCGGGGATAGAGTGCTAATTGTGGAGGATATCTGCAATAATTTTTCCACCACCGATAAATTGGCGACGCTAATTCAATCCAGGGGAGCAGAAGTTGTGGCCATTGCCTGCGCTTTTAATCGTTCTGGTCAGAAAGATGTTGTTGTTGGTGCTGGTGCCTCGCTCCCGGTTTTACCGGTTATATCGGCCTGTTTTGTTTCCGCTGATCAGTTCTGCCAGAATGATGATCGGGTTGCCAGCTTGGTTGCTGCCGGCAAAATCGTCTGGAGACCGAAACAAGAATGGTCGGTTTTAAAACAAGCTATGGAAGACTAAACACCTTAAGGCGTCTTTATAAGAGACGTCTTTTTTAATTAAAAAAGCCGCTATTTGGTAAGCGGCCTAAATGTTGGCGAATAAAGAACTAATATTCCCAGACGCCGTAAGGCGAGTAGATCAGAACGCTGTTGTTTGCCTTTTCTTCAGTTTGTGCGCGACATTCACCCAGACGATGAAGATTTATTTGGCATTCTTCGGAAACAGCTTTAAGAGCATCCCGGAAAAGACGTGAATCTTGGCCGACCACATCGATTCCGATGCCACAGTTGAAGGTTTGGTACATCGCCCGCCATTCTTCCTGGCTTCTGATTTGGATTAAAGAAAAAAGAGGAGGGACCGGTGGCATTTCTTTATAATATCGGATTCCGCCTTTACCCAGGTGCCTGATTTTGGTGGCGCCACCGCCGGTGTTCATGGTGATGCCATGTAGCAGGTGTAAAGCATTTTTGCGTTCCAACTCTTCCATGATTTTGCGGATAACTATCGCCCATTGGCGGGTAGGTGAAGTTAAGGCCTGACCGACCGTCACGCCTTTAAGTAAGCCGACCGAATGATTAGGCTTCATGTTGCCGCGGTAGAAATCTCCGTCACGTTTGAATTTAGGGAATTGGTTGTAATCCTTGCTCATCAGAACGCTTCGAGCCATAGTGAGCCCGTTGGACATGATCCCGGAATTTTCTTCCTCTTCCCAAATAGCTCGGCCGTTGCTGGCAAAGCCATAAATTACATCACCCGCCTGAATATTTCCCTTGATAATATCTTTCTTGTTCGCCCAAGCAGTAATCGCGATGTCAAAGACACCTGATTTAACTTGGTCGGGCAGGTCAGCGGTTTCTCCACCCAAGAATTTGATGTGGAATCCGTTTTGTTGGTATAAATCCCGTAATTCAAACAAGCGTTCAGCGACCGCTAACATCAGATCTTTCTTGATGTCTTTGGCTAAGCCGAAATTGATGACATCGGTGATTATCCATGGTCCGAAAACAAAACCGGCGGCAGCGATGTCGCCAGTATTCATAGATAAGGCATCGTCAACCATGCCTTTGAGGAGGCGGTAATCGTAGTTGCCGTCTGCCATCATATTCATCAGCCGTTGGATGAATTTACTACCGTCACCATCTTGGTGTTGAGTTATCACCCGTTTAGTGTCAAAAGGATCACTGATGATATTAACAAATGCACCCGGGTATTCGTTATCGATAATCCGGTTGAAGATTTCACGCACCGCATCCTTATTAGGATCAATGCCCAGTTTTTCATATAAGCTTAAAGTCATTTTCCCTCCGTTTTTATGGTTTTGTTGTTAAAGATACTCTAGGACAGATGCTTGATTTTTAACAAAAGGTACTGCTTATGTCAAGGATATGCGATAATTAATTTTAGCATAAAAATAAGTGGTTCTATCATTATTTTATTTAATATTAGTAATTTAATTTAGTATCTTTGCTTTTTTATTGACTTTTTTAAGTAAATATATTATTATTTTAGGAATTTTTAAATTATATATGTAGTTTAAAAGTTGCTATGATCTTTACAATTAAAACACATAAAAACCATGACATGGAAAAACAGAGCATTAAAGATTCTCTCGGACATTTTTTTGGCCGGGTAATTGCACGTCGTAATCCCCAGGAGATGCGTTTCCTGCAGAAGTTTTTTGGCTTAAGCGACAATGAGAGCTTATATGTATGGGGGAGAAAACAGGGTTCGCCCATCGGCCTCCGCTTGGTTAAGGGTATTTTTATTCTCGACCTGATTGGCTACCAGATGAATGAACTGGAAGACTTGCCGCCGGAAGTTTGGCGCTTGGTTTCTATCGTTTCTCTGGAAAAGGCAAATGTTGAAGAAGTATCTGAGTCTCTCGGCTATTCTCAAAAGTCGGAATTATTCCGTCTTATTTTCGGTAAGAGGGCTATTTCCGATAAGATGTTGAAAGATATAAAGTTATTTGTCGGCAATTGGTCAGGAGACTTAAGTTTCGATCTGCCCGATTCCTTCGCTTTCTATTTTATCGGCCTAAAACCGAGCGTCCAGAGCCAAGTTGAAACGAGGCTTAAGCTTAGTCGGGAAACCACCTCTAAGCTTGTCGACAATCTATCGCCCATTGATTTGGATCTGCTTGTTTCTTTGATTCAAGTAGTTGGCGCAAGCACCAAGGTGTTGGAACCCCAGTTGGACCGTCTTGCAAAGTCGGATCCGTCTGTCCGCCACACATTCCGTAATTTGCTGGAAAACCGGGAAGCTAAAACCAGTTTATTCAGTATTTCCAACCAGGTGTATCGCTTGTCTCAGATGCTTAATGCTCTGTGCAGCGAAAAATCACTGGCGCAATCAAAAAATGTCTAATTAATAATGGAGGTATAAATGAGCCAGCAAAAAGTGGTTATGGGGGTACATGCTGGTAATGCTTTGAAATACATTACTGACAATTATCCCACCTTAAGCAAGGTTATCCTTGAGTTAGTCCAGAATTCGCTTGATTCGGACGCTAACGAAATTTATATTTCGGTAGATTACAACCAACGCAGCATTTATGTCCGTGACAATGGTTCGGGCATTTCCCCTGCGCAATTCAGTGAGGCTATTAGTTTAGTCTGCAAATCCAACAAGACCGACCGGGGCAAGCTCGGCCAATTCGGAATCGGCATGTTGTCACCCTTAGGCAAATGCAAGTACTTCATCATCACCTCGGCTCCTGCGCAATCGAAGTATAGCCGTTGGACTTTTAACAGCCAGGAAATCTTGGAAAGCAGTGAGTTTTCTGAGATCTTACGGCAAGATGCTCCTGAGATCCTTTTTTCTTTGACTGGCCGCGCCGGTCCTAATAAGAAGCCGGTTCCTTGGCGGACAGAAGTCCGTTTGTATGGTTTCTCTAAAGACAACAGCATTAACGCTGTCGGCTTAGAGGATTTGCGTTCCTTGATTCTCGGCCAATTTTCCGAGGCTATGAAGCGTCTCAATGTGACTATTCATCTGCGCATCAAGCGCTCCGACAAGAAAGTAGAGGAGCTGAACTTCCAAGCCGCCCAGTTTAAGGGACAGAAATTGGAAGCAGTCGCCTATGGCGACAAGATGTCCGGTCAAACGACTTTTGAACTCTATGTTTCTCCCAAAACTAAAGCCGGTCGTAGAGGCGTTGTCATCTTTGGGGTCAAAGGAAACGACTTCCGTATCCCGATGTCGGTTTTTAGGAGATCCATCGAGGGTATTGCCAATTCTGAAACCGTCAACGTCCTAGCTTCCGGTTTCTTCGAAGGCCAGATATTATCGAGTGCCTGCACCTTACACCAGAATCGTAAAGAGTTCCGTGAAGACGAAGCTTTGGTGGAGTTTTGCATCCATCTTGATTCCTGGGTGGAAAACCATGGCCAACAACATATCATTGCTGCTAAAGACAGCACCCGGGATGTGTGGTTGCAAGCTATCGGGCAGGTTGCTATTAAGAACCTGGAAGAAAAGTTGCGGGCTGAGATGCCTCATCTTCTGAACGTGGTTAAAACCTTCAAAGTCGGTAACATCGGTGCCGGTCACAACGGCTTTGATTTCGCCGGTAAGGAACAAGGTTTCAAGACCAAAGACACTAATCAGGTCGGTGGTGGCGGCAAATCTAGCCCTAAGGCTAAAACGCCTAAGCTACCTGATTCCGATCATCCGGAACATATGCCTTTCAGCGTTTCTGGACCAAAAGGCGGTCGTCGTCGCTTGGTTCGTGGACATTCCACGGGGGTACAGTTCTGCTACGAAGAAATGCCGGGTAACGACCACCACTGGGAATTCGAAGAGGAGACCGGGATTCTAACCTTCAACATGAGAAGCGATCTTTGGGCGAAAATGGAAGCTAACGAGCGCAACTTGATCCTGTATCAAGAGTACATCGCCGTTAAAGCGTTGGAAATGTGCTTAGAGCCGCCAGCCACCCGCCAGGCAATCTTTGAGTTCCTGCAAAGGGAACTCCGGACCGCCGTCATCCTGATCATGTCCAGTTCAGCCCTTCACCCTCGGAAAGCCAAGGCTGAAGTCGGTCGTCGAATATCTTAACGCTCTTTATAATAGAAGAGCCAGTTCTAGAAACTGGCTCTTTTTTTAATCCTTGCTTATAGTTTTACCTTCCTCATCAGCAGCGTATTAGTGACAATGCTAAGCGAAGAAAGGGACATGGCTCCAGCGGCTATCACCGGGCTGAGCAGCCAACCGAAAACAGGGTAGAGAAGCCCGGCTGCGATCGGGATAGAGATGATATTATAGAAGAAGGCCCAGAATAGGTTTTGTTTGATTTTTCTGATAGTCAAGCGCGAGAGTTTGATGGCTTTGCTTATCTTGCTAAGATCTCCGTGCAGAATAGTAATATCAGCCGCTTCAATGGCGATGTCCGAACCGTTAGCCATAGCGATACCGATATCGGCGCTGCTTAAAGCAACGGCATCATTAATTCCATCACCGATCATAGCTGTAATGTAGCCTTGGTTTTTTAGATTTTGTATCTTGCCTTCTTTGTTTAAAGGCGTGACTTCAGCGATTACCTCATCAATCCGTACCTGTTCAGCGATATATTGAGCACTTTCTTTTTTGTCGCCGGTCAACATAATAACTTTTAACCCTAGCTTATGGAGATCCGAGATAGCTTTGATGGCATCAGGCTTGATAGTATCAGCTATGGCAATAATACCCATGATTTTTTCTTCATCGCTTAAGATAAGAGGGGTTTTACCCTGTTTAGCTAAGCTTTTCATCTTTTCTTCTATCTTTTCTTGGTTCAGGGGATTGAGGGTCATATTACCAAGATAGTATTTTTTATTTCTAATCTCTCCGCTTAGTCCTTGGCCGGGGAAATTGCTGAAATTATTAACATCTTCCAGGCTGGTATTTTCTTTTTGCGCGTGCTTAACGATGGCGTGAGCTAAGGGGTGGTCGGAATTATTTTCTAGAGAAGCCGCCACTTTAAGGATTTCATTGCTTGTTCCTTGGATAGGTATGATATCGGTTAATTCCGGTTTACCTCTGGTAATTGTTCCAGTCTTATCCAAGGCAATCGCTTGGACTTTTCCCAATTTTTCTAAGCTCTCGGCGTTCTTGACCAGAAAACCGTTCTTACTAGCTAGACCTAAACCGACCATGATGCCGGTAGGAGTAGCTAGTCCTAAGGCGCAAGGGCAGGCAATAGCGAGTACGCTGACGAAGCAGGTGATGGCTAGGCTAACCGTATCCGGCCAAGGCAAGAAACGAGAGCCGATAGTTAACCAGAGCAACAAGGTAAGCGCAGAAATTATTAGAACAATTGGGACAAATACGCCTGATACTCTATCAGCCATTTTTTGGATGGGAGCTTTTGAATTTTGTGCCCGCTCGATCGCTTTAACAATATTAGCCAAGATGGTTTCGCTGCCGACTTTAGTGATCCTGATCTTTATCAAGCCCTGCTGATTAATGGTCGAGCCGATAACCAGGTCACCGGCCTTCTTATCAACCGGCAGAGACTCCCCGGTAATCATCGATTCATCGATGGCTGAGGCGCCAAAAACTATCTCTCCGTCCGCTGGTATTTTCATGCCCGGCTTAACGACGACGATATCGCCGACTGCTAACTGGTCTAAAGGAATTTCTCGACTCTGACCATCTTTTTCTATCCAAGCGGTTTTGACTTGGAGATTAAGCAGTTTCTCGATGACTTCATTAGTTTTGAATTTAGCCTTATTCTCTAAGTATTTCCCCAGATAGACGAAGGTTATGACCACGACCGTGACATCGAAGAAGTACATCGGAGCGAGATTGAGGGCTTGCCGGAGATCAGGCAAGAGGAAGATAATAGTGGAGTAAAAATAGGCGACCCCCGTGCCTAGGCCGATCAGGGTGTCCATATTAGGACGGCCGTGAAGAAAAAATCTGCTAACTGCTCTCAGGAAATCAAGACCGGTCCAGAAAAGGATTAAGGTCGCCACCGCAAAAGTCAGGGGGGTAAAAAATGGTTCGGGAATAAGCAGAGGGAACGGGAGGGTGAAATATTTAGCCCCGATCATCCAGAATAGTGAAAGCAGCAGGATCGATGCTAGAGGGACGGCGACTTTCAGCTTATTTTTCTGTTGCTTCAGTTCTTGTAATTTTTGCGACTTGATATCAGACAGGGATGATTGTTCGGCTTTTTTATTTGTTTGTAGTTGATAGCCTAGTTTATTCAGGCTCACGTTCAGCTTGGCGACATCCAGGTTTTCTCCTTGATATTTTATTTCAGCTTGTTCAGTTAGAGGATTAACAGCCACCGCTTTTATTTCCGGATGGCGTCCGATTTCTTTCTCTACGGTGCGAGCGCAAGCTGAGCAGTGCAGGCCGCTGACGCCGATATTAATAGTTTTCTCCATATGTTTAATGGCATGATCCGCCGCTATTTGTATTTATATTATTATTTTTTATTTGGCCGCAAGTGCCGCCACTATTCTGTGTTAACTCGAGATCTAAACTGGTGCTTTGATCCTGATTATCAGTTTCATCCTCGGAGACGACCCGGAAATTACCGGTGTACATTCCCATTGAGCAAGAGAAGGGAATGTTCCCCGTCTGTTTAGGAGTGAATTCAATAATATTCTCTCCGGCTTTTAGTTGGCGTGAAATATTAAGAGAAGGAATGATGAAAGCGCTAGCACAGGAATAGGGGGCCTTAGCGTCGATTATCAATCTTACTGGGATATCCTGTTTGATAGTGAAGCGATTAGGAGAATAACCGCGGGAGTTTTCTGTCATTCTGATGATTTGAAGATTTTCGGTAGTTTCGACATTTTGATCAAGGATGGTTGCGGTTTTCTTAATACTTTTCCCAGGGTTCAGCTTAAGCAGGTTATAGCCGTTGTTAAGGTTAAGCAGGGCGAATACGATGATAACTATAGCGGCGATCTTATAGAATATTTCCGCCCTTTTCCCTTTGATTAAAGCCGCCAAGCCGCCGACGCCTAATAAACCCGGAGCCGTTCCCAGGGCGAAGGCCGCCATAATCAGGCCGCCGCTTAAGAAATCTCCGCTACCCAAGGCGTAGACCTGCATCGCTTGGGTGAAGCCGCAGGGAACGAAGAAGGTTAGAGCTCCCAGGATCATAGTTCGCCAGTTTTTATATTTACCGCCATCCGGTTTCAAACCAAGCCGGCGGCTGATTAGCTTGGGTAGTGCTAGGTCATAATTAGAGAAAAAGCCTAGTAATTTCAGGCCGAGGAATAAGATGACACCACCGATTATCAAGCTGATGATGCCATTAGTGATGTGGGAAAATTTAAAACCGGCGCCAAGCCAGCCGAGGACAGCTCCTAAAATAAAGAAACCAATGATGCGCCCCAGATTAAATATCAGATGCGGTTGGAATCTTTGGCGAGCCTTGGCTTGAGGGTGCCGCTTGGCATAATCGGTCGCTAAAGCCAGGACTAATCCACCCACCAAAGCCATGCAAGTCGAAATGCCCGCTACCAAGCCGACCAGAAGCGCGAGGGGCCAGCTTAGTTCTGATTGCAGCCAGTCGAGATTAAAATTGAGCAGGCCGAAATAATTTATCAAGAAGAAAATAATCAGGATGGCGGCCAAGATGAGTAGGGAAGAATTCAATTTGTTCTTATTTTTATTAGAACCTATCTTATATCCCAGTTCTTCGACGCTTTGGCTCAGGGTTTTTAGATCAGGAGTTTCCTGGTCATAGCTTATCTCTGCTTGACCCAACTTATGGCTAACCTTCACCCCCTTAACGTTTTTAACCCGGCTTAATCCATCTTCTAGGAGTAGTTCGCAGGAACGGCAATGCAGGCCAGAAATCGGTAGGATGATTTTTTGTTGAGCCATATTATTTGTTAGCTAATTTATTAACTTTCAGGATTTCCTCTACCATACGTTTTTTAATCCTCTCGTTTTTTGAGGCCATGGCATTCTTGAAGCAAGTCTTAAGATGGTTGCTTAAGAGCATCTGATGGGCGGATTTGAGCAGGCCGATGACAGCCAAGTTCTGTTGCATGATGTTGATGCAATATTCGCCCGAGTCTACCATGTTTATCAGGCTGTCGATCGAGCTTTTAGCCTTTTTGAAATTAGTGTTGATCTTTTGTTTGTCATGTATCATATATTTTTATTTATTACCCATACCTGGGGTATAGGTAGTATTATAGTCTTTTTTAAAAATGGCGTCAAATGTTTTTTGCATCTGGTTGGAGATTCTTAAAAAGCCAAACTTTTTCAGTTTGGCTTGGTTTTAAAATTTCATTTCCGCCATCAGGCTTAGGAGCTTGGGTGCTAGGATCCAATGGAGAGAAACGTCAGTGACTTTTTTACCCGTCCGTTTTTTGTAATCGCGAGGGATGGTGTTGCCGAATAGTATCATAGAAAAGATTTCGCTATTAATCACTTCCGCTTTCCAACCCGGAGTGCAAACGGGGTGAGTAGAACAGAATTCTACTTCTTTCGCTCCTTGTTTTAGAAGTTCGCGGCCAGTGGTTGTAGCTGTGCGTCCAGTCGCGACTTCATCGTCCGATAGGCATATGGTGGCGTCTTTGATTAATTCCGCTTCCGGCCATAGAATTGGCAGGTCGTATTCTTTGGATAAAGCCGCAATTCGTTCATCATCGCGGTAGACTTCCAGCTGGCCGTTAGGTAGACGTTTTTTCAGGATGATGAGGATGGGGACATCCAGGAGTTTAGCTAAGATTATATTCCGGCGCAAAGAGCCTTCGTCCGGACAGAAAATATAGAATTTACGACCTTCACTTCTAGCAATAACAACTTGAGGGCGCAACTGATCGGCAAAGGCGTGGGCGCTGGAAACGGTTTCTGCTCGCAGGCCTTCTTCCTGACAGTTCTTTAAGGTTTCCCGAGAATGGATATCGCAGAGAAGAAGAGCGTCGACCCCGTTATTTTTTAATTGGTGGATAAAATAACGGTTACGGTGGATTTCATCCATTTTTTCTGGATGGTCTTGGCGACGGTATTTCATAAAAGGTATAACCAGGATGATGCCCTTGGCCCCGTATTGGTATTTAGTTGCCCATAGTAATTGGAAGAGGTTTGTTTCTAGTTCTGGGGATTCGGCATATACACTTTCGATGATAATGACGATTTTACCTTTAATCTTGTGATTGTCGACGATTTTGAAGTTCGGTTCATTGTCGGGGTGGGTGTCGAAGTTTAGGTGTAAGGGCGTGATGTTGGAGTTCATGTTTTCGCCGATCCAGGTGATTATCTTCCAGCCTAGTTCAGGATTTCCGGTCCCGATAATAAAGACGAAGTCTTCTAAAAATTTGTTCTTTTTCATTGGATTTGTCCTCCTATATTGATATGAATTGATAAAGATCTTGCTTTGGACTTGTGTTTTTGTTTTACCATTTTAAGCCCCAAAAGTCAAATTACCTGAGCTTGAAATTTTCTCCCTGGCTTGTCATAATATTTATATGGTTAATTATTTTTATATTTTCGGTAGCGTGGTTCTGGTTTCGGCCATATCTTTGGTCGGGGTCTTTTTTTTATCATTCTCTCAGACAGTCTTGAAAAAACTGGTATTCTTCTTAGTTAGCTTGTCGGCCGGCACTTTGATTGGTGATGTCTTTATCCACCTAATACCAGAGATAAGCGCCGGCGATGATCAGGGCTTAGGGATTTGGTTCTGCTTGATGGGCGGCCTCTTAATCTTCTTCATCCTAGAGAAGATAATCCATTGGCGCCATTGCCATGTGCCTACCAGTCAAGAGCATCCGCATCATCTGGGCATGATGAATCTAGTGGGTGATACTTTTCATAATTTTTTTGATGGTCTGATAATCGCCGGTTCATTCTTGGCCAGCTGGCCCTTAGGCTTGGCTACCTTGATTGCGGTCATCGCTCATGAAATTCCTCAGGAAATCGGTAACTTTGGCGTCCTGATTTATGCCGGCTATTCCCGACGGCGGGCTTTATGGCTTAACTTTTTGACCGCTCTTTCGGCAATTTTGGGTGCGGCTGTAGCTTTGGCTTTTAATAATGGTCTGCTTGGTTTTACTGATTTTATCCTGGCTTTTACGGCCGGCGGTTTTATTTATATCGCGACCGCTGACTTAATCCCGGAGCTAAACAAAGAAACCAGGCCGATCAAATCTTTCCTGCAATTATTATTCATAGTGTTCGGGATTTTCATCATGTGGCTGCTTAAGATATTATTTATCTAGATTTAAATATATGCCCAACCCGCTTAAACCTAGTTTTCGGACCGAATGGTATGCCGTCGCCATCAATTTACTGCTTTTAGTGGCTGCTCTCTTCTTTTATTCTCGCCTTCCGGCTAAGGCCCCTATCCACTGGGATTGGTCTGGTCAGGCTGATTCTTACAGCAGCCCGGCGATGGCCGCCTGGTTTTTGCCTATCTTAAGTATCGCCCTCTACCTTTTACTCCTTTTCTTGCCTAAGTTTGATCCGAAGCGAGACCAGTATCAGTCTTTCAGCCGGAATTATCATTATTTTAAAGATTTGCTAGTCAGTTTATTATTTGTTGTCTATATACTTAGCAACTTAGCCGCTTTAGGCTACCAAATAAATCTCGCTGTCTATATACCTCTTATCATCGGAGGTTTCATTGCCATCATCGGCCTCTTCTTGCATAATTTAAAGCCTAATTGGTTTATCGGCATCCGGACTCCCTGGACTCTGTCTTCAGAAAGGGTCTGGCTTAAGACGCATCTTTTGGCTCGTCCGATTTTCATTATTTCCGGCCTGCTGATAGCTACTAGCGGCTTCTTGCTGCTGTTTTGGAAGCAGCTGGTTTTTTTCTTGGCGATCGCTATATTAGTATTCCCGCTACCAGTATATTCTTATATTTTATACCGTCAGGAAAGAAAGTAGCTTAGCCTTATTTGTTTGCCTAATAAAAGAGCCCCGTTTGTTGGGGGCTTTTTGTTTTTAGTGTTTCTGGAGCCGGATTCCAATTTTTGTGGTTAGGCTTCTTTTGTTTTTAGTTTGGATGCTTTTGATCCACATTAAGAGCAGAATGAGATTTTTGATTTTTTTCATCCGGTTTTTTGTTTAAGGTTCCATCTAATTATAGCATTTAATTATTAAATCAGCTGCTTGTCAAGTTGGAGAAAAGTGTAAAAAGGTTTAAAATTAAATCATTATGCTAGATTCAACTCCTTTGGCCGCCCGTTTCCGCCCTAAAGATCTGCAGGAATTTGTCGGCCAGGAAAAAATTATAAATAATAAGTCCTGGTTGTATCAGGCGATAAAAGGCGATCGGGTGCCTTCGCTTTTGTTTTGGGGGCCACCAGGGAGCGGTAAGACGACTCTGGCTCTTATCATCGCCAAGGAAACCAAGGCTGAATTCGTGGAACTAAGCGCGACTAGCAGCGGTGTTAAAGATTTGAAGCTAATCGTCGACCGAGCGAAAAGCGCTAAGCGCTTAGGACAGAAGACAATCTTATTCATCGATGAAATTCATCGGTGGAACAAAGCGCAACAAGACGCTCTGCTACCCCAAGTTGAAAACGGCATCGTAATCCTGATCGGGGCAACCACGGAAAATCCTAGTTTTGCAGTCAACGGCGCCTTGCTCTCACGCTTAAAAGTAGTCGTTCTGGAAAGGCTTTTAGATAAAGATTTAGAAGTAATCGCTGATCGAGCCGCCTTAAATTTAAAATTAAAACTTAAACCCGATGTGTCTAGCTTGATAGCTAGGTTAGCTAACGGGGATGCCCGGCGAGCTTTGAATATCCTGGAAAGCGCCGCGGCTCAGAGCCGGAATATTTCCTCGAAGTTGGTTAAGGAAATCATTAATAAGCCGAATCTTCTCTATGATAAAGACGGGGAAGAACATTATAATCTGATTTCCGCTTTGCATAAATCCTTGCGCGGCCATGATGCCGATGCCGCCTTATATTATCTAGTACGGATGATCGAGGCCGGAGAGGATCCTCTGTATATCGCTCGGAGGCTGATCCGTTTCGCTAGCGAGGACATCGGGCTAGCTAACAACAGCGCTTTGCTCTTAGCTAATGCCGCCTATGACGCTTGCCAGAAAATAGGCCTGCCTGAGTGCGGCGTTAATTTAGCCCAAGCTGCAGTCTATTTAGCTAAATCGCCCAAAAGCATCGCCGTCTATCAGGCTTATGAAGCGGCTAAACAAGAGGTTGCCGAGAGCGGCAATCTACCCGTGCCTTTGCATCTACGGAACGCCCCGACCAAGCTTATGAAAGATTTAGGATATGGCCGCGATTATAAGTACACTCCTTTAACTAAAGAAAAAGATCAGACATATTTACCGGAAAAGATAAAAGACAAGAAGTTTATCCCTAAATCTTGAGTTTTTTGAGATCAAATTTATATCCGCGGCCGTGAAAAGTATGGATAAGGTTCTTATTATTACCGGAATTAAGTTTTTTCCTCAAGCTAGCGATGTGGGTTTCCAGGGAATTAGAGAAGGGGTCGGAGTTTATATCCCAAGCATGCTCTAGGATTATGCCTCGTGTCAGGACCCGGCCTCGATTTTTCATGAAGTATTCCAGGAGCATGAATTCTTTGCGGGTAAGATAGATAGTCCGGCCGCCACGCCTAACCGTTTGCTGGTCCAGGTCGATAATTAAATTATCAACCTTGATCGTCTGGCTCTGTATCTGCGGCGGACGCTTAAGCAAGGCCCTAATCTTTAGTTTTAACTCTTGGAAGAGAAAGGGCTTGGTCAGATAATCATCCGCTCCCAACGTGTATAGTTCTTTCTTGGTGTTAAATTCCGACTTTACGCTAAGGATGATAACCGGCACCTGATTCTGGTCGCGTCTCAAGCTAGCTAAGATTTGGGCGCCATTGAGCCTGGGCAAGACATAATCCAGAATGATTAGGTCATAATCATTGCTGCGCGCCAAGCTTAGACCTTGTTCGCCGTCAGCCGCTACGTCGACTGCGAAAAGTTCGGTGGCTAAGTTAGATTTTAGGAAATCCCGGATTTCCTGGTCGTCCTCGATGATAAGGATGCGCATATTTTTGTTGTTTAGATAAATATAAGTAAATTATATAATTTGGGCTTTAAATTTTATCTAAACTTTTTCTAAACTCCTGGCGCGGCTGGCAAGTTGATTAATTTTACTAAGTATTGTAAGATTAAATTGATTTTATGTTGGTTAAATTTATTTAATTTTAGGATAAATATGTCAAACAAGATTATCTCCAACCAAGAGCCGAAAGGAACTCGGGACTGGCTGCCTGAGGAGTTTTTAATTAGAAAATATATTTTTGATACTTGGCGGCGAGTCTGCCTGCGCTACGGCTTCGAAGAATACATGACCCCTTTAGTCGAAAGCGCCGAAGTCTATCGTGCTAAGTCCGGAGAAGATGTCGGCGGCAAAGAATTGGTTACCTTTACCGACCTGGGTGGACGGGAGCTGTCAATCCGGCCGGAGATGACGCCCTCAGTGACGCGCATGGTGTCTAAGATATATGCTTCTTCTCCTAAGCCTTTGAAGTATTTCTCCATCGCTAATTTCATGCGTAACGAGAAGCCGCAACGTGGCCGCAATCGGGAGTTCTGGCAACTTAATTGCGATACTTTCGGTAGCTCTGCTTTAAGTGCTGATCTGGAAATTTTACAATTAGCCTTGGATTTAATGTTGGAGTTCAATCCTCCGAAAGATTCTTTTTCCTTGAACCTAAACAGTCGGCGTTTGATTGAGGCTGTCTTGGATATAGCTTTAAAAGACGTGCCCGCTGAGAAATTGGCCGAGACCAAGCTCGAGGTAGTCCGTACCCTGGATAAATTTAATAAGCTTAGCCAGGAAGATTTTCGAGCCCGCTTAAGTGAAGCCGGCTTGAAAGCTGAGGCTATCAGCGACCTTGATAAGTTTATCGGGAGCCGAAGTTTAGAGGATCTGGGCGAAGTTTTGCCGGTTCTAAAAGATAATCCAGCCTATTTAGAGCTCGAAAAAGTGATCAAGGAGCTAACTGATTTATCCTATGGCGATTATGTTAAATTCAATCCAGCTGTTATTCGTGGTTTTGATTATTATGATGGCCTTATTTTCGAGGTGTTCGACAATAATCCCGAAAATAATCGGGCGATGTTCGGCGGCGGCCGCTATAACGGCCTAGCAGATATTTTCGGCGGGGCAAGTTTTCCGGCGGTCGGCTTCGCTCCAGGTGACGAAACGACTCGCTTGTTCTTAGATAGCTGGGGGCTGATACCCGGTTTGAAAAAATTTGCGCCCGTTAGATATTATTTGCCTCTTTTAGATGTTAGTCTCACCTTAGAAGTGAAGAGGCTAGCTAAGAGCTTAAGAATCTCAGGATTAAACATAGTTTTGGGTTTGGAAGAACAGAAATTAGGCAAAGCCTTGGAGTACGCCAATAAGAGCGGTATCGACAAGGTAATTATCTTCGGCGGCGAAGAAAAGAACCAGAGTGTTTATAAAATAAAGGATATGGCCAGCGGCCAAGAAGAAATTAAGTCTTTGGATTAAGCTTATGATTATCGGTTTCGATGCCAGGGTTCTCATGGATAAGCATTATAGTGGTGTTTCCGAATACGCGGCCAATCTTTTGGCCGCGCTTTTTGAGCTCGACCCTGATAACGAATACCGCCTTTTTTATAATTCTTGGCGTGACCTCAGCGGTCGCTTGGATTTTTTAAAGCGTCCGGGAGTCAAGATTATCGCTAGCCGCTATCCCAATAAGATTTTTAATTACTTGGGGCAAAAATTATTAGCTTATCCTAAAATCGATCAGCTGATTGGCGGTTGTGATTTATTTTTCGCTCCCCATCTTAATTTTTGCGCCTTGTCGCCTCAGACGAAGTTTGTCCTGACCGTCCATGACCTGTCATTCTTGCGATACCCTGAATTCTTTTCCGGTCGGAAGAATATTTGGCATCGAGCCTTAGCAGTTAAGCGGCTGATTGAAAGGGCTGACCGAGTGGTGGCCGTATCAGAGAATACACGTCAGGACCTAATAGAGCTTCTGGGGCTTGGAGCGGATAAAATTTCCGTGGTACACTCCGGTCTTAACCGCCGGGCCAGCGAGCTTAGGTCCGAGGCTATCACGGAGTTTTTGAAAATCCATAAGTTATCTTCGCCTTATATCTTATATCTAGGCAATGTCGAGCCGAGGAAGAATATCTTGGGCCTAATCAGGGCCTATGAGTTATTCCGGGCGAATAATCCTGACCGGTCCGAACTCTTAGTCATAGCCGGAGCTGATGCCTGGAAAACAAAAGAGATCCGCGCCGCCTGGCAGGGATCATCTTATAAAAATGATATTAGGTTATTAGGTTATGTATCAGAGACGGATAAAGCCTGCTTGTATCTAAGGGCGGGCTTATTCGTATATCCTTCTTTTTATGAAGGCTTCGGTTTTCCGCCCTTAGAAGCCTTGAGTTATAATTTGCCGGTCGTCTGTTCTAATGTTTCTAGTCTACCCGAAGTTGGCGGGAAAGCCGTCTTGAGTATTGATCCCTATAATATTCCTCAATTAGCTAAAGCCTTGGGTTTAGGGCTGAGTGATACCACATTGCGAGACGCTCTTATCGGGCAGGCTAAACAGCAAGTCGCTGAGTTTTCTTGGTCTGGGAGCGCACGCGCTTATCTCGATTTATTTAAGTCTTTGTCTTGAGGATTTTTCAGGGGTGCGAAGCTGAAGCGATGGATGGGGCAGGGACCATATTGGGCGATCCTTTCCAGATGAAGCTTGGTGCCGTAGCCCTTGTGTTTCTCAAAAGCATATTGGGGGTAGCTTTTAGCCAATTCCGACATCATATAATCGCGGCTGACTTTAGCGATGATAGAAGCGGCGGCAACACAGAATATCTGGCTGTCACCCTTGATGACAGCGGTTTGCGGCTGGCTTATTTTGGGAATTTTAAAAGGACCGTCTAATAGAATGTAATCCGGCTGGAGCGGGATTTTTTTTAAGGCGTGGCGCATAGCCAAGAAGCTGGCCTGGAGGATATTTATCTTATCGATCGTCAGATTGTCGACTACGCCGATTTCCACTGCTTTAACTTTTGCTTTGATGACGGCAAACAACTTTTCCCGCTGCTTGGCACTGAGCTTTATAGAATCAGCCACTAAGCTTAGCTCTGGATCATCTAGGGAAAAATCTTGGTCGATAATCACGCAAGCCGCTACAACCGGGCCGGCTAAGGGGCCGCGTCCAGCCTCATCTAAGCCGGCGACATATCTGTATCCTAGGTCAAAATATTTTTTTTCGGTTTTTAGATCCAACATGCTTATATTGTAGCATTTTGCTTACTTTACAAGCAATTTTTTTTATGGCAAGCTGAAAAAGTCACAGAGACAGCCCGGATGGTGAAATTGGTAGACACGCAGCGTTCAGAGCGCTGTGGAGGCAACTCCGTGAGGGTTCGAGTCCCTCTTCGGGCACCGTTATTTTAAAATCAATCACCTTAAAACCGATAAGCATGATAAACCTAGAGGTCTTGCAAGCTATTAATTTGGCTACCCGTATTTATGATGGCATCAAGCGCGAAGGCAGCGATTTGCCCTACATTACCCATTCTTTTAGCGTCTTCTTGATCGTCAAGGATCACAGCGACGATGTTAGCACCCAAGTCGCCGCCCTTTTCCATGATTTCTTCAAGAAAGAAATCCCTAAGCCGGATGCTAAAGATCCCGGACAGATTTATGATTACACGGATCTCGTCCTCATGATCGGCATCTCGGCTGCCAGGCTGGTCGATGAAATCAGCCATTACCGTGATTCCCAGAACGGTGCATTGCTTGATTGGCGCAGTAGCAAGTATGAAGCCTTGGGTGATTTCCATCGCCTGAGTCCGCCGGCTAAGATAATCTTCGCCGCTAACCAAGTCCACAACCTTTTTTCTCTGGTTGAAGATTATAAGCATAAGAAGATGAGGATCTGGGAGATTTTCGGGGTTTCCGAAGAGCTCATGGCTACCTACTATCGCGACATCATGCAAACCTTGGTGACCCATTTTCATCATCCTTTAATCCAGCGCTATTATGACATTTTCCGGGAAGCCTGCCAGTTGTTTGCTTGGGAAGAGATATATAAGCAAGGAACAGCTGAGCTAGTCTGGGCGGAAAGCCTTAGGACAGAGCCTTAAAAAGTTTGAGCCTTAGAAAATAAGGCTCTTTTTTAGATGGTAATATTGACGCTGGCGAGGATTTATCTTATTGTTTTAGCATAAGGTCGTTTAGCTCAGTTGGTTAGAGCGCTGCGTTCACATCGCAGAGGTCAGTGGTTCGAGCCCACTAACGACCACCAAGACGTCGCTTTGGGAGCGGCTTTTTGTTATCTGTCAAGGGTGGATAGTTTAGAGAAATATGCTAGAATAAAGATGAATGATATGGCCCCAACCAATATAATCGTCAAATTAAGCGCTCAAGACAAATTGAAGGTGCTAAAGAAACTTAAAAGAGAAAGCTCCCTGTCAGCCGCTGTTAAATTGCAAGGAAAGACACAGGCTAGCGCTAAAGCCTATAAACGCCGTTCCAAACATAAGCCGGATTGGCCGTCTGATTTTTAGTTTGTAAATTTTATGTTTAAAGATCATAAATTTGCTTTAATAATCTTAGCCGTCATCTTAGCTAGCGCTCTTTTACTCCGTGTTGCCGGATCAAAGAAGAAAGCGGTTAATCAGGAGCCTAGGGTTCCTCAGGTAGTCGAACAAGTTCCGGCTAATCCGGTAATGCCCGCTAGTACGACCCCGGTTATCAGCGCAGAGTCTAAGCCGCGGATCGTCAAGCCTCAGGCTAGCGAGCTTATTCTAAGCCCCTATGAAGTTAGCGGTTTAGCTCCGGGAAGCTGGTTTTTTGAGGCTTCATTGCCGGTTAAACTGCTTGATAATCAGGGGCAGGAAATTGTATCCGTCCCTGCCCGGGCTTTAAGCGATTGGATGACTAGCGATTTAGTACCTTTTACGGCGAATTTAAATTTTTCTACCCAGGCGACCAGCGGTTATATGGTAATCAAGAAAGATAATCCGAGTGGTCTGCCGGAAAATGATGATGAATTAAGGATTCCGATATTTTTTAAATAATCTTATGTCCATTGAGTATTTACCGGGCCTGCGTCCGGGCGATAAGATAGATTTATCGCAATTCGAACCTAAAAAGAACCTGGAACCTAGACCAGAATATTATCTTGGTTCTTTGCAGGCTTCGCTGAGAGCTTTATCTGAAAAGCCGGGCTATAAAGGTTTTATGGATACTGAAGGCAAAATTATCATGTCTGGTTCTGAAGCTGATTATGATAAAAAGAATATTGATATCAAAGAAAGAGCCTGGGCCCAAGAAAAAGGCTTGAGTTGGGAAGAATGGACTATTAAGAAAGAAAGCGACCCTGCTAACTTAGCCGAGATGGGTATCACCTTGCTCTTTAATCGCGTGTTGGGTGATAAGTTCGCGGTGTTAAGGGCTTCTGATTATGACGATTATGAAAATGGCGCTGATAATATAATAGTCGACCGGGAAAGCGGGGCGGTTATCTGCGGTATTGACGATGTTTTGGGGCGCGACGGCGATGACGGTAGCCAGAAAAAAGCTGTTAAGATAAAAAATAAGATGGATAAGGGTGGAGCCAGGATAAAATATGGCGCTGCTATGGAGGATGGCCAGCTGACAAGTCGCAGTTTGGAGCATGTCCCGCTTTTTTATTTTTCCTTGAGCAAAGCGGAGTTAAATGACTTATTACATTCTTTAGCCGAGAATAGTAAGCCGTCAGCTAAGGAAAAGGGGGTCTATAAGAAGTTGATTGAATCTTTAGGCAATCAGTATGCCCAGTTTTCCGCTGACAAAAGCCTTCATCGCGATTTACAGAAGAATTTAGCCAGCTTTGCGCCTTCTTTAGAGAAGATGCGCTGGTCAGCGGATTAATTTTATACTCTATGAAGATTTTAATAGCTTTTTATTCCCGTACCGGCTTAACCAAAAAATTATCTTTGAGCTTAGCGGAAAAGATCGGGGCCGATTTGGAAGAAATTATCGATCATAACCCGCGCTCCGGCGTTTTAGGATATATCGTCAGCGGCCGTGAAGCGATTAGCAAAAAGTTGGCCCAGATTGAAGCGCCTCGTTTAAATCCCGCCGATTATGACTTAGTAATCATCGGCACGCCTCTCTGGGCGGGCACCATGTCTTCGCCGATTCGCGCCTATCTTGATCGCTTCAAAAGTAGCTTTAAGGCCCTAGCCTGTTTTACTACCCAGCAGGGAGTTGGCCAAGAGAAAATATTTAAGATCCTGGCCGATTTTATCGGTCTTAAGCCTTTAGCTGTTATGTCGGTCTTAAGTAAGGAGGTGGTCCGAGGCGATTATCAGGAGAAAATAAATGAGTTTATCAAGCAGTATGAAAAAAATTTATCTCTATAATACTTTAACTAGACAGAAGGAAGAATTCTTGCCTTTGAAAAAGGGGCAGATATCTTTTTATTATTGCGGACCGACCGTCTATTGGATCCAGCATATCGGAAATCTTCGCGGCGCCGTCTGTGCCGATCTGGTTAATCGCAGCCTTTCCTATTTTGGCTATAAGGTGAATATGGTCAGGAATTATACGGATGTCGGCCACTTAAGTTCTGATGAAGACACGGGCGAAGATAAGATGTCCCAAGGCGCCAGTCGTGAGGGCTTGAGTCCGCAGGCGATTGCTCAGAGATATATTGATATTTATGAATCAGATACCTCCTATCTTAATATTTGGCCCCCGAAGTTTAGGCCTCGCGCGACCGATTACATCAAGGAAGATATCGCTTTAGTCAAAACCCTGATGGATAAAGGTTTTGCTTACCAAACCGAATTGGCGATTTATTTTTCTGTAGCCAAGTTTCCTGACTATAACCGTTTGTCCGGACAGGATTTGAGTCAGAATAAGAGCCAGGCTGGACGAGGCGAAGTGATCGACCCGAAGAAAAAAGATCCGGCCGATTTTGCTCTTTGGTTCTTTAAAGCCGGAGTCCATAAGAAAGCTTTGCAGTTTTGGCCTTCACCTTTCTATTCCCCCTTAGTGAAGGATGGAGAAGGCTTTCCGGGCTGGCATCTAGAGTGCTCCGCCTTAGCCAAGAAGTTTTTAGGCGATACGATCGATATACATATGGGCGGAATCGAGCATATTCCGGTCCATCATACTAATGAAATCGCTCAGAGTGAAACAGCTAATGGCCAGAAGTTTGTTAATTATTGGTTACATAATGCCCATCTATTAGTTGATAATAAGAAGATGTCCAAATCGGCTGGTACTAGCTATAGCTTGGCCGAGATTGAAGAAAAACGTTTCATGCCTTTAGCTTTGCGTTATTTTTTCCTCCAAGCCCACTACCGCTCCAACCAGAATTTTACTTGGGAGGCGATGAAAGCCGCCCAGGCTGGACTAGAAAGTTTGTATAAGCGGGTTAGGGAATTAGGCCGTCGGGCCGGTCGGGCAGATAAGGCTTTGCAGAAAAAATTTTTCGAGGCCTTAGCTAATGATTTCAATGTGCCAGCGACATTAGCTCTAGTGCCGGAAATTTTAAAATCTAACTTAGCCGCCAAGGATAAGCTGGCCACACTATACGATTTTGATCGGGTATGGGGGCTTGATTTAGAAAATATTCCTCCCCTCGAAGAAACAGTTTTACCTAGGGAAGTAGAAGAGATAATAGCAGAGAGGGAAACAGCCCGTCGAAACAAGCATTTTACTCGAGCGGATGAATTACGCTGGAAATTGGAAGAACTGGGCTACACTGTAGAGGATGCGGCCGCCTCGAGCCGGGTCAGCAAAAAATAATGTCTAAGAATTTTTGGTCAAATTTAGAGAAGCCGATTTTGGCCTTAGCTCCTCTGGCTGGTTTTACCGATAGCGCCTATCGGCAGATTGCTTCGAGTTTCGGCGCCCAAGTGGTCTATAGCGAGATGGTAAGCGCTACCGCCCTATTTTATGATTCAGCTGAGACGATCAGCCTGATGGATTTTGATTCCAAGAAAGAAAAGAATTATGTCGTCCAATTATTTGGTTCCGAGCCTGAACATTTTGCCCGAGCTGCTAAGATTATAAGCGAGCAGGTGAAGCCGGCCGGCCTAGATTTGAATTGCGGTTGCCCGGTGAAAAAGGTTCTAAAACAAGGAGCCGGGGCGAGCCTGATGTCTGATTATAAAAAAACCAGGCAGATCATAAGGGCTATCTTAGAAACTACTAATTTACCTCTATCGATTAAGATTAGGGCTGGAGCCGGCAAAACCAACGCTTTGAAGTTTTTGGACAAATTGTCCGATTTAGATATTAAGGCTGTCATGATCCATGGCCGGACCTTAGCCGGTGCTTTTAGCGGTCCGGTTGATCTAAAGCTGATTAGAGCCGCCAAGCAACATTTTCCGGGTATCGTTTTAGCTAACGGCGGCATCAATAGCCCGGAGGATATAGATTTAGTTTTGCAAGCTACTCAAGCTGACGGGGTTGGGATCGCACGAGGCGCGATGGGAAATCCTTGGATATTTAAACGACAAGCTCGACCTGGAGTTAAAGAGATTTTCAAACTCATGAAACAGCACGCCAAGCTCGTCCACCAGCTCAAAGGCGATAATGGTTTAGTGGAATTAAGGAAGCATTTGGTTTATTATGTAAACGGCCTAGAGGGAGCATCGCAGCTTCGGGCTTCTTTAGTCAGGGTTAATAGTTTAGCCGATTTAGATAGGGTTTTATTTAATACTTAGTATGATTTTATTTATTAATACTTCGGACAAAGAAAAGATATATCTGCGGCTAGAAAGACGGGTCGGGCAGAAAAAGGAAACGGTTAGCCGTTTGAGTTTAACAGCGCCCCGCCGACAATCAGAGAAGCTCTTGCCGGCTATTCAAAAGTTAATGGGAAAATCCCGGGTTAGCTTGGAGGATTTAAGTGAAATCAGGGTGGCTGCTTCCGGGGGAAGCTTCACGGCTTTGAGGATAGGGATAGCTACCGCTAATGCCCTGGCTTATGCTCTTAAGATCCCGGTTTACCCGATTGGCCAGGAGAAGACTATCAAGAAAAGTCGCGGTCTCCAGATAGTATCCCCAACCTATGATCGTGAACCGAATATCGGGGCCTAGGATTAGAGCCTGTTGATAACTTTTCCTAGAAAAAAGAAAATTTAATAAATTAGAAGAAGCTCTTGTTGATAAGTGCTTCTTTTTTTATTTATTTCTCTTATTTTAGGGCTTTTATGAAGGTTGCCAGGAGGGGCTTAGTGGTGTATAATTATACTTGTCAGGTGAAAAGTGGGGAACAAAGGTGAATCAGTTAATTGCTAATTCGAATATATGTTTATTGGTGAGTATAAACACAATCTTGATGACAAGGGCCGCTTAGCTATACCAGCTAAGTTTCGGGCTATCTTAAAAAAGGGCGCGGTGGTTACCAAGGGTTTGGATAACTGCTTATTTTTATATTCCAAAGAACAATTTGAAAAGATTGCCCAGAAATTCGCCGCCTTACCTTTAAGCCAGGCTAAGGCTCGGGCTTTTAGCCGTCATATGCTCGCTGGTGCTATGGATGTCGAGTTTGATAACCAGGGTCGGATTACTTTGCCAGAATATTTGCGGCAGTTTTCGTCTTTAAAAAAAAGCATAATTATTGCCGGCCTTTATAACCATTTAGAAATCTGGCCGGAAGGAGCCTGGTTGAAATATAAAGCCGAAGCAGAAAAGAACAGTAATGCGATCGCCGAAGAATTAGGAGATTTGGGAGTTTAGTATGTATGAGCACGTCCCAGTAATGATGCCCGAGGTATTGGCTAGTCTCCGAGCGAAACCGGGCGACCTGGTAATTGACGGTACTTTGGGCGGCGGCGGTTATACTCTAGCTTTAGCGCTAGCCGTCGGAGCCAAAGGCCAGGTGTTATCCCTTGACCTTGATGATTTGGCTTTAAAAAACGCCAAAAAGATATTAAAGGAGAAAAAGGTAAAAAACGTTCATTTAGTTAAAGAGAATTTTAAAAATATTAAAGAGGCGGCCAGACAAGTCTTTGGCGAGGGAATCCTGGTTCAGGGAATAGTGGTCGATCTAGGTTTATCTTCAGCCCAGTTAGCTGATGAGAAAAGAGGATTTTCTTTCCAAGGCGATCGGCCGCTTGATATGGCTTTTGGTCATGACGGCCTAGATACGACTGAAATAATCAATACTTATCCCTTGTTAGAGCTCACCCGGGTTTTTAGGGAATACGGGGAAGAGAAGTTCGCTTATCAGATTGCCAAGAGGATCGTAGCCTGGCGCCGAGAAAACAGGATTACCAACACTAAAGAATTGCGAGAATTGATAGTTAGCGCTATTCCGGGGAGATTCCGCCATCAGTCAATCCATCCAGCCACCCGGGTATTCCAAGCTTTAAGGATGGAGACCAATCAAGAATTAAGAGTTTTGGAACAGTTTTTACCGGCCGCTCTGGACCTACTCGCTCCCGGCGGGCGCTTAGTAGTCGTTTCCTTCCATAGCGGTGAAGATCGGATCGTTAAGAATTTTTTTCGAAACCATAGTCAGGAGGAACTGTTGATTGTAACCAAGAAACCACTTGTTCCGAATCAAGCCGAAATTCAGTTCAACCCCCGCTCTCGCAGTGCCAAGCTGAGAGCGGCGATAAAAAGATAATTTTTAAATTAGATATACTAACTAGTCATCCTTATGACCGATTTTAAAAATAAACTAAACGCCACGTCTCGGCCCAAATCAAGGCGCTTATCTTTAAAAATGTTGAATTTAGGGCTTTTTTCCCTAATTTTACTCTTCGGTCTGGCCTATGTCGTCTGTATCAATGATTTAACAGTCAAAGGTTTCGCCCTTAAGGAGTTAAAAGTCCGAGCGACTTCCTTGGCCAATGAAAACCAGGAGATAGAAGACAAGGTAATGGCCATCCAGTCATATAACAATCTAGTGGAGAAGGTTAAAGGCTTGAATATGGTGGCAGTTGGAGAAGTTGATTATCTCACCCTTAATAAGAACATGGTAGCTAAAAAGTAATTATGTGGCGTGATCGGCGGACAAACAATCGAGGCGCGGTCAGCTTTCAAAATAATCGCCTGCATTTAGTGATTGCGATTATTTTTTTATTATGCGCCGCTTTGATTTATAAATTATTCAACCTGCAGATTAAGCAGTGCGATTGGTATACCGCCCTCGCTTCTTCTCAACACCAGATAAACAGCCAGCTGAAGCCCGATCGGGGGAGGATCTTGATTTCCGACCGTTTGAGCGGCCAGGATGATAAGCTCTATCCTTTAGCAAGCAGTAAGGACTTTGCTTTTTTATACGCTGTACCTAAAGATATTACCCAGGCACCAGAATTAGCTGAGAAACTGTTTGAATTTTTTGATCTTGAAGGCTTGAAACAGTTGAAGCCAGAGCAGGAAATAAAGACGGACAGTCAAGCTAGCAGCAGTGAAACGGCTCTTCCCGAGTCCGATTTTGATAGGCAAAAAGAAGAGCTTATTAAAGCTTATTTAGCTAAGTTAGATAAACCCGGCGACCCTTATGAGCCTTTGAAGAATAAGCTGAGCACCGAAGACCTGCTTCGTTTGTATGCTTTTTTGAGCGGGCGGGCTCCTGGCGATTTAGAAATTAAAAACCAAAAAGTGGTCAGTAAGAACGACGGTCAGGAAGTAAGCATTACTGGCCTGGGCTTTGATTTTAAGAAATACCGCTATTATCCCGATAACAATATTGGTGCCCATTTCTTAGGTTTTGTCAGTTATGTTGATGAAGAAGAGAAGGGCCGTTATGGCTTGGAAGAATTCTTTAATGACGAGCTCTTTGGTAAGTATGGCTCCCTGAAATCGGAGCGCGGCGGGACGAGCGAGGTGGTGATTGTTAACGATCGAGAATATGTTAAGCCGGAAGCCGGCTCTGATTTAGTTCTAACCATCGATCGGTCTGTACAATTCGCAGCTTGTGAAAAATTAAGCGAGGCCGTTAAAAAACACGGTGCCGACGGTGGCAGCGTCATCATAGTCGAACCGCAGAGCGGAGCGATTTTAGCGATGTGTTCTGTGCCAGATTTCAATCCTAATAATTATAAAGAAATCAAGGATTTGCAAATCTTTAACAATCCGATTATTTCGCATCAATACGAACCTGGTTCGGTCTTTAAAACCATTACCATGGCGGCTGCCTTGGACCAGGGCAAGGTTTCGCCCTCTACTACTTACCAAGATCCTGGGCAGATGATGATCAAAGGCTGGAATAAGCCGATTAGCAATTCTGATTTCTCAACCAAGGGAGCGCACGGCTTGGTCGATATGAATTTCGTTTTGGAAAATTCCTTGAATACCGGTTCCATTTTCGCTATGCGTACTATTGGCGCCAAAGTCTTTTCCGATTATGTAAAGAATTTCGGTTTCGGTGAGCGTAGCGGCCTAGAACTAGGATCTGAAGCTAATGGTAATATTGATAATCTTTTGAAGAATAAGATTAAGGAAATTGATGCTGCCACCGCCTCTTTCGGGCAGGGTATTTCCGTGACGCCTCTGCAGATGGTGATGGCTTATAGCGCCTTGGCTAATCGGGGCGAACTGATGAAGCCTTATCTGGTCAAAACTATAGTCAGGCCGGACGGTCATAGGGATGAAGTCAGTCCTAAGATGGTCAGAAAGGTGGTGAGCGAAAAGACCGCGGCGACGATTTTGGCGATGTTAGCTAACGTCGTCGAAAGCGGCCATTCCAAACGGGCAGCCTTGAGTGGCTATTATATCGGCGGGAAAACCGGGACCGCTCAGGTTGCAGAAGGAGGCGGTTACGCTAAAGATCGTTATATCCATACTTTTGTCGGCATTGCTCCGATTGACAGCCCGCGTTTCGTCATGTTAACTAAGATTGATAATCCTAAGGATGTCGAATACGCTGAAGGTTCAGTCGTGCCCTTATGGCGCGATATTGCCGATTTTCTCCTTAAATATTATCAGGTTCCTAAGACTAAAGCTGATTAATTATGCGTCGCCTCTTGCAATTAAAACTAAAAATTTTGGCTCGCCTGGTGCTTCAGAAATACCAGCCTCAGATTATCGGGATTACGGGCAGTATCGGTAAGACTAGTGCTAAAGACGCTATTGCCTGGGTTTTGAGTTATAAATTTTCCGTCCGCGCCAGCTATAAGAACTATAACAATGAAATCGGTTTGCCTTTGACGATCTTAGGCCTAGAGTCCGGCGGGCGGTCTATTTCCGCCTGGCTGGCCGTTTTAGCGCGCGCCCTGAAGCTATTAATTTTTACAGACAAGAATTATCCTAAATTTTTAATCTTAGAGATGGGAGTAGATCGCCCTGGTGATATGGACTATCTGACAAAAATCGTCAAACCTAATATCGGCGTCGTCACAGCTGTCAGCCATTCCCATCTGGAATTTTTTGGCAGCCTATCTAAAATCCAGGCCGAAAAACAGAAGTTAGTCGAACAGGTCGATAATAACGGCCTAGTGGTTTTAAATTATGATAACGAAGCGACTAGGGCAATGGCGGAAGCTAGCCGTGCCAAGGTTCTTAGTTATGGCTTCGATCGCGGCGCTGATTTAGTGGCCCAAGAATGGCATGGCCGGAATTTCAAGCTAAGCTATCAGGGCTCGATTGTGCCGGTGTTCATGAAACAAGCTGTCGGCCGGCCGGCTGTCTATGCTGTTTTAGCTGGAGCCGCCCTGGGCTTGCATTACGGACTTAACTTATTGGATATCGCCCAGCGCTTATCGGAATTCAAGCCGCCTTTGGGGCGCTTGAATCTGATCCCGGCTCTTAAGGGCGCAACTATCATCGATGACACTTACAATTCTTCACCCGATTCTGCTTTAGCTGCCCTGGAAGTTCTAGGAGAAATGCCTGCCCGCCGCCGTTGGGCAGTCTTGGGGGATATGTTAGAAATAGGTTCTTATTCCGAATCTGGCCATCGCCAGGTTGGTGAGAAAGTTTCTGAGCTTAAGATAGATTTTTTAATTAGCGTCGGACCGCAATCTCGGTTTAGCGCTCAGGCAGCTCTAGAGAATGGCTTGGATGAAAACCATGTCCATACTTTTGACTCTCCAAGCGAGGCGGCTGATTTCTTGTTAGGTGAGATTGAAAACGAAGACCTTATTTTAATCAAAGGCTCCCAGGGGATGCGGATGGAAAAAGCGGTGAAGGCTATCATGGCCCAGCCTGACCAGGCGAAAGACCTGTTAGTCAGGCAGGGGGCAGAATGGGATTAATTTTTTAGCGAAATTATTATGTCAGTTCTTATTCTAGGCGGCCAGGGCAACTTGGGCACGCAACTCAGTCGGATTTTTTCAGGATCTTTAGCCTGGGACAGGGAAGATCTTGATTTTTTAAATTTCCCCTTACTAGAAGAAAAGATCGGTCAGCTCCGGCCGGAAGTCATAATTAATGCCGTCGCCTATAACGCGGTGGATAAATGCGAACAAGATTCAGAAGAATTAGATTTAGCCTATAAACTAAATCGTGATCTGCCAGAATCTTTGGCTCGAATCGCTATAGCGATAGGGGCGACTTTGCTTCATTACTCTAGTGATTATGTTTTTTCCGGCGATTTAAACAAGCCAAAGTTTAAAGAAGATGATCCGGTTAATCCAGTTAATAAATACGGAGCCAGCAAGGCGGCCGGCGAAGAGGCGATCAGGCGCATAGCGGCTGAGTCTAGTTTGTCTTATTTTATCATCCGCACTTCTAAGCTGTTCGGTCCGCGCGGTGCCAGCCCCCTATCTAAATCGAGCTTTTTTGACATTATGCTGGATTTAGCTCAGAATAAAGAGGAAATAAAGGTGGTAGATGAAGAAAGCAGCTGCTTTACTTATACGCCCGATTTAGCTCGAGCTACTCAAGCTCTGCTTCAGTCCCCCCATCCTGCCGGCATTTACCATATTACCAACTCTCAGGCGGCTAATTGGTTTGAGGCGGCTCAAACGCTGTTTGAGATCAAGGGCCTTAATCCACGGCTTATCGCCATTAAAGGAGCAGATTTAAACCGTCCAGCTCGCCGCCCCCTTTATTCGATTTTAGAAAATAATAACTTGCCTAATTTAAGGGCTTGGCCCGAGGCTTTAAAAGAATATTTAAATCTCTAATATTATGAGAGGCATCATTTTATCTGGCGGCTCAGGCACTCGTTTGCGCCCTCTGACCAAAATAACTAGCAAGCAGCTGCTTCCTATCTATGACCGGCCGATGATTTATTATCCCTTAAATACTTTAATTCGAGCCGGTATCAAGGAGATCTTAATCATTATAGCGCCGGAAAGAGCGGGCGATTATCTTAACCTTTTAGGTAGTGGTAAGGAATTCGGGGTTAAATTCACCTATGAGATCCAGGATAAGCCCGAAGGGTTAGCTCAAGCTTTCATTATTGGTCAGAATTTCATTGATAATGAAGACGTAACCATGATCTTGGGGGACAATATCTTTGAGGATGACTTTTCTGAAGAAATCAAGAATTTTAAGGGCGGAGCGAAAATTTTTGCTAAATCTGTACCCGATCCGGAGCGTTTCGGAGTTGTTAAATTTGATGAGAATAATAAGGCGCAGAAGATAGTAGAGAAACCACAAGAGTATCTGAGTAATTATGCCGTTACCGGACTTTATGTCTATGATAGCCGCGTGGTTGAAATCGCTAAGAACATGAAACCCAGCGAGAGAGGGGAACTGGAAATAACGGATTTGAACAACTGGTATTTAGAGAAGAATGAATTATCAGTTGCCATGGTTGAAGGCGAATGGCTTGATGCTGGGACTTTCGACAGCCTGCTTAAAGCTCAAAATTTCGCTAAAGAAAAATTGTCTGGAAAAATGATCATATAGCTATGAAATTAGCGGTCGGGTTTTTAACTTATAACGAATCTAGTGCTCGTTATTTGCCGGATTTTTGGCCGAGCCTTCAATCAGCCTTGTCTGTTTGGGGTGGAGATTATAAGGTTCTGGTCGGCGATAATAGCGAATCAGCGCTTAACCCGAACGCTGTTTTTTTTAATTTCGCAGACCCTAAGCTAGAATTTATTTGGAATCGCGCTAATTTGGGTTTTTCTAAAGGCTATAATCGTTTGATCGCCCGAGCTCGGGAATTAGAGGCGGAATATTTTTTGGTGATAAATCCTGATACGGTTTTAGATAAAGAGGCTATCAAGGAATTAATCAGTGCTTTAGACAGAGATTTGAATTTAGCTTCGGCTAGCCCTAAAGTCCTAGATTTGCATTCTGGCCGGATTGATACCTTGGGTCTGGTCTTAAAACCGGGTTTACGTTTTGCTGATTATGGCCAGGGCCAAGAGGATAAAGGAGACCAGCCGTCGATTATTGGCCCCTCAGGGGCCGCTGGCCTGTTCCGTATGTCTGCCTTGGAGAGCATTAAGGAGAAAGGCCAATATTTTGACGAAAGGATGTTCATGTATAAAGAAGATTGCGACCTAGCCTATCGGCTTTTTAGCCGTGGTCAAGTTTCGCGTCTGGTTCAGGAGGCGGTAGTGTATCATGACCGTAGCGCTCGCGTTTCCGATCCCGGCCTTTTGGGGATAATAAAGGGACGGAAAAGTAAGAGCCGTCAGATAAGGCAATGGTCTTTCCAAAATCAACGCTTGATCTGGCGCAAGCACTGGTCAAAACAAAACTTAAAAAACAAAATCATTATTTTATCCCTCCGCTTTTTAAGCTATTTATGGGCAATATTTTTTGAAAGATTTTTGTTTAATAATAGGAAAAAATAGTCAAAATAGCTTATATTAGTCAATTATGCTTGACTAATATAAAATATTATGATAGATTGAGATTACTCTAAATCAAATTTTAATTAAATATAGTCAAGGCTATATTTTTCCTTTTATGGAAAACTTATTAGAAAAAATCATTAAGGAAGAAAAAACCGAAGAAATAAACCGTTTAAACGCTATCACTATTGTCGGTAACCTCTTCGCTGATTTAATGGATCGTGAAAAAGACATTATTTCCCGTCGTTTTGGTTTTGACGGTGGCGAAGGCGAAACCTTGGAAAAGATCGGTCAGATGCATAAGCTGACTCGGGAACGGGTACGCCAGATCGAGGCGGCCAGCATCAAGAAGATCAAAAAACTAGAAAGTTTAGAAGGTCATATCGGTGCTTTAAAAGAAACGGTGAAGCATTTAGTGAGTGAACACGGCGGCCTGATGCGCCAGGATTATTTATTAGATATCTTGACCGTTATCTGCTTAGAGTTAAGCGGCCAGACTGAAGGGGCGGATTATGAGAAGAATCGCGCGATATATAAAAATCATTTTCATTTCCTTATTTCTCGTATTTTGCAAGATGATTTAGAAACCATGGAAAACGCGGATAATTTTAACCCAGCTTATCGTCTTAAGGATCATGATTTAAACCATTTAGAAGATATTACCAGTGATTTATTAAAGAAGGTTGACGGTTTGAAAAAGACTGTCAGTACTGAAGAACTCTTGGATCTTCTGAAGAATTCAGAGGCTTATACTAAGCATCAGGAGAAACTGAAACGTGATTCCGATTTAGATATCACTAAAGTGTTTAAAAGCCAGATTTTTCCGGATAAAGCCGAAATTATCAATAATAATAAGATTTTATACTCCCTCATGCAGGCGATTCGTAACTTGGAACAGAATAAGTATGGCCATTGGGGCCTAGCTGACTGGAAGGAGATCAAGCCCAAGACAATCAACGACAAGATCTATCTAGTCCTGAAGAACCAAGGTGACCCTATGCATTTTACCGAGATCGCCAAAAAGATTAATGAAGTCAAATTCGATAAGAAAACAGCCAATGCTGCTACCGTCCATAATGAACTCATTTTGGACAACCGCTATGTCCTAGTCGGCCGCGGCGTTTATGGCTTAAGAGAATGGAAAAAATAAGTCAATTGCCTCATTAAGTATAGATAAGAAAACCGTCCTTTAGGGACGGTTTTTTGTTAGCGCTTTTATTTTGTTATTTTCTATAAAACATGATAAAATATGAGAGTTAATAATTTTGCAATCCTTATGGATTTAACGATTGATTGGGTGTCTTGGCAAAATTTATTCCAACAGTCACCGGGCCTTTTGCTTTGGCATTTTTTTATTACTATCGGCTGGATTCCGATCGCTATCATGTTTTTGTTAGCTAATCGGACCTTGTGGCTTTATTCCCGCCGCCTTAAATGGTCAGCTAATAATAAGTTTATTTTATTGGCGATCGATTTGCCTTCTAACAACGAGCAATCGCCCAAAGCGGTTGAGAATATGTTTTCCTATCTGGCTGGCGCTCATGGGACCCAAAGTTTTTTTGAAAAATGGTTCGGAGGCGAGTATCAACTAGCTTTCAGCTATGAAATCGTCAGTATCGAAGGCTATACCCAGTTTTTAATCCGGACCCCTATCCAGTTCCGTAATCTGGTAGAGTCATCGGTCTATTCCCAATATCCCGACGCTGAGATCGTAGAAGTGGACGATTATACCAATAATGCGCCCAAAACTTTTCCGGACGAAGAATATGATATCTGGGGAACAGAGTTTATCCAGTCGTCAAGCCAGATATTTCCGATTAAGACTTATCCTGATTTCGAACACCAATTCGGCCCCTCGGAAACCCAGTTTAAGGATCCGATGGCCACTTTAATGGATCTGTGTAGTAGCTTGCGGGCCGGGGAGCAGCTATGGTACCAGATTATCGTTATTCCCACCGGCTTCGATTGGATCAAGGAAGCTGATGTCGAGGCGGATAAGATACTAGGTAAAGTCAAGAAAGACGTCAGTTTGGGCAATAAGATCGTAGACCGATTCATGGTCTTTGTTGATTGGTTGAGCGAATCAATCATCAGTCTTTGGGGAGATATTGAAGCGGAAAAGAAGGAAGAGAAGTCAAAGACGATGATGGATCTGAAGCCGAAAGAAAAAAACCAGATGGAGGGCGTATATCGCAAGGCCGCGAAGTTGGCTTTTGAAGCTAAGGTAAGAGTGGTTTACTTAGCTCGTAAAGACGTTATCAACAAAGCCAAGGTAGCTAATGGCATAGTGGGATATATGAAGCAGTTTGCGGCTCTAGATTTAAATTCTTTTAAGCCGGATTTGAACTATACGATGACTAAGACGTCTTATTTCATGAAAGATTCTCGTTTGAATGCCCGTAAAGCTAGGATTATAAATAATTACATCCGCCGTGATTCCTGGGGCGGTCGCAAGGCTGGCTTATATACCATCGAAGAATTAGCGACCATCTGGCATTTCCCGATTGAAGCGAGCGTGAGGGCGCCGATGATCCAAAAAGCTTCAGGCCGCAAGGCTGACGCCCCTTCATCTTTGCCGATTTCTGAAGATATAACCGATAATGCTCAAGATTTGTTATTCGATAGAGTTCCGGAAGCCGCGCCAGGAGTCTTGGAAAACCTGGAAGAAGAAATGATCATTAAGGAGCCAGAGGTTTTAATGTCCAGCCAAGCCCTGGAAAATCCGTCTCAATCCAAGCCTAAAACAGTGATCGAGAAAGCTTCGCCGCCGCCTAATTTACCTACAGCTTGATATGCCGGCACCAGAGCAGAAAAAAATAAGGTTGGCTGTTGATGCCCGGTTCTATGGCCCCCTGGGCAAAGGCTTGGGGCGATATACTCAAGAGATAGTCGATAATATCATAAAGATCAGCCAGGCGGATGAGTCGAGGCCTTTTGAATTTATAATTTTTCTAAGTCCTGACAATTTTGATGAATTCTTAAGCGATGACCCCTTGGTTAAGAAAATAAAACTTAATTTCCGTTGGTATTCTTTGGCCGAGCAGATATTGTTTCCTTGGCGCTTAACTAAAGAAAAGGTAGACCTTATTCATTTTCCTCATTTTAACGTGCCGATCTTAACCCCTAAGCCTTTTATCGTCACCATCCATGATTTAATTCTAACCAAGTTTCCTACCCGTCGGGCCAGCACTTTATCACCCCTGATGTACTTTCTGAAAAATATCGCCTATCGCCTGGTCATCTTAGCAGCTATCAAGCGGGCTCGTCAGATAATTACGGTTTCCCAGTTTACTAAAAATGACATTATCGATAAATTCAAAGTCAAAGCTTCTAAGATTACTGTGACTTATGAGGGCGTAGCTAATCTGAGCCATGGCCACGATTCTTTGTTTGTAGCTAAAATGGCCGACCAAGAAGTTCTGGCTAAATATAATATCAGTCGTCAATTCCTATTATACGTTGGTAATGCCTATCCCCATAAGAACCTAGAATCTCTTATCCGGGTGTTTATGGAGCTCAGAAAAGACAAGCCGGATTTGCGCCTAGTTTTGGTGGGTAAAGACGATTATTTTTATCGGCGAATCAAAGAATATGCTAGCAGCCATAATCTGTGGCAGGCGAATAATATTAACAGCCCGGTAATTTTTCCCGGTTACGTGCCTGATAGGCAATTAGAAATCATATATCAGAGAGCCGCGGCTTATGTTTTTCCCTCATTTTATGAGGGTTTCGGTTTACCGCCCTTGGAAGCGATGGCTAAAGGATGTCCAGTCCTGAGCTCAAATCAATCCAGTCTGCCCGAAGTCTTAGGGGAAGCAGCCCTTTATTTTAACCCTTATCAGGAAGAAGATTTTATCGCTAAAGCCAAAATTATTCTGGATAATCAGGGATTACGCCAGTCTTTGATAGAGAAGGGTTATCAGCAAGCCAAGCTGTATAATTGGTGGGAGTGCGCCCGAGAAACCCTGGATGTTTATAAGCGCAGTCTAAAGATCCATTAAAGGCATGAAATTTCAAGATGATAGGTCAATTTATTCTAATTCACCTCGGAGGAAAAATAATTTCTCTAGTTTTGTCGTAGATTTAAGGTCGCCTCGAAAAAAGGACGAAGTCCAGGCGCAATTAGCTCAGCCAGAGTCAAAACGCCGAGCTAACAAAGGCAAACGAAGATCTGCGTCTAGTTTGTTTAATTTCTCGATTTTAAAAAAATTGAGATTAGGACCTGATTTTTTAAGCTCTAAAGAATGGCGTCAGTCACAGGCCGAAAAATTTTCTTGGCGGCATTTCGTCCCCCATTATTTATTACCATCCAGATTATTACCCAGGCGCAGAAAAGGGTTCTTGAGGCCTTGGTCTCGACATCGCTCTTCTTTCGTGAACCTTTATCTGCGCTCAGCGGCCAAGCATTTTAAAGTTTTAAATTCTCGCGTTCCTCATATTCGTATTTCTCGAGTGAAAGACCAAATCGTAGTAGCGCCTCATCTGTTCCATCCTGTCCGCCGCAATAAAAGATGGTGGGAGATTTTTTATTTTATCATCATCCTCTTAGTCTTAGTCGTCCCTTTCAAAGTCATGTCTTATTATTTCGATCTCGATGCTTTGAAATCAAGGATATTATCCCGTTCTCAATCCGGAGTTAGCAGTTTCTTGGCCGGAGCCGACCGAGCCGCTAGCCTGGATTGGTCCGGCGCTAATTCAGAGTTCAGTGCCGCTGGCCAGAAATTCCTCGCCGCCCAGTCCGAAGCGGAGAAGATTAATAATTCTTTATTATCCTTAGCTTCTCTTTCTTCGAATCCAGAAATCAAAATGGCGGCGGAAAGCAAGAAGCTCTTAGCCGCCGGTAGCGCGGCCGCTAGCTTAGGTAAGAACCTCAGCTTGGCGCTTGATAGCTTATTCAATAACCCTCAGCAAGACATTGCGAAAATATTGGAAAATTTTTCCTATTACGGCGGCTTAGCCGAGCGTGACTTAAAACAAGTCAGTCAGAACTTATCCGCGGTCAAAATCAGCAATCTGCCCCCCGAGTATCAAGCAGAATTCGCTAATCTCAATCAGCAGGTCCAAGATCTTTCGCGGGGCCTGGGGTCATTTATTTCCTCGCTGCGGTCTTTGCATGAATTCTTGGGTCTGAACCAGGATAAGCGATATTTATTGGTTTTTCAAAATAACACCGAACTCAGGGCTAGCGGCGGTTTTTTGGGCAGCTATGCCTTAGTTGATATTAGGGATGGCAAGATAAAGAATCTGGAAGTTCCCGGCGGCGGCTCCTATGACACCGAGGCTGGTTTGAAAAAAAAGATCGTCTCGCCGGCTCCTCTTTGGTTGGTTAATCCCCAGTGGCATTTTTGGGATTGTAATTGGTGGCCGGATTGGCCGACTAGCGCCCAAAATATCATGTGGTTCTATGAGAAGAGCGACGGGCCGACTGTCGATGGCGTCATCAGCTTTACCCCCACGGTAATCGAAGACCTGCTTAAGATCATCGGTCCGATAGACTTGAGACAAGAATATGGCGTCGTGGTTGATGCTGATAACTTTTGGGAGAACGTCCAGACTGTCGTGGAAACTAAGAACCAAGGCTTTATTAGCGGCGCGGCCACGGCTTCTTCCAGTTTGCTGGCTAGCTCATCCTTGGTCCTTAACCAGGGTTTAGAGCAGAATACTGCCAATAAGCCAAAGAAGATAATCGGCGACTTGATGGCTAAGATTTTGGAAGAATTACCGAGTCATCTGGATAAGGATAATCTGATTAAGCTTCTGTCTTTAAGCGAAAAGAATCTAAGCGGCAAGCAGATCCTGTTTTATTTTAATGATCCTAAATTGCAGAAAATCGTCTCTGACCATAATTGGGCTGGTGAAATGCGACCCAGTAATTATGATTATTTAGCGGTGATCAATACGAATATCGCCGGGCAAAAAAGCGATCGTCGGATCAAGGAGACGATAGATTTAGATAGCGATATTTTAAGCGATGGCAGCGTAGTTAATACTTTGACTATCCGTCGTCAGCACGCCGGTGTTAAGAACGAAATTTTTAGCGGAGTGCGTAACGTCGATTGGCTCCGCGTCTATGTGCCCTCTGGCAGCCAACTCCTTCAGGCTAGCGGTTTTTCTGTGCCTGACGCTAGTTATTTCTCTAAGCCCGAAGCAGATTGGGAAATAAATCCGACCTTAGCTAAGTATGAGAATATCTTTGCCGTCGATCCAGCGAGCGGCACCAAGATCTACCAAGAGAACGGCAAGACCGTGTTTGCGAATTGGACTATGGTCGATCCGGGAGAAGAATCAATTCTAACCTTTAAATACCGCTTGCCTTTTAATGTTCTGAGCCGACCGCAAGCGGATACTTGGGTAGAAGACTTGAACCGTTGGCTGAATCCTAGGCAAGCCATCCTTTTGCCTTATTCCTTGCTAATACAAAAACAAGCAGGTGCAGCGGCCAGTGCATTTTCTCTACACCTGCGCGCTAGCGGGGATTGGCCTTTGGTTTGGCGATATCCGGCGGCCAGCGGTCACGAACCTTATGTTTGGGAAACAAGTTTTGATTTGGATAGCGATAAATATTTTGCGACTATCTTGAAGCAGGATAGGGAATAAGCATGATTAAAATATTAAAGACTATTTAAACATATGCCTTCTAAAAAAGATCTGTCTTCTCTAAAAGTGCAAAAAAAATCCAGCTCTAGCCTGGCTGACTTTATCGAGCGCCCAGTACCCAATGAGCAGGAGGTGGCAAATTTCAACCGTTTGGTTAAACAAGAGGCACGGGACCAGGAAATAGATACTAATTTATCGGAGATATATAGGGACAGGGATGGCAGTCTGGTTGACGTCAAAACCTTGAAGGTCAGGCGTCGCCGTTCAGTTTGGGGACGCCTCTGGCGCCGTTTTTTGTCTCTAGTTTTATTGTTTGCTCTCGTGTATGGCTTGTATTATTTCATCAGCCGCCGGAGCACTTCAGCTGCCCTTGATTTTAACATCCAGGCTCCAGAAAAAATAATGTCCGGAGAAGAATTTTTCTATGAGATTGCCTATCGGAATACCGGACGTTTTATCCTTAAGAACATAAGCCTTAATCTCCAGTATCCTGATAATTTTGTCTTCATAGAAAGTTCAGAGGCTGCTAGTAACCAAAAAGATAGTTGGCAGTTACCTGACTTGGGTCCGAATCAAAGTTATTCGTTAAAGATAAAAGGGAAATTAATTAATAAGCAAGATGCTCCTAATATTTTAAACGCCCGTTTAGCCTATACGCCAGAGAATTTTTCCAGTGAATTTAAGAAGGAAACTAGTGTCAACACCTTGATCAGCGGCCTAGGTTTCGAGGTCGAAGCTAACTATCTTAATACCGCTTTGATCGGCCAGATAGGCGAAGTCAGATTAACCTTCACTAACTTTGGCGAACAGGTGTATCTGAATGATTTTCTTTTAAACATCAGCGCCCCGGAAAATATTAGTTTAACCGATCTGGCTAAAAGCGAAGAGAAGAACGCTCCAATCAGCGATAACCAGGGACCACCGCCCCTAGCTCTTAATAAGATCAGCGGCACCCAGTGGCAGATCAGCGGCGCTGTGCCAAAATCAAGTAAGCAGAATCTCATCCTGAAATATCAAGTCAAAGAGAAATTAGAAGACCAGCAGTCTATCATGATTGCTTTGGAGCAGCTGACCCCCGACGGACGCAACTTAATTTTCTGGGAAAAATCTTTAGATTTACAGATCATGAAAAGCGACTTAAACCTCACCTTGGCAGTTAACGGCGTTAAAGCCGATAGTCCGGTCAATTTCGGCCAAACCCTTAATTATGAGATAGAATATTCAAACCTAGGAGCGTCCACTTTAAATGATGTTAACATTCGGCTCGATTTGCAGGGTGAATTTTTCGATTGGTCGAGCTTGCAGGATGAGCAAAGGGGGCAGAAGAGCGGCGCCGGCTTAGTCTGGACCAAAGAACAGTTGCCGGCTTTAAGCGCGTTGGATCCTGGCCAGTCGGGAAAAATCGCCTTTAGTATCAAGCTGAAGGATTTCCAAAGTTCTGATTTAGGTAAAGATTTATCTTTAAATAGCCAGGCGCGGTTTAATCTCAGTTCCGGCACGGATGAAGCTAGTTCTGACCGCCAAAGCAACGCCATCATTAACAGGCTAAATAGTAATTTTGACTTGTCAGAGCAGATACGCTATTTTGATGAGAACAATATCCCGGTCGGCAGCGGACCCTTACCCCCTAAAGTCGGCGCTAAAACTAGCTTCCGGGTTTATTGGACGGTGAGCAATTCTTTGCACGAATTGAGCGGGAGCAAGGTATCGGTAACTCTGCCAGCTTATGTGAATTTTGAAGAGAAGAGCAGTCTAGATACCGGGTCATTAATTTATGATCCCAATAATCGTCGCTTGACTTGGGAGATAGGCCGTCTGCCCCTATCAGCCCGTCGCGCTTCAGCTGCTTTTAATATCAGTATCCAGCCAGGAAATGATGATTTGGATAAGATATTAATCCTTAGCCCCGGCACGACCGCTGAAGCCTTGGATATTGAAACCCAGGGGCAGATTACTAAGCTTATTTCAGCTAAGACTACTAAGCTTGAAGATGACGATATCGCTAATCTGAATAATTCCGGCCAAGTCGGTAATTAATATTTTCATGACCAAAACAAAAAACGGCCAGCTGCGGCGGCCAGCTCTCAAATTAAGAACCAGACACGGGGTTTTAACAACCCCTTTCTTTATGCCGGACGCGACTCGGGCTTTAGTTAAACTGATCTCTAAGCAAGAGCTTGAATCTATCCAGGTTCCAGCTTTAGTGGTTAATACTTTCCATTTGTATTTGCAACCAGGATTAAAGACTATAAAAGCCGCGGGCGGCTTACATGAATTCATGAATTGGCCCGGTCCGCTCCTGTCGGATAGCGGCGGTTACCAGGTTTTTTCTTTGATCCATAAGAATAAGAAGCTGGGTAAGATTAATGATGAACAGGTCGTCTTCCGTTCCCCCTTGGACGGCTCTTATCACGAATTGAGTCCGGAAAAATCCATCCAAATCCAGTTTGATCTAGGAGTTGATATGATGGTTTGTTTGGATGATTGTCCGCCTAATGACTTTAGCCGGCAAGATTTGGCCAAAGCAGTCAAACGCACGATTGCCTGGGCTAAGCGCTGTAAACAGGAGTATGAACGCCAACTCAAGAAGAGATCTTTGAGCGGGCGCCAGCGCCCTCTTCTGTTTGCAGTCATTCAGGGCGGGGCAGAATTAGATCTAAGAGAGGAGTGCGCTCGCGAACTGGTCAAGATCGGTTTTGACGGTTATGGTTTCGGTGCTAGACCGGTTGATAGCCAAGGCAGATTCTTGGAAAATGTCTTGCGTCGGACAGCTGAATTTATTCCGCCCGACAAGTTGCGCTTTGCTTTAGGCGTCGGGACGCCCAGCGACATTAAGCGCTGCATCCGTTTAGGTTGGGATATGTTCGATTGCGTCATTCCGACGAGGGAGGGTAGGCATGGACGCCTCTTTTTACCGCGCCAGAATTTAAATATAAATAACGCTAGGTTCGCGCTTGATTTTAAAGCCATTAATCCTAAGAGCAAGCTCCCGGAGTTAAGAGAATATTCCCGGGCGTATCTTCATCATCTTTTCAAGTTGAATGATCCTCTGGGGCAAAGATTGGCCGCCCTCCATAACCTAGAATTCTATCAGGACTTAATGAAAAGCTTCAAAGCTTAAGTTGTGTCTTTATGAAAGTTAAATCATTCCAAAAAAATACTCATTTGATAATCTTAGCTTTTTTGTTGAGTTTTATCATTATGTCTTTAGGGCATGTCGTGGTTTTTGCTTTAGCGGTCTATATTTTTCATTTGGATCTTTGGGCTATTCATGGCTTGAAGTGGTTCCTAATGGCCATGCCGGCCAATATTGTTTTATCTTCTTTCTTAATCCATAAAAAGGATCATTTACTTATACGTTGGTATTATATATTTTCCATGGTCTGGATTGGCTGGTTCTTCAATTTCCTCCTGTTTATCACGCCGTTGGCTGCTTTGAAGTTGGTCTGGCGTTTCCAGAATCATTTTTTTGATGCCTCTCATTATGCCTGGCTGCTTCTAATTTTATCGACCTTATTCACCATTCTTAATATAGCCTATGCCTTCTATCCTAAGATCAGGCGCTTGGCGGTTAAAATCAAGGACCTGCCTGATTATTGGGAGAATAAGACTCTGGTTTTGATTTCCGATGTGCATATCGGTCCGGTTTATCGCCAAAGATTCCTGAACCGGGCGATCGACCGCATCAATCAGCTTAATCCTAGCGTCGTTCTGATCGGCGGAGACTTGTTTGACGGCATGGAAGCGGATTTCTTTTGGCTCCATGAACCTTTTAAGAGATTAAGCGCGCCTCAAGGCGTCTACTATGCTATCGGGAATCACGACCTTTATCTAGGCCTAAAAAATGTGTTTGAGATCTTCCGGGAAAGCGATATCAGGGTCTTGAATAATGAAAGGATCGTGAGGAAAGGCTTGCAATTTATCGGTATCAATTATTTCAAGCAAGATTCCCTCAGTTTAGAAAAGATAATTTTGAGCCGGGTCGGCTATGATGCTAAGATGCCGAGCGTCCTCTTGTGGCACGAGCCGAAAAGGATCGCCCAAGCCAAGGCCGCCGGGATCGACTTGATGCTAGCCGGTCATACTCATAACGGTCAGATGTGGCCTTTGAATTTCATCGCTAAATGGGTCTATAAAGGTTATAATTATGGCCTATATCAGGATCATGATTTTTCCCTTTATGTTTCCTGTGGCTTGGGCACCTGGGGACCGCCTTTAAGGAATACCAGCCGCTCTGAGATCGTCGCGATCCGTTTGGAAAAAAAATAATTTTATGGATTTAAATCAGATAAAAAAAATCTTAGATGGTGCTCCGGCTTTCCGTTATCGCCAAGTTGAACGGGCCGTATTTAAGGAATTAATCAGCGATTGGTCCCAGGTTAGCAACCTGCCTAAAGACCTGAAAGACCGTTTGCAGTCTGAGGTTAGCTTAGACATACCAGCTGAACTTACGGGGTCTTGGCGCCAGGGCAGCCTGAAAGCTCTTATCACCCTAGAGGACGGAAATAAGATAGAAACCGTCCTCATGAAACTCAATGACCGTTATACGGTCTGTGTGTCGTCTCAAGTCGGCTGTCCCTTGGCTTGCCGTTTTTGTGCCACCGGACAAAATGGATTTAAGCGCAATCTGGAAGATGGCGAAATAGTCGAGCAGGTTATTTTTTGGGCTCGCTATCTCAAGGCTAAACAGGAAACAGTTGATAATTTGGTTTTTATGGGTATGGGTGAGCCATTTTTGAATTATGATAATGTCTTGAAGGCCATCAAATTTTTAAACAGCCAAGATTCTTTGAATATCGGGGCGCGGAAGATTTCTATCTCTAGCGTCGGCGTGATCGAAGGCATTAAAAAGCTGTCTCATGAACCTCTGCAGCTGAATCTAGCTATTTCTTTGCATGCGACCAACGATGATTTGCGTTCCCGTTTGATGCCGGCCAATCGCCGCTATCCTCTGCGCCAGCTGTTACCTGCCGTGGACAACTATATTTCTCTTACTGGCCGTAAAGTCATGTTTGAGTATTTATTGATAAAAGATATCAATGATTCCGAAGCCGACGCCGAATCGCTTTCACAAATGATGAAGAAACCCTTGTATATGGTTAATCTGGTCGTCTATAATCCCACGGGAGTCTTCCAGGCTCCTAGTCTTGACCGGGTTAACAAATTTAAAGCTGTCCTGGTTAAGAATAAGGTTAATGTCACCGTACGTCGCAGTCTAGGCCAGGAGATATCAGCCGCTTGCGGCCAGTTAGCCGGCAAGAAATAAGATGCGTGTTCTAGAGAAGCAAAAGATAGCGTCGCATCGGAGTTTAGTAATCAAAGGCCGGTCTTTACCCTATATTTTAAGGGAAAGTGGACGTGCCCGACGCCTCCGACTGACGGTTTATCCGGGCCAGTATTTACTGGTGACCAAACCCAAACGAGTCAGCCTGGAGTTAGCGGAAAGATTCATCTTATCCAAAGCGGATTGGGTCATCAGGCATCTTGAATCTAAACCCGCCCGTTTCCAGGAGGCGGCGCTTGATCAGAAGTCATATCAAGCGAAGCGGCTGGAAGCCCACGCCCTCATCAATGCCCGTTTGGCTTATTTCAATTCCTTCTATAACTTTAAATACCAAAAAGTGACGGTTAGGAATCAGGCGACTCGCTGGGGCAGCTGTTCACGTCGCGCTAATCTTAATTTCAATGTCCGGCTTCTGGATCTGCCTGAGGCTTTGCGTGACTATATCATCGTCCATGAACTTTGCCACCTTAAGGAATTCAATCATTCCGAGCGTTTTTGGTCTTTAGTAGCCCAAACCCAAGTAAATTATTTGACCTTAAGGCGTCAATTAAAAGCTTGGTCCCTGGGGCTTTAGATTGAGAGGCTGGCGATAAAGACCGGCCTTTGCTATACTTTAAAAGATAATTAATTAATTTTAATCTTATGTTTACTTTACCTAGTTTACCATTTGCGCCTGAAGCTTTGGCGCCCCACATTTCTGCTCGGACTCTAGAGTTTCATTATGGCAAGCACCACCAAGCTTATATAGATAATCTTAATAAGTTGGTGGCTGGAACCGACCTAGAAAACAAAAGCCTAGAAGAGGTCATAGCCGCGACTTCAGGACAGCCGGATAAGTTGGCTATTTTCAATAATGCGGCCCAGAGCTATAATCATGCTTTCTTTTGGCAAAGCTTGAAGCCGGATACCAAGATTTCGGATGAGCTTCTAGCTTTGGTAGAGTCTAGTTTTGGTTCCCTGGAAAATTTTTATACGGAATTTAAAGCGGCGGCCGCTTCCCAATTCGGCAGCGGCTGGGCCTGGCTAGTCAAGACCGGGACGGTTTTAGAGATCGTTAAAACCGCTAATGCTAATCTGCCTGATCTTAAAACTTCTAAGCCCTTATTAGTGGTTGACGTTTGGGAACATGCTTATTATCTAGACTATCAGAATCGCCGGCCTGATTACCTTGAAGCTTTGATGCGCCATCTTCTCAATTGGGATTTTGCTCAAAGCAATTTGTCTTAGTTTTATGTACAAGAATCCCTATATAAAATTAAAACCCAAGACTCGGAAGCCTTATACCTTTATCTATCTTATCCGTCACGGCAACCCTGATTATAGCCAAGAGAAAGATTTGGGCGAGCATAACATTCCTTTGTCTAAATTTGGTATCAGCCAGAGTAAATTATTGGCCAAGCGTCTATTGGGCGAGGGGATTGATAAAATTTACGCGAGCGAATTGCTCCGCGCCAAGGAAACCGCCCAAGTCTTTTCCGTCTTAGCTAATAAGAAGGTAGATATCGATGAGCGCCTGAACGAGATCGATTGGCTTGATTGGCACCGCGTCCCTTATTTCAATATGTCTGAGAAGACGCGCAATAAGAAACTTAAACATCATGACTTATTGAATCGCCGCCTAGATCGCATGCAGTCTAAAGCCAGACGTTGTATCGCCGATATCTATCGGCACCATAAAGGTCAAAGCGTGGCCCTGTTTACCCATGGTAACTTCATCAAAACTGTTTTAACTGGAATACTGAATGCCGACGTGATCGGCTTCCTGTCTTTAGAGATTTATCAGGCTTCGGTTTCTAAACTGGCTATCGATCGGGACGGTTTTATTAAGATCGATTCAATAAATAGCGCTAGCCATTTACGCCAAGCCCCTAAAGAAGACTTATTTATCACCCTTTTAGACTAAGATTTAGCTTATTTAAAGCCTGATATTGACACAATTTAGAATTTCCTTTATCTTATCAGAGTAGAGGTTCGGCCTCTATTTTGTAATAATTAATTATCATGTCTTCCATTTTTCTTGCCCATTGAGGGCAGAGAAGACAGACGTAAAAAAGAAAAATATGTCAAAATTACCAAAAATCGAAGAGTTACTCAAGGCTGGCGCTCATTTCGGCCATCGGACTAACCGCTGGCATCCTAAGATGAAGCCTTTTATTTTCACTTCTAAGAATGGCATTTATATCTTGGATTTGAACAAAACCCTGGAAAAGCTCCAGGAAGCTTTGGATTTCATCAAACAGTTGTTAGGCGAAGGCAAGAGCATTCTATTCGTTGGCACTAAGCCTCAAGTTAAGGCCCCTTTAAAGAAGATGGCTGAAGAAACCGGACAGCCTTATATCGTCGGCAAGTGGTTAGGCGGTTACCTGACTAACTTCAGCATCGTTAAGCGTTCGATTAAAAAATATACTGATTTAGTAGAGAAGAAAGCCGCTGGCAAGCTGGATAAATATACCAAGAAAGAACAGTTAGATTTCGATAGAGAGATAAAAAAATTAGAACTCAGGGTTGGCGGCTTGGTCAATCTCAATAAATTACCTGACGCCCTATTTGTCTGGGATATCAAAGAAGAAGCTACAGCTGTAGCCGAGGCTAGGAAAAAGAATATCCCGATCATCGGTATCTGTGATACTAACGTCAATCCGGAAATGGTAACTTATCCGATTCCGGCTAATGATGATGCTACTAAGACGATCGCCTTGATTTTAGACGCAGTCAAAGCGGCTATCGTCGAAGCGAAAAAAGAGCTTAAATAATATCTCAATCTTTTAAATCATATGGAACAAATAAAAAAGCTGCGGGAAATAACCGGAGCTGGCATGGTTGATTGTAAAAAAGCCTTGGATGAGACCGGAGGCGACTTAGATAAGGCAATCGAAGTCTTACGCAAGAAGGGAATTGCTAAGGCCGCCAAGCGTACTGATCGTGAAACCAACGAAGGCGTAATCAAGGTTGCTGTTAATGAGGCTGGCGACGAGGGCTATATTTTAGAATTAGATTCAGAGACCGATTTCGTAGCCAGAAACGAAAAATTCCAAACTTTTGCCGATGAAGTCTTATCAATTATCAAGACTCAGAAACCAGCTAGCTTGGAGGCTCTTTTGGCTTTAAACATGGCTCAAGGTACGGTTCAAGAGAATTTAGATAACCTGAGCGGAACAATCGGGGAAAAGATGATTTTGAAGCGGATAGCTGTCATTTCCGGCGCTAGTGTGGCCGCTTACTCTCATTTGGGAGGGCGTATTGGAGTTTTAGTTGCATTGGATCAAGCCGGCAAGGCCGAATTGGCTCAAGAGGTGGCAATGCAGATAGCCGCTACTAATCCTAAATATATCAAACCTGAGGAGGTGCCTAGCGAGGAATTAAATAAAGAAAAAGAAATCTATCGCGAACAGCTTTTAAAAGAAGGAAAACCTGAAGCTATGGTTGACAAGATTGTCGAAGGTAAGGTTGCCAAGTATTACACTGAAGTCTGCCTCTTTGAGCAGGAATTTATTAAGGATGACAAACTTAAGATCAAAGATATCTTGGCTGGAGCCGGTATTTCCCAATTTATCCGTTATAATCTTTAACGCTATCTTTGCCCCGGCTTTATCCGGGGTGAAGTTTATATATTATGTCTAGCGTGCAAGTTCAATTTGCCAGCTGGGACAAGGTTTATAATTTTTCTAAACCCAGCGATTTAAATATCAGTGTCGGTTCGATAGTGATGGTTGAAACCGACCTAGGTTTAGAGTTGGGCAGAGTGGTTGGACTGAAGCCAGCGAGCGGCGAGCGGGAACTGAAGCCGATTTTACGCCTAGCTAATTATGATGATGTTGCCAATCTGCCTGATGAAGCAAGAAAAGCCGAAGCCTTAGCCTATTGCAAGCAGGTAGCGGAGCGTCTGCATCTGGATATGAAGCTAGTCGATGTCCACTTCGCCTATTCTGGCGGCCGGATTACTTTTGCTTTCATTTCTGACGGTCGAGTCGATTTTCGTGATTTAGTTAAGGACCTAACCGCCCACTTCGCTTGTAACATCCGCTTAAACCAGATAGGTATCAGAGATGAAGCTCGTGCTTCGGGCGATTGCGGCCCCTGCGGCGGCCATCTCTGCTGTCGAACCTTTCTTAAAGATTTCTTTTCCATTACTTCTGAAATGGCTGAAGCCCAGCAAGTCGTCCACCGGGGCAGCGAGCGTATTTCCGGCATGTGCGGCCGCTTGATGTGTTGTTTGTCCTATGAATATGAAGGCTATAAAGACATGGCTGGTAAATTACCCCCTCTAGGTACTAGAGTGAACGTTGATGGCAAAAGAGGTATTGTTGTCAGCCATCATATCCTGAAACAGTCGGTCAATGTTGAATTTCCTCCGGATAAGGAGGGAGAGAGAAACCTAGTAGTAGAAGTTGACCTTAATCGTCATAATAAGAATAATAAAAATAAATAGTTCCTTAACCATTTACTAAAACACTATAACATGAAACGAGTTTTGCTGGTTGACCCTCTGAACTGTTCTTTGACAGTGCCAATTGAAAACCTTTGTAATTGCAAGGCCCAACAAGTTTTTAGTTTACAACAGGCAGGTGATCAGGTAGAAGAGGGCGCTTACGATTTCATGATCATTGATCCGTATCGTTTTCCTCCTAAGCACTTAGCCGTCTGGCTGGCCGATTTGCGCTTTAATAAGCCGGCATTGAAGATTATTATGCTTTCTTCTTGTGAGCGCGGAATTGTTGATCAGAGCTTTCGGCTCAAAATAGGACTGCACTACGATTTCTTCGTCCATCGCGATCCCTGGCCCGTATTAAAACAGATCATTAATAATTAAAAAATGATCCCAGATCTTTGTCTCTCCCCCAACCCCTTTTTTAGGGGTTTTTTCTATACTAGGAATATGTTATAATTATTAGTAAGAAAAAGATTTATTTAATTTAATATTTTCTATGCCTAAGATTAATTTGGCGATCAACGGATTCGGCCGTATCGGTCGGGCCGCTTTTAAGATTATTATCGATCGTTTTCCCGACCTTCGTATCGTTGCAATCAATGATTTAAGTGAAGCGGCGATTTTAACCCATCTTCTTCAATATGATTCTTGCTATGGCCGCTATGACCGCAAAGTTAGGGCTGATAAGAGCCACTTGATAGTCGGCGATCAAAAGATTCCAGTTTTGGCAGTCAAAGATCCTAGCCAATTGCCCTGGCAAGATTTAGGCGTCGATTTAGTGTTAGAGTGCACCGGCAAATTTACTGATGCTGACGGTTTAGGCTTGCATCTGAAAGCCGGAGCTAAGAAGGTTCTGTTATCCGCCCCAGCCAAGAAAGGAGGGGTTAAGACCATCGTCTTAGGTGTTAATGAAAACAAGATTTCCAAGCACGATCAATTCTTGTCCTGCGCTTCCTGCACCACCAACTGTTTGGCACCGGTGACGGCAGTGATAAAATCGGCTTTCGGAATCAAACGTTCTCTTATGACCACTATCCATTCTTATACCGCTGACCAGAATCTAGTCGACGGACCGCATAAGGATTGGCGCCGCGCTCGAGCCGCGGCTCTTAATATCGTGCCGACTACCACCGGCGCCGCCCTGGCCGCTTCCGAGACGATCCCCGCTCTTAAAGGCAAATTTGACGGCCTAGCGATCCGCGTCCCTAGCCCGGTCGGCTCTTTATGCGACACAGTCTATCTTTTAAATAAAAAAACTAGCGCTGAGGCTGTTAACAAAGTCCTGACCAAGGCCGCCCAGGGGCGTTTTAAAGGATTCATTGAGGCTTCTAAGGAAGAGCTGGTATCGACCGACATCATCGGCAATCCTCATAGCGCTATTGTCGACCTTTTATCTACTAAAGTCATTGGCGGAGACCTGCTGAAAGTAATTTCCTGGTATGACAATGAATGGGGTTATGCCAATCGTCTGGTAGAGCTAGGTCGCTATTGGGCCAAGAAATAAGATGAATAAGGATTTAATACATAAAATCAAGGCGGCTGGACTAGTCGGACGCGGCGGAGCCGAATTTCCGGTTTATTTAAAATGGCTAGCGGTTTATCGAGCCATGCTTAGCCCGGAAAATATCCACTGCCAAGTCAGAGGGCAAGACGAGATCGCTTGCTATTACCATCCTGACCAGAGTCCTCGGGCTAAAGTCTGCTACGTCGTCGCTAATGGCGCTGAGGGTGAACCGGGAATCAAGAAGGATGGGTATATCCTAGAGAAATATCCGGAAATATTTTTAGCTGGCTTGAAATTAGCAGTGGATTTTTTGCGGGCTAAAAAAGTTTATATCTTTCTCAGGGCTGATTATTTTAAAAAATATGAGGCTAATTTGATAAAAGAGGCGGCCAAGATATCTCTTCTTAATAAATTAGAAATCCTGTCTAAGCCAGAAGGAGCGGGTTATATTGCCGGCGAAGAAAGCACAATTTTAAATATCATAGAAAATCGTCGCATAGAACCGCGTCTGCGTCCGCCTTATCCGACGGCTCACGGTTTGTTTAATCAGCCGACCCTGATTAATAATATTGAAACTTTTTATGATGTCGCCCTAGTCGCCTCAGGAAAATATAAAAAGGAACGTTTCTTTACTTTGAATGGGGATTTGAAAAATAAGGGGGTGTTTGCTTATCCGGCCCATTGGACAATCGCCCAGGTCTTGCGCGCCTCTGATAATTACCCAAATTGGCCATTTTTTGTCCAGGTCGGCGGAGATGCTAGCGGAGAAGTCTTGTCTGAAGATCAGCTCAATCGGCCGGCTAGCGGCGCGGCCTCGATTACTGTTTATAATTTAAAGACACATAATCCTCATAAACTTTTGGCTTCTTGGTTGGAATTTTTTAAGAATGAATCCTGCGGTCAATGCGTGCCTTGCCGGGAAGGGAGTTTCCGCCTCTGGGAAGCGATCAATGCGGCGCGGATGGACTGGCAATTATTTGAAGAAATCCTGAGCGATTTATCCGAATCTTCTTTTTGTGCTTTAGGTGCTTCTATTCCAACGCCGATCAAGTCATATTGGCAGAATATAGTCAGGCGTTATAGCTTAAAAATTTAATATTATAAATATGAAAATTAAAACTAAATCAAAAAATCCTAAATTAAGCCCGGTTTTTAACATGCTTGAGTCCGCGCTAAAGATTTATTGGCAGAATTTCAATAAATTTATCCGTTTGTTTTTATGGTCGCTTGTCGGTTTCCTGCCGCTTTTTTTCTTGTCTTTTTTGGCTTTCTTATTGCAAGACATTTGGGGTATAAATAGTTTGGGCCTGCAGCTTAGTTTGGCGGTTCTGGTGACTTTTAGCCTCTTGTGGCTGGCTTATTATTTTGCCCGGGTCTATATTAGTGTATTCTTAATGATCAAAAATAATTTTAAGAAGAACACTTGGCCGCAGTTTAAAGAGTCAAGGATGATTGTTTGGTCTTATATCAGTCTAATATTCTTAACTATAATATTTTTATCGCCTTTATTCTTAATTGGCCTAGCTTTCATGGTTTCTATTAATCTTTTACCGATGGCGCCGATGGTTCTAGCAATGCTTTTATTCTGCGCCCTGATATTATTCACCCTAGCTTTTATCCTGGTTATCTTTTTCGGGGTTTCAACTTTTTCTTTGGTATTTGAGAACTTGAATGGCTTACAAGCCTTAAGACGCAGCATGTTTTTGGTAGAGAAGTATTGGTGGGCAGTTTTAGGCCGTATGCTATTTTTTGCCTTGGTGGTTTGGGTGTTCTCTTTATTAATATCTTTCCCCTTGGCTTTAGCTTCCACGGAAAGCGCTTTTTATAGAGCTTGGCAAGGGATCGTCAATCTTGTCCAAATATTAATTTCTCCAATCTACCTTTTATACATGGTTCAAGTTTATCGCGACCTAGTGAAAATTAAAGGCCCGATGCCGAAGAAACGTTAATCTTATTCACATGTTAAGCGCTTTACCTAAAAAAAAGATAAAAGTCCGGCTCAACGGCCAGACATATCCGGCTGTGAGCGGGGAAACGATTTTAGACGTGGCTACGCGTAACAATATTTTTATACCCACCCTTTGTTTCCATCCAGATTTAGACGTCAAGGCTAATTGTCGGATTTGTGCCGTGGAAATCAAAGGACAGAAGAAATTAAGTACCGCTTGTTCTACCGAGGTTTTTGACGGTTTGGAAGCCCTAACGGATTCACGGCGAGTTAGGTCGGCCAGGCACCTTAATCTCGAGTTATTATTTGCTGAGCACGAAACTAAATGCCCAACATGCACTTTGCGTTATAATTGCGCCCTTTTGGATCTCGCTAAGAAATATAAGATCAGGGCCAAGAGATTTAAAGGCCGGAAACAGGAAAGGCAGACATATAAGTTCGCTAATGCAGTGGAGATTGACGGCAGCCAATGTATCGATTGCCGTAATTGTGTCGAGGTTTGTAGCCAAGTCCAACATATAAACTATTTAGAGGTGAGTGGCAAAGGAGCCAAACAAGAGATTGTTCCGACTAAGGATAAAGATATCGATTGCATCTATTGCGGCCAATGCACGCTCCATTGTCCGGTGGCGGCCGCCCAGGAGCAAGATAATTGGCTTGAAGTGGAAAAAGCTTTGCAGGCTAAGGATAAGATAGTGGTGGCACAGTTCGCTCCTTCGGTCCGAGTAGCTATCGGCGAGGAATTCGGCTTGCTTTATGGCAGTGAAAGCACGGGGCGGACCGTGGCCGCTTTGAAGAAATTAGGTTTCGCCTATGTCTTTGATGTTAATTTTGGCGCGGATGTGACGACGATGGTTGAAGCTCAAGAACTTCTAGAGCGCCTCGCTGACAAGAAGGCGGTCAAGCCGCTGATTACTTCTTGTTGCCCAGCCTGGGTGAAATATGCAGAATTTTTTGCTCCGGAATTACTCCCAAATTTAACGAGCGCCCGTTCACCTCAGATCCATATCGGCGGCATCATCAAGACTTATTGGGCCAGCCAGATGAAACTTGACCCTAAAAAGATAGTCGTCGTTTCCGTCATGCCCTGTACAGCTAAGAAGTTCGAGGCCAAGCGCAGCGAATTGAAGATCGGACGCTTAGCGCCGGTAGATTTAGTTATTACTACCAGGGAATTCGCCTATCTATTAAAGAAGAATAAGATAGATTTCGCTTCTCTAAAAACAGAAGATAGCGATAAGATATTCAACGAAGGTAGTGGTGCGGCTGTTATCTATGGCTCATCCGGTGGAGTAATGGAGTCGGCCCTAAGAACCGCCTATGCCCTAGCTTGCCGAGACGACAAAGCTAAACTATGCTCGAACCGCATCGATTTCAAAGAAGTCCGCGGCTTGGAAGATTTTAAGGAAGCAATTATCGATATTGCCGGCCGTAAATTAAGGGTGGGGGTGGTGAATGGCATTGGCGTCTTTGACAAAATTAAAAAAAACCTTAAGAATTATGATTATATCGAGGTTATGGCTTGCCCGGGCGGCTGTATCGGCGGCGGCGGACAGCCCTTGCCGACGACTAAGGAGATTAGGCGGGCTCGGGTAGCTGCCTTGTATAAGATTGATAAATTTAAGAAAATCCGTAAGGCCCATGACAACCAGGAAGTGATAAAAGCTCTTGATTGGTTAGCGCAAAAGGGCTTAAGCGAAGAAGTTTTACATACTCATTATAGGAAAAGACATTAAATATGAATGCTAATGAATTACGCCAGAAATATCTAGATTTTTTCGCCGCTCGCGATCACCAGGTGATTTCGAGCGCCTCTTTGATTCCGGAAAACGATTCTACCCTCTTATTTACTAATTCAGGCATGTTTCCGCTCGTTCCTTATTTTTTAGGTACGCCGCATCCGGCTGGTAACTGCCTGGCAAATAGCCAGAAGTGTTTCCGGACCGAAGACATCGATGAAGTGGGTGATGCCCGTCATAATACTTTTTTTGAGATGCTGGGCAATTGGAGCTTGGGTGACTATTTTAAGAAAGAACAATTACATTGGTGGTTCGAATTTCTCATCGAAAAATTAAATCTGGATCCCAGGAGGATTTATCAGACCGTCTATGCGGGTGATGGTAAGAATATCGGCCCCGATAATGAGGCTATCTCTATTTTACAAGAGATTTATAAAAAATATGGCTTAAGCGCCGAAGTCGGACCGGCCACCCTAGGAAAGGGGGAACTGGGGTCGGGGCTAGAATTGGATTTTACTGTCCAGAGGATATTTCCTTATCGTGATAAGAATTGGTGGAAACGGGGCGAGGCGGTCGGTGAATTAGGCGGTCCGGACAGCGAAACTTTTTTTGATACTGGACAAGAGCACGATCCTAGATTCGGACCCTATTGCCACCCCAATTGCGATTGCGGCCGTTTCCTGGAAATCGGCAATTCCGTTTTTATGCAGTACCAGAAAACTAGCGATGGCTGGCGGGAACTAGCTAGCAAGAATGTCGATTTCGGTGGTGGTCTGGAAAGGTTGCTAATGGTTTTAGAAAAGCAAAATAGCATCTTTAATACCGATCTCTTCAGCAGGATAATCAAGCAGATTGAAGTTTTGAGCGGCCGCACTTATCCGGGTAATGATGAGAATCGAGCTGGTTTCGAAGTGGTCGCTGACCATATCAAAGCGGCTACTTTCCTCATCGGTGACCCTAAAGGAATCGCGCCCTCTAACACCGACCAGGGCTATGTTATCCGTCGTCTCTTGCGTCGAGCTATCCGTTACGGCCGCAAACTCGGGATCGAAAAGAACCTTTGGCTTCAAGATCTCGCCGCAATTGTCATTAACGATTATTCTTCGGTCTATCCTGAACTTAGCCAGAATCAGAATTTTATCTTTTCCAGCTTGAATCAGGAAGAAGAGAAGTTTGAGCGTAGCCTGGAAAAAGGTCTGAAAGAGTTGGACCGGATTAGCAGTGCCAAAGAGAATGCTTTAAACGGCGCTGACCTTTTTCACCTATATCAAAGTTTTGGCTTTCCTTTGGAGCTATCATTGGAGGAATTAGCTAATCGAGCTTGTAATTTCAGTTCTCAGGCCTTAGCTGATATCAAACAGCTCTTCAATGAGGAGCTTAAGAAACACCAAGAGTTGTCTCGGACTGCCGCCGCCGGGAAGTTTAAAGGCGGTTTAGCTGATTCGAGCGAACAGACGACCAGACTGCATACTGCCGCTCACCTCCTTTTAGCCGCTTTAAGGAAGGTTCTGGGAGAGCACGTAGTCCAGAAGGGGAGCAATATAACGCCTGAACGTTTACGTTTAGATTTTTCGCATCCGGAAAAAATGACCCCGGAGCAGATTAAACAGGTTGAAGATTTAGTTAATCAGGCTATTGATGCTGAATATGATGTTTTTTGTCAAGAAATGCCTTTAGGCGAGGCTAAGGAGCGGGGAGCGATGGGGGTTTTTGAATCTAAATACGGTGAACAGGTAAAGGTTTATGGCGTGGGAAAACAGGAAAAAGACGGCTTAAATAAGGTATTTTCCTATGAAATCTGCGGTGGGCCCCATGTCAACAATACCAGGGAATTGGGTAAGTTTAGCATCCAGAAAGAGGAAGCCAGCAGCGCTGGCGTCCGGAGAATTAAGGCAATTTTAGGTTAATATTTTTCCCTTGACAATTATTAGGCTTATCTATATAATTAATCTATTGCTGAAAATAATATATAAATTTTAAAGAAACTTTGATAAAGTTTTTATTTTTATCAAATTTTTTTGTGTTAATGACAAACAAGCACGACAGCTCCGCTAGCAATGCGGCGCTAAATTCTAAAGATTTCATTGAGATGCAAGGCGAAGTGATCGAACTGATGCCGGCCGCTATGTTTAAAGTGGTGCTAGATAACGGTCACGAGATCTTAGCCCACCTTTCCGGTAAGATGCGTCTTAATAAAATCAGGTTATTGCCGGGCGATAGGGTGAAGATTGAAATCAGTCCTTATGACCTGTCGAAAGGCCGGATAACTTATAGAATGTAATCAAAATTTTATGAAAGTGAGAGCGAGCGCAAAAAAAATTTGCAAGGACTGCAAAGTTGTCCGACGCAAAGGTCGGGTTCATGTTATTTGCAAGAATCCAAAACATAAGCAAAGACAAGGCTAATTTTTAATTTATGGCAGTAAGAATCGCGGGAGTTAATCTTCCCAATGACAAAAGAGCGGAAATCGCCTTAACCTATATCTTCGGTATCGGCAAAACCCGTTCCAATTCGATTTTAAGCGAAGCTAAGGTCGATAAGAATAAGCGCATCAAAGACCTAAAAGAAGAAGAGGTTAATGCTTTGCGTTTGATTATCGAGAAGAAATATACCTTAGAAGGTGATTTGAGACGGGAAATCCAGAGCAATATCAAGCGTTTACGGGAAATAAATTGCTATCGTGGCAGCCGCCATACCAAGCATTTGCCGGCTCGCGGCCAAAGGACTAAGACAAATAGCCGCACCGTTCGCGGTAATAAACGCGTCACTATGGGTAGCGGTAAGAACAAGGCTGCCAATCAGAAGACCTAATCATTTATAAATTATGTCAGACGAACAAAAAAAATCTAAAAAAGCCAGCAGCGAGGAGATTACTCCGGAAGTTGTGATGGCTGAAGCTAAGCCGGTTGAGAAAGAGGAAGAAGAGGAGAAATTTTCTTTAGACACGGAAAGCGAAGAGTTACCAGAGGAAATCAAGCAGAAGCTGGAAAAAAATAAAGCAGCTCGGGCTAAGAAAAAGCTGGTGAAGAAGCGCAAGAAAAAAGGTGTTAAAGTTGTTAAATCCGGTCGAGCTTATATCAATGCGACTTATAACAACACCATGATTTCTTTAGCTGATAATAACGGTGATGTCATTTCTTGGGCGAGTGCCGGCATGGCCGGTTTCAAGGGCGCTAAGAAGGCTACGCCGTATGCGGCTCAGATTATCACTAAGATCGCCGTCCAAAAGGCTAAAGAAGAATATGGTTTGCAGGAGGTTAACGTTTTTGTATCCGGAGTCGGCACTGGTCGCGAGGCCGCTATCAGGGCTTTGAATGCTAACGGTTTAGAAGTTATGGCTATCAAGGATGTTACTTCAGTGCCTCACAACGGTTGCCGTCCCAAGAAACCAAGACGAGTCTAATTAATTTTATCATTATGGGAAAAAATTTAGATAACAAGTGTAAACAATGCCGACGGGCCGGAGAAAAGCTTTTCTTAAAAGGAGAACGCTGTTATGGCCCCAAGTGCGCTATTATTAAACGCAATTATCCGCCAGGCTTCCATGGCCCGAAAGGGAAGAAACGTTCTAGCGATTACGGCTTGCAGTTAGCGGAAAAACAGAAAGCCAAGAAGTATTATAATATTCTGGAGAAGCAATTCCGTTTAATTTTCGAGAAAGCCCAGAAAAAGAGCGGCGATGCCGGTCAGAATTTTTTGAGAGCTTTAGAAATGCGTCTTGATAACGCTGTCTATCGCTTAGGTTTAGCACCGTCCCGTGTCAGTGCTCGCCAATTGGTCAGCCATGGGCATATTACTGTCAATAAGCGCAAGGCTGGTATACCTTCTATGACTCTTAAAGTCGGGGATATTATTAGCGTCAAGAAGGCTAGTTTAGCTAAACCATATTTCAAGAATATCAAAGACCGGATCAAAAAAGCCGAACTGCCGGGTTGGTTGAACTGGGAAGTTAATGATTTCCAGGCTAAAGTCCTGCACGAACCCCAGGAAAAAGACCTTAACGCCAACATCAACGTCCAGATGATTATTGAGTATTATTCAAAGTAAAATAATTCATAATATAAAAACATTATGCAAAATATTGCTTTGCCTAAAAAAATCGAATTTTTAAAGGGCGAACAGGCCAATCAAGAAGCAATAGTGATCGAACCTTTATATCCAGGTTACGGCATGACTTTGGGTAATTCTTTGCGTCGGGTTCTCTTGTCATCCCTTCCAGGGGCGGCAGTGACCGGTGTAAAAATAAAGGGCGTCAGCCATGAATTCATGGCTTTACCGCATATCAAGGAGGATGTTTTAGAGCTGATTTTGAATTTGAAGCAGCTCCGCTTGCGCGTCTTTTCCGAGGAAGAGATTAAGCTGGAGTTAAAAGTGAAAGGCAAGAAAAAAGTGACTGCCGCTGACATTAAAGGCAGTGAAGTGGAAATCAAGAATCCTGATTTAGTGTTAGCGACTATTACCGATGAAGCTGGCAGTTTGGAAATGGAAATTTATGTTAAAGAAGGCCGCGGCTACAAGATGTCAGAAGGCGACAAGAAAGAGAATAAGGATATTAATTTCATGGAGATAGACTCTATCTTTTCTCCAGTCTTGTCAGTCAGTATCGATGTGGAAAATGCCCGTGTCGGTAAGATGACCAATTGGGATAAGCTGGTTTTAAACGTCAAGACCGATGGCACTATCAGCCCGCGCGATGCTTTTGAGGAATCAGTTAAGATTTTGGTGGAACAATTCAGCTCCCTCTTGGCTCCGGCTAAAACGGATGAAGAAGAGCCGGAAATGACCTCAGACATGATTTTAGAAGAAGCGCCAATCGTCGAATCCGAAGAAGAAATTGAATTAGCTCCTAAAAAAGCTAAGAAAGAAAAAGAAGCTAAGCCCAAAAAGACTAAGAAATAATTTTTATAGCCCCCAAGCTTTTATATCCATATGAGACACCGTAATAAGAACAAAATTTTAGATCGTAAGAAAGAGCCGCGCGAATTGATGTTGCGTAACCTGGCTTCTAGTATCTTGATCTACGAAAAAGTGAAAACTACCAAGGCTAAGGCCCAAGCCGTCCGTCCTTTAGTAGAAAGGATGATCGGTCTGGCTAAAAAGGGCGACTTGAATGCTCGTCGGGGCTTGATTCAGGTTTTATTACAAAAAAACGCCATCAAGAAGTCTATGGAAGTGTTGGGCGAACGCTATAAGACTAGAGCCGGGGGTTATACGCGGATCGTCAAGCTGGAGCCCAGGAAAGGCGATGGCGCAGAAATGGTGCAGATCGAATTAGTCTAATTTTATATCTATGAAAAATATCGAGAGAAAATTACATAAATTGGACGCCGCTGATCAGACGATCGGCCGTTTAGCCACCAAAATCGCTACGATTTTGCGGGGAAAGAATAAGCCGGAATACCAGGCTCATCTAGATTTAGGCGATATCGTCGAAGTAGCGAATATCAAGTTTGCCAAGTTCACCGGCAAGAAATTAAATCAGAAGCAGTATTACCATTTTTCCGGTTATATCGGCGGTTTAAAGACGAAAAAGATGTCCGAAATAGTCGCTAAGGATCCGGGTGAAGTTTTACGTCGGGCAGTTAGAGAAATGTTACCCGCCACCCGTTTACGCCCGAATATGATGAAGCGTTTAATTATTAGATAATCAATATGGAAAGAAAACAAAAGACGGCTCAGTCTAAAAAAATTATCAAGCCAGATGAAGAATTGGAGGTAGCTTTAACCGCTATCGATGAAGAAATCGACGATCATGATTTTGATAAGAATGAAAATATTGAGTTTAAAGGCAAATACATCAAGGCAGTCGGCCGCCGTAAGACCGCGGTTGCCCAGATTCGCTTATACGAAGATGGTAAAGGCGCTATTGTGGTCAACGGTCAGAAGCTGAGCCAGTATTTTTCTCCTGAATCCTTGTCCGCCGTTAGCCAACCTTTAAAAGTAACCGGCCATGCCCGTGATTTCAACTTTTCCATCATTGTTAAAGGCGGCGGCAAGAGCGGCCAAATGGAAGCGGTTAGACACGGCCTTTCCCGAGCTATTCTGCTTTTTGATCCAGCGTCTAAAGAAGCTTTGAAAGCCAATGGTTTCTTAACCCGTGATCCGCGTAAAGTGGAAAGAAAGAAACCTGGTCTTAGAAAAGCTCGCAAGCGCCCGCAATGGAGCAAACGTTAATCTTGATTTTGGAATATTTTATGAAACACCCCTTAATAGGGGTGTTTTTTGACAAAATACTATTAGCATACTAAGATTAGTCTTTAGAATCAGTCCTTTATAAATATTCTGCTTTAGCCCCTAGCGATCTATCCTTAGATTTTTAGGGGCTGTAGCAGAATCAACAAAGATTCGAGTACGGCTAAAAACCAAAAACTGTCAAAAATGAAAAACGGAAAAAAATCTGTTGTCGACAGTGGGAAATTAACCGACGAGCAACTCGGGAAACTGAACCGTAAATTCAGGGAAATTGAAAAAAGGCTTCATAAAGGCGTTCTTGACTTCTCTGAAGTGCTGAACGTGTTGCAGTATGTGATTATCGAAGACAAATCGGCAAGATGTCTTTCATTTGTTAATGATCCAAGCAAAATTGAGCATCCTAAGCATCTGATCGACACTGACGCTGCACCGCTTATACCTATAGATGGCTGGTCGGTGAGGTCTCATATCGGTCATGGTTTGTGGGCTTGGGACCCAAGTTTGCTTGAGCTGTTTTATTCAAAGAAGCAAGAGAAAAATCTTTCCGAAGACGGCGATGAGCTCAGGGAAATCATCGGAAAAATTAAAAGAAAGATTGTCCTAAACGCTAATGTTCTTGATTATCTTTTAGAGCACAGAGAGCTTATTCCGGAATCTTGGAAGATGGGAAGGGTGCTTTTTTGGGGGACAATTTATCGCAGTGAAGGTAACGGCTTATGTGTTCGCTACCTTAGTTATGGTTTAGCTGGTTGGACTGCTTCCTTTGAATGGATTACTGGCACAATAGCTTATAGTAGTCCCGCTGCTTTAGGTAAACGCGCTTAGGTCTTTGTGAATCATTTATAATCGCACCCCGGAAAGAATAGTTTTGAGCTATTTGGTCCGGGGTCTTTTTAGAAGCCTGGCAATCGCCGGTTTTTTTGTTATAATAAAATTATGGAAAACCTTTTGAAAAAAACTGAAGAATTGAGGGAACGCTGTCTGAAAATGAAGCAGATTTTGGGTATCGATGCCAAGCTGGTACAGCTCCATGACCAGCAGAGACTGATGGCTGATCCGGATTTTTGGCAAGACCAGGCCAGTGCGGTCAAAATCAGCCAGGCAGCCGAGAGCCTGATGAATGAAATCAAACTTTGGCAGGATTTAGAGAAGGATTTACGGGAGAGCGAAGAATTCTTAGCCTTAGCGGCCAAAGAAGGTGAAGAGGCCCTAGCCCCTGATCTAGAAGAGAAATATAATAGGCTCTTGGAGCGTTTTAATAATTTAGAGTTCTTGACCCTCTTGGCTGATAAACATGATAGGGATAACGCCATCTTGTCGGTCCACGCTGGCACCGGCGGCGTCGATGCCCAGGATTGGGCCCAGATGCTGGAAAGGATGTATTTGCGTTTAGCCGAGAAAAAGTCATGGATGGTCGAGATTTTGGATAGGAATTATGGCAATGAAGCTGGCCTTAAAAGCGTGATTCTGAAGATAAGCGGACCTTATGCCTATGGCCACCTGAAAAGTGAAAATGGCGTCCATCGCTTGCTCAGGGTCTCCCCGTTTGATGGGGAAAATCTGCGCCAGACTTCTTTTGCTTTGGTAGAAGTCATGCCGGATTTGCCTGAGGCTGACAGTTTCGTCATCAAAGAGGATGATTTAAGTTGGGATGTGTTCCGTTCTAGCGGTCCCGGCGGCCAGAGCGTTAATACGACCGATTCAGCTGTCCGTCTGACCCATTTACCGACTAAGATCGTTGTAACTTGCCAGACTGAGCGTTCTCAGCATCAGAATCGGGAAATCGCCTTGAAGATTTTAAAAGCTAAATTATATAATTTAGCTCTGGAAGAAAAAGCTAACACCGAAAGGGAATTAAAGGGTGAAGTGCAAAAGGCGGAATGGGGCAAGCAAATCCGTTCCTATTTCCTTTATGGCAACCGCTTAGTCAAAGATCATCGGACTAACTATGAAACCAGCGACGTTGAGGCGGTTTTAGACGGGAATTTATTACCTTTTATCGAGGCTTATCTTAAATGGCAGCTGGCCGAGAAAAAGGCTTGATAATAATTTTAGAAGCAATTTAGGAGCAGAATGCTAGGATACTGGTGGCTAACCAGTATTTTTTTATGTCTAAGAAGCTGAGGAAACTAAATCTTATTTTTATCGGCAGCCTTTTCTTATTTTCTTTTCTTAATAGCCGCTCAGATAAATTCCTGGCCCCAAGCCGGCTAGGGAAGTATAACGGCCTGCCTGTCAGGGTTTGTGCTGAACCAGAAGTTAGTTTTGATAAGCAGCAGCTGGTCTTGTGTTCGGATAAGGGAAAGATTTTAACTAGCGTCCCGCTCTATCCCGAATTTTATTATGGCGACCTTCTAACCCTTTCCGGCAAGCTAGAGCTGCCTCGTAATTTTACAGATTTCGATTACGCCCTTTATTTGGAGGCTAAAGATATCTATCTTTTGTCTTATTATCCAGGCCTAAATTTGGTCGGCCATCAAGAGAGCTTCTGGCGCCAGCTATTTAGCTTTAAGGCATCACTAGCCCGAAAGATTAAACAGTCTTTGCCTGAACCGGAAAGCGGATTGGCTCAGGCCCTGGTTTTGGGTTATCGCCGCAGCTTGGATCCAGTTAATCGGGAAAGGTTTTCCGCCACTGGCTTGAGCCACATGATTGCTATTTCTGGTTCCCATATCACTATTTTAAGCGTATTATTGCTTAATTCCTTATTATTCTTGGGTTTGAGGCGCCGTTTCGCTTTTTATGCTCTTAGCGCTTTTTTAGCTTTCTATGTTTTATTAACCGGTCTCCAGGCCCCAGCTTTCCGTTCAGCTATCATGGGCGTCTTAGTCTTATGGGCCTATCAGGCCGGCCGTATCTCCAATCTGCTTAACGGTTTGCTGATATCGACCAGCGTGATGATGGTCTTTAACCCGCGTCTCCTTAAAGCTGATATTGGTTTTCAGCTGTCTTTAGCCGCTGTTTTAGGCATAATCTATATATATCCGGCTCTGCGCCGGGTCAAGATTTTATCTGGTTCTAAACTAGGCGATATTATGTGTCTAACTTTAGCCTGCCAGTTAGCGACGGCGCCTATTTTAATCTATTACTTCGGCCGCTTGTCGCTTGTCGCCCCCATTAGCAATCTACTGATACTTTGGATCTTTCCTTTTTTGTTGTGGACTTTGCTTTTAGCTATTATCCTAAGCTTTATTTTTCCCAGCTTAAGCTTAGCCCTCTTTTATCCGAGCTACCTGCTTTTAAAGTTGGTTTTGATAGGTGTCAAAATAATGGCGGCCGCTCCCTGGGCCGTGCTGGAATTTTCTAATTAGGGGATAATAAAAACGAGCCTGGTAACAAGCTCGTTTTTATTGAAGTATTGATAGCTTTTTATTTTTTGTTTTTAGCTTTCCTGGTCTTTTTTGGAGCAACTTTCTTGGGCTTAGCAAGTTTAGCTTTGCTGATCTTCTCTTTGTTCTTAGCGATCTTTTCAGCGATCTCTCGCTCTTTTTTCGCTCGGGTGCGCAAACAGCTGGTGCAGACCTTTAGTTTTAGACCGTCGATATTCTTAACCTGCAGATTGATATTCTGCCTTTTAAGGGTTCGGATTTTTGAGTGGGAGCGGCTAGCGCCTCTAGTTGCGCTGCGGCCGCAGATATCGCATTTTTTTGCCATAAATTCAAAGAACAGGCCGCGGCCTGTGTGTTTAATAATTATTTCCTTATTATCCTAACAGGATTTGGAAAAATAATCAAGCTATGCTAAGCTTTAGGTATGATTTACGTATTTCAAGTGATAGTTTTAATATTTTCTGCCGTTATCCATGAGTATATGCATGGCTGGATGGCCGACCGTTTAGGTGACCCGACAGCTAAGAATTTGGGACGCCTCACCCTTAATCCTTTGAAGCATTTGGATTGGTTCGGTTCTTTTCTGTTGCCTTTAGTCATGATTATTTCCCATATGCCCTTCGTTTTTGGTTGGGCCAAGCCGGTGCCTTATAATCCCCATAATTTAAGGGATAGGAAGTGGGGAGAGGCTAAGGTGGCCGGGGCCGGGGCTTTAGGCAACCTGATTGTGGCTGTTTTTTTTGCCTTGGTTTTTAGGCTGATGCCTTTTTATAGCTTGACTTTCAATGGCTTAATCGCGGCTATAATTTATATAAATTTGGTTTTAGCGATCTTTAATTTGGTGCCGATCCCGCCTCTTGACGGTTCAAAGATCTTAGCCGCCTTCCTTTCCCCTAAATGGGAAGAGAAGTATCTCAGCTTAGAGAAATATGGCTTTATTTTTGTGATTCTTTTCGTAATGTTAGGCTTTAACCTCATAATGCCTCTAGTCAATTTTCTGTTTAAGCTGATAGCCGGTTATAGTTTTTAGAAGGGAATCAGCTTTATTTTTCTATAAATCAGCTAATGTTAGCTGGTTTTTTTATAGGTAGAGAAGCTCTTTTAGTATTGACTTATGGTTAACATTATGATATTTTACTTAAATGCTTAATAATCGAGCATAACCCCAAATCCGCGGGGTTAATTGCGGTTCTTTTAAAATTATTTGTCATGGCAGCAAAATTTTCTGTCACCGGCGACCAGTACATCAGCATCGACGGACAGATGCTTGAAATTAAACGCCAAATCCGTCTTAAGGGCGGTAGTCCGTTTGACCCGGAGTTAGTTTCTTTAGCTCTCCAGGATATTGTGGAGGGGAAATTCCACCACCAAAGAACATCCGGAACCGAATTGGGTATTCTTTGTCTCATCTCTAAAGGTGAAACAATTATCATTGATGCCTGCGACGGCTCGGAAATAATCTACGGCTCTTCCGATCTTTTCCCCTCGGGAATCGATAATGATTTCGAAAATTGGAATCTCAAAGAAGCCGGTCAGGCCACCACAGGAACGGCCGTCCAGGTCTACGAGATGGCTAAAGACGCCACTTTTAGCCAGATGTTTGGTTCTCTGGGGGGCGACTTGGATAAGCTCTGTTTAACCCAGGCCCAAATCAAGGCTTTTTGCCGAAAACATGCCAACTGGCTGCGCCAGGAAGGTTATGGGACTTTCTTCCTTTTTAAGAAAGGTAAAGATTATTTTGTGGCCTGCGTGCGCGTGTTCCCTGTTGGTCTTGTCGTCGGCGTCTTCCGGCTTGGGGGTGACTTCGTCTGGGGTGCCGACTGTCGTCATCGCGTGGTCGTTCCGCAACTTATGCCCTCAGTTTCTTAAAACCTTGAGCCGCTTGGCGGCTGACCCTTTGTCCCTCGGATTCCTTGGACTCTGAGGGGCATTGTTCTGAAATTTAAGATTACCGCCCTAATCCGTTGGGAAACGGAACGGGAATAATGTTCATAATAAATACTAGTGAAAAATGGAAAAGTTAGACAACACTGGTCTCGGACTCATCGGTGCAGCCATCGAGAGGGTCAGAAAAGAAGGTTCCATGTTCGGTAGCGCTCTTAAGAAGTTAGTCAATTCTACAGAAGAAGAGCTTAATGATTTCCTGAAAAGGAAAATCGAGAAGGCCGTTGAAGCCAAGCCAGCCACCGCTTCAGGAGCAATAGACGAAACCACGCCACCCCCCATCCTCCGTCTGATTTCCAGCGGAGAAGTCATCAAGATTAAAGCCCTGAAAGGCCGGGATCTCATTTACCAGGCTGGAAAAGTCTTTAAGTCTTTCCTGGATTCTGACTTTAGAAATTGGGGCCTGACTAAAAAAGGCGTGGCCACTCCGGCCACCCTGGTTCAAGTCCATGAGATGGTCCAAAGTGCCGTTCTTCTGGACATCTTTAAATCCCTGCCCGGTACCTGGGAACAGAAATGGCTCTCTCAGAGCCAGCTGATTGAATTCTGCGAAAGCCGCACCAACTGGCTTCACCAGGGTGGAAACGCCACTTTCTTCCTGATCAAGAAGGATGAAAATCAGTCTGTGGATGAAAATAATCCTGGCGAGAACTTAGTCGTGGCCTTCGTGTTCGTGCGCTCGGGTGGCCTGGGCGTCGTCGTCCGCCGGCTTGAGGATGACAACGTCTGGGATGCCGACGGTCGTCGTCGCGTGGTCGTTCCGCAACTTATGCCCTCAGTTTCTTAAAACCTTGAGCCGCTTGGCGGCTGACCCTTTGTCCCTCGGATTCTTAGCACTTTGGAGTAAAACCAAATGCTTGGCATCCGGGGGATTTTTATATATAATAAAATGATGGTTTCGGATCGCTCATTGGTCAAGGCTGATGGGCCGAGGCTGTTCCAGAATATTTTTGAGAGTTCGGCCGGTCAATGCGGGCCGGAGAGGAAGGATATTTTGGATCAAAAATCATAAGTTGGTATGGAGCGCTGGCGGACTTCTAAGTCCCAAGTAATATTCAACCGTTTCTTTATTTTGTCAGGGCGGTGGTGTCGGGGAAGGCGCGCTATACATTATTTTGTGGCCAACGTGAACGTGAACCCTGATGGTCTTAACGTCAACGTCAACCGGCTTGAGAATGACAACGTCTGGAATGCCGACTATCGTCATCGCGTGGTCGTTCCGCAACTCATGACTTTCTCCTCCAACTATCTTGGGGGAGTTTTCATTTCTAAGCCCTTTTTCCAGCCGCCGAGCATGCGCCCGATTTCGTCCAGTCGGGTCGATAGATCAGCATAGCTTTTATTTGATAGGCATTTGCTTTCCCAGGCTAGTTGCAGGAAGAACTTTAAATGGTCGAGCTTAACGATAGCCAGCGAGAGTTGGTCGCTTTTCCTATCACGGGCCAAATAGGTAGTGGTGAAAATCTTTTCCAAAAGTTCTAAAAAACACCCTTCAATCTTTCCGCCCAGATTATAACGATACACCTTGGGAAAATCAGCCAAGGCCTTAAACCATAAGGCATAAGCCTCTTTACTTCGGACTAGGACCAGAGGCGAAAACAGAGCTACGGCCATAGTTTTATAAGTTTAAATGAAAAAATTTAGTAAAAGCTATCAAGAAATAATCAGCCTAGAAAACCTGCTGCTAGCCTGGAAAGAATTTTTAGCCGGCAAATCTCGGCGCCGGGATGTTGCCTTATTCCAGGGTCGCTTGATGGATAATATCCAGAAGTTGAGAGAAGAGCTGGCGATCAAGACCTATTACCATGACCCCTATCAAGCTTTCAATATTTCTGATCCTAAGCCGCGAAATATTCATAAGGCGACCGTCCGCGATCGGCTTTTGCACCATCTGCTTTACCGGGAAACTTATACCTATTTTGATCGTCGTTTCATTGCCGACTCTTTTTCTTGTCGTTTGGAAAAAGGGACTCATCGCGCTATCTATAGATTCCGAGCGGATGCCCACCGGGCTTCCCGTAATGGCCGGCACACGGCCTGGATCCTGAAAGGTGATATCCGGAAATTTTTTGCCAGTATCGATCATGAAGTGTTGAAGGGTCTGCTGGCAAAATATATTGAGGATCAGGACCTGCTTTGGCTTTTCGGCCGGGTAATAGATAGTTTTGCTACCTCAGGCCGGCCGGGCGTCGGCCTGCCTCTGGGGAATCTAACTTCGCAGCTCCTGGTCAATGTTTATCTGAACGAGTTCGATCAATTCGTGAAAAGGACTTTGAGGATTAAATATTATATCCGCTATGCCGATGATTTTTTGATTTTAAGTTCGGATCGGGAAGACCTAGTCGGGCTATTGTCGAAGCTTGTTCGTTTTTTAGAGAGTGAATTAAAATTATCCCTGCATCCCAAGAAAGTTTCCCTAAAAACTTTGACCAGCGGTTCCGATTTCTTGGGTTGGGTCGAGTTTGGCGACCATCGGGTCATCAGGACAGTCACAAAAAAGAGGATGATTAAGAAAATATCGGCTAGTCCCCATCCGGTCACCCTAGCTTCTTATAAAGGAATGCTGAAGCATGGCGATTCTTATAAGTTGAGACAGAGTTTGAATTTGCTTGACTAAACATTATAATATATATTGACATATTAGTCAATATAATTTATTGGTAATAATCGGTTTAATCCGATCTTTTAAGGCCATCGGTTCGGCTAATTGAGTAAAACTTGTTTTTAAAATCATTTATCCTTGATTGTCTTGACTTATCATTTTAATTTTGTTAAATTTATTAAGTAATAAAAATACATCCTGATAGCTCAGGATTGTTTTAATATTTAAACCAAAACGAATTTAACTATAATTCGCAATTTTTATTTTAAATTTTTATGCCAACCATTAATCAGCTGATTAAACATGGTCGCAAAAACGCTAAAAAGGCTAAGAAAAGCCTGGTTTTGCATACTAGTTTTGATTCTTTGCACCGCAAGAAAAAAGTAACGGCCAAAGGCGCTCCTTTTAAGCAGGGCGTATGTCTTAAAGTTACTACCACCACTCCGAAGAAGCCGAACTCCGCTTTACGCAAGATCGCTCGCGTTCGCCTGTCTAACGGCATGGAAGTAACCGCTTATATCCCTGGTATGGGCCATAATTTACAGGAGCACTCGATCGTCTTGATCAAAGGCGGTAAAACCAAGGATCTGCCAGGTGTCCGCTACAAAGTTGTCCGCGGGGTATATGACGCTCAGGGTGTAGATGCTAGACGCCAGGGCCGCAGCTGCTATGGGGCCAAGAAACCTAAAAAAGCTTAATAATAATTAACCATAAATAAGACCCTGGTTTAGATAGCTATAAATCAAGGGTGCCTAAAATATGAGAGGAAAACCAGCGCCTAAGAGAAAAATCGAGGGCGACCTAAAATACAACGACAAGAACATTGCTAAATTCATCAATTATGTGATGGAAAGAGGCAAGAAAACTAGAGCCGAAATGATCGTCTATGGTGCTTTTAATATTATCAAAGACAAGACCAAGCAAGATCCGCGCCATATTTTCAATAAAGCCGTGAAGAAAGTTTCTCCTTTAGTGGAAGTACGCGGCAAGCGCGTCGGCGGGGCCAACTACCAGGTACCTTTCCAGGTTAGAGGTGAAAGACGCTATTTCTTGGGCTGTAATTGGATGATCAAGGCCGCTTTAGAACGCAAAGGGCACTCTATGGCGGAAAAGTTAGCGACTGAGATCTTAGACGCCTCTAATGGCGAAGGGGCAGCGGTTAAGAAGCGCGAAGCCGTCCATCGCATGGCCGAAGCCAACAAGGCTTTCGCCCATTTTTCTCGTTAATTAATTTAAGCTTAATTTTTTATAAAATATGCCCCGAGATTATTCCTTAGATAAAATTAGAAATATCGGTATCATGGCTCACATCGATGCCGGCAAAACTACCTTTACCGAGCGCGTCTTATTCTACACCGGTAAAAAGCATAAGATTGGCGAAGTCCACGAGGGCGCAGCGGAAATGGATTGGATGGAACAGGAAAAAGAACGGGGAATCACGATTACCTCCGCCGCCACTACTTGTTTTTGGCGCGACAACAAGATTAATATTATCGACACCCCCGGACACGTTGATTTTACGGTTGAAGTAGAACGCTCTTTGCGCGTCTTAGACGGTGCGGTAGCGGTTTTCGACGGCCAGGCCGGGGTAGAGCCGCAGTCTGAAACCGTTTGGCGCCAGGCTGATAAATATCAGGTGCCTCGCCTCTGTTTCGTGAATAAGATGGATAAGATGGGGGCTGATTTCTATATGAGTCTTGATTCTATCAAGAATCGTTTAAATAATAATGCCGTTGCTATCCAATTACCGATCGGGGCTGAATCTGAATTAAGCGGCGTAATCGATTTATTAACCAAAAAAGCCTATAAATTCTCGGGTAATTTCGGTGAGAAGATTGAAGAAATCGCTATTCCAGAAGATATGGTCGCTAAAGTTAATGAATACCACAATATCATGGTGGAAAAAGTAGCTGAATGCGACGAAGTTTTGACTGAGAAGTATTTAAACGGCGAAGCTATTTCTGAAGAGGAATATCGCGCCGCTATCAGAAAAGGCGTCATCGCCAACCAGATTTATCCAGTTTTATGTGGGACCGCTCTGCAGAATATCGGCGTCCAATTGGTTTTGGATGCAGTTTGCGAGTTTTTGCCTTCACCTTTAGACATTCCGGAAATTGAAGCGACTGACGTACGCGACCCGGAAAAGAAATATCCGATCAAATCAGATGATAACGCTTCTTTTGCTGGTTTAGCTTTCAAGATCGCGACTGATCCTTTTGTCGGCAAACTATGTTTTGTTCGTGTTTACCAGGGCGTTTTAAGAGCTGGCTCCTATATCATTAATTCATCTACCGGCAATAAAGAGCGTATCGGTCGTTTGGTCCGTATGCATGCCAATCATCGGGAAGAAATTAAAGAGATTTATGCGGGCGATATCGCCGCTATTATCGGTTTGAAAAATACTACTACCGGCAACACTTTATGCGATGAGAGTAATCCTTTGTTACTTGAATCTATTACTTTCCCGGAACCGGTTATCAAGATCGCGGTTGAACCGAAGACTAAGGCTGACCAAGAAAAGATGGGCGTAGCCCTATCACGTTTAGCCGAAGAAGACCCAACTTTTAGGGTTGAAACCGATGAAGAAACTAACCAAGTTTTGATTTCTGGTATGGGTGAATTACACTTAGAAATTATCGTCGACCGCATGAAGAGGGAATTCGGCGTCGAAGCTAATGTCGGCAAGCCTCAAGTATCATATCGTGAAACTATTAAGACCACGGCTCAAGCCGAGCATAAATATGCTAAGCAATCTGGCGGTCGCGGCCAATACGGGCATTGTTATTTGCGAGTTGAACCGCAAGAGCAGGGCAAGGGTTATGAGTTTGTCGATGAAGTTAAAGGTGGCGTCATTCCACGTGAATTTATCCCGGCGATTGAAAAAGGCGTTAAGGAAGCGATCCAGGGTGGCGTGTTGGCTGGTTATCCAATGGTTGATATCAAGGTGGCCGTCTTCGACGGTAGTTATCATGAGGTCGACTCTTCGGAAATCGCTTTCAAGATGGCCGCTATCTTTGCCTTCAAGGATGCTTGTCAGAAAGCGGGCGCTTATTTGTTAGAGCCGGTGATGAAAGTCGAGGTAACCACCCCAGAGGAATACATGGGTAATATCATCGGTGACTTAAACGCTAAGCGCGGCCAGATTGATGAGATGACTGATCGTTCCAAAACCAAAGTTATTAAAGCTAAAGTTCCTTTGGCAGAAATGTTCGGCTATTCCACCTCTTTAAGATCGATGAGCCAAGGCCGAGCTAATTATTCTATGGAATTCTCCCACTATGCTGAAGTGCCAAGGAATATCTTAGAGAGCATTAAGGAGAAGAGCGGTCGCTAAGCCTTGAACTAAGTTCTCCGGCCTGCTAAAATGTAGTAACATCAAGGAGGGCTAAAATATAAACATATGTTAGACCAGTTAAAAAAAGCTATAAGGTTAGTAAAAAAAACTGGTGATAAAATCGTTTTCTTTGATAGCCAGTCTCCGGATGATACCGTCGTGCTCGTTGATTTCGAAGCTTATGAAAAGCTAATTTCTGGGGATAAAATCAGCGATAATCAGCCAAAATCTAAAAATTTGACAGATGAAGATTTAACTGATAAAATAAATCGCGAGATTCTGATGTGGAAAAACCAGGAAAATAGCGAGTTTTTAGAAGAAGAAAGCCGTCCGCGGCCAAGTTGGAAGATTCCGCCGGATATTAAGAGCGGAGCTAAGAAAATAGAGTAATTTTTATTTAATATAAAATAAAATTTTAATTTAAAACGGCTGGTTTCCCTAGAGGAGAAAACCCCGATTTGGGGGCCGTAAGCAATAACATGGCAGAAAAATTTGAACGCACTAAGCCCCATGTCAACGTTGGCACTATCGGTCACGTCGACCATGGGAAAACTACCTTAACCGCCGCGATGTTGGCGGTGTTTAACGCCAAAGGCATGAAAGCCTCTAAGAAAGGCGTTAATGAAATTGATGCCGCTCCTGAAGAAAGAGAGCGCGGCATTACCATTGCTACCGCCCACGTCGAATACGAATCTGATGCTCGTCATTATGCTCACGTCGACTGTCCGGGCCACGCCGATTATGTTAAGAACATGATTACCGGCGCCGCTCAGATGGATGGCGCAGTTTTAGTCGTATCGGCTACTGACGGCCCTATGCCTCAGACTCGCGAACACATTGTGCTTGCTCGTCAGGTCGGTGTCCCTTACATCATCGTTTTCTTGAACAAGTGTGATATGGTCGAGGATAAAGAACTCATCGACTTGGTCGAAGAGGAAATCCGCGACTTATTGAAGAAATATGAATTCCCGGGTGACACCACTCCGATTATCCGTGGCAGTGCTTTAAAAGCTTTGGAAAATCCGACTGGTCCGGATAATGAACCGATCTTAAAATTAATGGAAGCTTTAGATACCTACATCCCGGAACCTAAGAGAGACGTTGATAAACCTTTCTTAATGCCGGTAGAAGATATCTTTTCTATCGAAGGTCGTGGCACCGTTGTCACTGGCCGTATCGACAGAGGTATCATCAAAGTTGGTGACGAAGTTGAAATCGTTGGCTTAATGGATACCAAAAAGACCACCGTTACTGGAGTGGAAATGTTTAACAAGCAGTTAGACGAAGGTCGCGCTGGTGACAACGCCGGTTTATTACTTCGTGGTACCAAGAAGAACGAAGTCGAACGCGGCCAGGTTTTATGCAAACCGGGTTCAATCACTCCGCATACCGAATTCGAAGCCGAGGTCTATGTCTTAGGTAAAGACGAAGGTGGCCGTCATAAACCATTCTTCAAAGGCTATAAACCACAATTCTATATCCGTACCACCGATGTTACTGGTGAGATTGAATTACCAGCTGGTACAGAAATGGTTATGCCTGGCGATACCGTCAACTTAACTATCAAGCTGATCGCTCCGATCGCTTTGGAAGATAAGATGAGATTCGCTATCCGCGAAGGCGGCCGCACTGTCGGCGCCGGCGTGGTGACCAAGATTATCAAATAATCACTTTGACCCGCTCATGCCTATGGGCGGGTTTGTAGTGTTTATTTAAAGAAAATTAACTATGTCGGAAAACAAGAAAGAAGACAAAGATTTTAAACAGAAAATCAGGATCAAGATCAAAGCTTTTGATCATAAGATCATTGATCAGTCTACCAAGACCATTATTGAAACTGCCCAAAGGAGCGATGCGGTTATTTTTGGACCGATTCCTTTGCCAACCGAGAAGAAGAAATACACGGTCAACCGTTCAACCTTCGTTCATAAGGATGCTCGTGATCAGTACGAGATGCGCATTCATAAGCGTTTGGTCGATATTATCGATCCTTCAGCTAAGACGATCGAAGATTTGACAAATCTGAACTTGCCAGCCGGTGTTGACTTAGAGATAAAAATGCAGTAATATATAAGGAAAGCAAGTATTTTGCTAATTTAAAATAAATTTTACCAAAAAACAGCCGTTACATCTTAAATAACTCTATAAATTTGGAAAGTGTTTAAGGCAGAAGCGGCGTCACAGCGGAGGTTACCAGCCAAACATAAATTCACAACAAAGTTAAATTTCTTTAATTTTTTGGAATTTTTAAGGCTGGTCACGCGGACCAGTTTTTTATTATTTCTATGAAATTCATTTTAGGTAAAAAATTAAATATGACTCAGCTTTGGGAGAACGACCGAGTAATCGCCGTGACCCCGATTTTAGCTGGTCCTTGTGCAGTTAGCCAGATCAAAACGAAAGATAAGGATGGCTATGAAGCTTTGCAGTTAGCTTGGGGCGCAAAGAAGGCTAAGAATATCAAGAAACCTCAGGCTGGTCATTTGAAAAAAATAAATTCTCAGGCTCGTTTCTTAAGGGAATTCAGGGTAGAAACTATCCCGGCTTGTGATTTAGGTGATCTTGTTAAAGTTAGTAGCTTTGCTAACGGCGAAATAGTCGATGTTATCGGTACTTCAAAAGGTAAAGGTTTCCAGGGCGTAGTCAAACGTCATGGTTTCCATGGTGGTCGCAAGACTCACGGTAATAAAGACCAGCTGCGCATGCCTGGCTCCATCGGTCCGAAAGGTCCGGCCCATGTCTTTAAAGGTACTAGGATGGCTGGTCATATGGGGAATGTCAGAGTGACAGTGAAGAATTTAACGGTCGTTAAGATTGACGAGGAGAATAACATAATTTATATCCAGGGAGCGGTTCCGGGAGCAGTTAATGGTTTCCTTATGATCAAGGCTCCGGGCGAATTAAACTTTGTTAAAGCGAAGGCGGAAGAGGTGGCCGTTGAAAACCCTGTAGTTGAAACCGTTGAAGAAAACAAAGCTGAAGAAGCAGCGCCAGTCGAAGAGGTTAAGGTTGAGGAGGCGCCTCTTGAGGATAATAAAGAATAAAAATTAATTTTATGTCGCTAAGCGCTAATATCTATAATCAAAAAGCCGAGGTAGTCGGCCAGATCGATTTAACAGACAAGGTTTTTGGCCTTAAGGCCCAGGCCGATCTTTTGCATCAGGCGATTGTCGCCCAGATGTCTAATGAGCGCCAGGTTTTAGCTCACACCAAAGATCGCAGCGAAGTCCGGGGCGGCGGCAAGAAGCCTTGGAAACAGAAAGGAACCGGCCGAGCGCGCGTTGGTTCTAGCCGTTCTCCGATTTGGATTGGCGGCGGCGTTACCTTCGGTCCGACTAAAGATCGCAATTTTTCTAAAAAGATTAACAAGAAGATGCGCCAGAAAGCTCTTTATATGGCTCTATCTGATAAGCTAGCTAACCAGAGTTTGGTGATCGTTGATAAGTTGGAAATGCCAGAATTCAAGACTAAGACCTTTAATCAATTCTTGAAAGCCATCGAGAGCCAGGTCCTTAAATCAGATCGCCGCAGTGTCCTATTAATCAACGGCAGTAAGGATGAAAAAGTTAAATTTTCCGGCCGCAACCTGGCTGATGTGAAGATAATCAATCCCGAGAATTTAAATATCTTAGACGTTTTGCAGTATAAGAATCTATTAATCGGCCTTGAGGCTGTCAAAGTTCTCAACGAACAGCCAAAGAAATAGCTTTTACTAAATTACCTAATCATATGGCTTTATTTAGCAATAAGAAAACTAAGAATGATGACCAGGCAGCCAAACCCGTGGCTCCGGCTAGCATGAAAGATCTGTATACCGGAGAGACTCCAAGCAAGAAGTCTGGCTCCGCCAAGAAATCAAGCGCTAGCGTTAAATACTCAAGGGCTCACGAGATATTAATCAAGCCCTTGGTCACGGAGAAGGCAACCAATTTGAGCGCCCAGAACCAGTATGTCTTTATGGTGGCTCCAAGAGCTAATAAGATTGAAGTTGCCAAAGCGGTCGCTTCGGTTTATCACGTTAAACCCCTCGGCGTTAATCTGGTTAATGTCAAAGGCAAACAGGTGACTCGTGGCCGAGTGCGCGGTAATCGTAAGGATTGGAAAAAAGCCATTGTCACTTTAGCCGCCGGACAGACGATTAAGATGTACGAAGGCGTCTAATATTATAGTTTCAATCATTAAATTATATGGGAATTAAAAAAGTAAAAGCTAATACTCCGGGTCGACGTGAAGCCACTTTTGACGATTTTAAGGATATTACCAGCACCCAGCCTTTGAAGAGCTTATTGCTCATCAAGAAAAGACAGGGCGGCCGTAATGCCCAAGGCAAGATAACTGTTAGACATCGTGGCGGAGGCGCAAAGCGCTTTATCCGGATCGTTGATTTCAAGCGCGATAAATTTAATATACCAGCCGTTGTTAAAACTATTGAGTATGATCCTAATCGTGGCGCTCGTTTAGCCCTGCTTGCTTATGCTGACGGCGAAAAGAGATATATCATCGCTCCAGTCGGCTTAGCTCTGGGAGATAAATTGATGAGTTCCCAGGACTTGATCGAAATCAAGACAGGTAACGCTTTGCCGGTTAAATTTATTCCCGCTGGCGTCGCTATCAATTGTTTGGAATTAGAACCGGGTCGAGGAGCCAAGATTGCTCGCGGAGCTGGCAATATTGTCAGCGTCATGGGCGTCGAAGGGAAATATGCCCAGGTTAAGATGCCTTCAGGAGAAATCAGGTTAATTAAAAAAGATTGTTTGTGCACTGTCGGCCAGGTTAGCAACCCGGATCGTCGCCATATCAGTTTAGGTAAGGCCGGCCGTAGCCGTCGTTTAGGCATCAGGCCGACTGTCCGCGGTACAGCCATGAATCCGGTTGATCATCCTCATGGCGGCGGTGAAGGCAACCAGCCGATCGGCTTGAAAGCTCCGAAGACCAAATGGGGCAAGCTCGCTTTAGGCGTTAAGACCAGACGCAAGCACTCTTCTGACCGCTTGATTATCAAGCGCCGTGGCCGTAAGCGTAAATAAGCAATTAAATTTATTTTATAAATATGTCCAGAAGTCTAAAAAAGGGACCATACGTTAATCCCAGGATTATAAAAAAGATTCAAAACCTAAAGGCTGGCGATAAGTCGGTAGTCAAGGTTTGGGATCGGGCTTGTACTATTACCCCGGAAATGGTTGGTTTTACCATCGGCGTCCATAACGGCAAGACCCATGTCCCGGTTTACGTAGTGGAAAACATGGTCGGCCATCGCTTAGGAGAATTTGCGGCCACCAAGAAATTTGTAACCCATGGCGGTAAGATGGCTAAGGCCCAAGCTAAAGGTGCTAAGTAATCAATAATTCTATGGAAATAAAAGCTAATTTGAATCATTTGCGAATGTCACCCCAGAAGGTACGCCTGGTGGCTGATTTGGTGCGCAAAGCTCCTTTGAGCACAGCTTTAGACCAATTGAAATTCATAAATAAGAAAGCGGCCGAACCCTTAGCTAAGGTTCTAAAATCAGCAGCTGCTAACGCGGTGAATACTTATGATTTGGATAAAAATAACCTATATATCAAGTCTTTGACAGTTGATGAAGGCGTTACTTTAAAGCGCTGGTTTCCCAGGGCTCACGGCCGAGCTACTTCTATCCGAAAGCGGGCCTGCCATATCCATGTTGTCTTAGATGAGATTAATCCTAGCGGCAAGAGTGCTAAGAAAGAAACTAAATTAGAAAAACCGGTTAAGCTTGAGAAAATCGCTAAAGAGGCTGAAAGCAAGATTAGCAAGAAAAGTCCTGCCAATAAAGCTAAAGCCGTTGAAGAAGGTGAAGCTAAAGGAGGTAAGGGCTTTGCTACCAAGGTTTTTCATCGCAAGAGCGGTTAATTGATTTAAATTTTTAATACTATGGGAAAAAAAGTAAATCCAAAAATATTCCGCATGGGGATCACTAAGAGCTGGGCGTCTACCTGGTTCGAATCGGGAACCGCTTATATCAAGAATGTTAAGCAGGATGTTTTGGTGAGAAAATATTTGATCAAAGAGTTCAAAGAAGCTGGGATCGACAAAGTGGAGATTGCCCGCGGTTTGAATAAGATTGAAGTCAGCTTATTTACCGCTAAGCCAGGCGTGCTCATCGGCCGTGGCGGCAATGGCGCCGAAGAACTGAAAAAGAAGATTCATGATAAATTTTTAAAGAATTTCCGTTTGTCAGAAATAAATTTGAATATCAAAGAAGTTAGTCGTCCGAATTTGAGTGCTCAGATATTAGTTCAATCGATGATTTTAGATATTGAAAAGAGAATGCCTTTTAGGAAAGTGATGAAGCAGACTATCGGCAAGGCGGAAAGAGCCGGAGCCCAGGGAGTGAAGGTGGTAATTGGCGGCCGTTTGAATGGTGCGGAAATCGCTCGGACCGAGAAATTAGTTTCAGGAAAAGTACCGCTTCACACCTTGCGAGCTGATATCGATTATGCTCGCGGAGCGGCCCATACTAGTTATGGCGCCATCGGTATCAAGGTATGGGTTTATCGCGGAGAAATCTTTAACCAAGAGAAGGAGAGCTAATTAAGAAAATTAAGATTACCAAAATATGTTAATGCCAAAGAAAACAAAACACCGCAAGGATCATAAGCGTCGCCAGGGCGGGAAAGCCAGCCGGATGCTTAATATTAGTTTTGGCAGTTATGGCTTAAAAAGCACTAGCGCTTGTTGGGTGACTTCCCGACAGATTGAAGCCGCTCGGCGCGTGATCACGAAATATATCAAGAAGGGTGGTAAGATGTGGATCAGAATCTTTCCTGATAAGCCGGTAACCGCCCATGGCGGAGAATTGCCGATGGGTAAAGGTAAAGGCGCGGTTGATCATTATGTAGTCGTCGTGAAGCCTGGCATGGTCATGTTTGAACTGGAAGGAGTAGACGCTAAGACCGCTAAAGAAGCTTTAGAGCTCGCCGCCTATAAATTGCCGGTAAAATGTAAATTCGTAAGCAAAGTAAGCTAATAAATATATGGATAGCCAAGAATTAAAAAGTAAAAGCTCCGCCGAACTTCAGGCCTTACTAAGCCTGGAGCAGGAGAAGCTGCGCGACTTGCGTTTTAAAGATTCTAATAAGCAATTAAAAAATGTCAGAGAGATCAGGAATGTCAAGAAATTGATCGCCCGGGTTTTTACGCAGCTAAAGGTTTCCTCTCTTAAAAAATAAGTTTTTAAAATTATGCCAGTTAAAAGTGAAGCCAAAATTGAAGCGCCAATCGTTATCCGCAAAAAATTCAGCGGCGTGGTTGTTAGTGACAAGAGCGATAAGACCATCGTAGTCAAAGTCGAGCGCGTCAAGATCAATCCGAAGTATAAGAAGCGCTACACCGTCAGCTCTCGCTATAAAGTTCATGATCCGAAAAATGAATTCAAGACCGGTGATAAGGTAACTTTTGTGGAATGCCGCCCTTTGAGCAAAGATAAGCGCTGGCGGGTTATTAAATAAAAACATATGATTCAAGTCCAAACATATTTAAAAGTAGCCGATAATTCCGGAGCTAAATTGATCCAGTGCATCAAGGTTTTGGGAGGTTATAAGCGCCGTTACGCTGGCGTGGGCGATATTATCGTCGGTGCAGTTAAAGAAGCGACTCCCCATGCTCCTATCAAGAAAAGCGACGTGGTTAAGGCCGTGATCGTGCGCACCAAGAAAGAGATTCGCCGGGTTGATGGCTCCTACGTCCGTTTCGATGATAACGCCTGTGTGATTATCACTGATAAGGAGAAGAAAGACCCGAAAGGTACCCGTATCTTTGGTCCGGTCGCTAGAGAAATCAGAAAAGCCGGTTTTGTGAAGATTGCTTCTTTAGCCCCAGAGGTCCTTTAAGCTTAAAAGCATTGGCAAATATATGAATATCAAAAAAAACGACAAAGTAAAAATATTATCTGGCAAAGACCGGGGCAAGACGGGCAAAGTTTTGCAAACCATCCCCAGTGAAGGCAAACTGAGCGTTGAAGGCTTGAACCTGTTAATTAAGCACTTACGTCCGCGTCGCCAAGGTGAGAAGGGTCAACGGATAGAATTTCCTTCTTTTATCGATGTTTCCAATGTCGCCTTGATTTGTCCGAAATGCGGCAAGGCTACCAGAGTCGCCCATAAATTCATCAATCAAGCCGAAGGCAAGAAGCCTAAAAAATACCGGGCTTGCAAAAAGTGCCAAGAGGTAATCGATTAAGCCAAGTCTAATCTTTCTATATATGAGATTAAAAGAAAAATATCAAAAACAAATATTACCAGAGCTGAAAAAGACTTTGGGCGTAAATAATAGTTTCTTAGTACCGCGTTTACAGAAAGTAGTGATTAACGTCGGTTTCGGTCGCCAAGCGAAAGAGAAGGAGCTAGTAGCAGCCGTAGAACAGGGGCTTATCAAGATTAGCGGCCAGAGGCCGGTTTTGACTAAAGCCAAGAAATCGATTTCCGCTTTCAAGATCAGAGAGGGCATGGTCATTGGTGCTATGGTGACCCTGCGCGGCCAGAGGATGTATGATTTTGTAGAAAAATTGATCAATATCACTTTTCCTCGCGTCCGCGATTTCCGCGGTATCAGCGAAAAATCAGTTGATAGAAATGGCAACTTGACGATCGGGGTTAAGGAAAGCTCTTCCTTCTTAGAAATAAAAGTGGAAGACGCTGATAACCTTTTCGGTTTGGAAGTCTGCTTGGCGACTAGTGCCCAAGACAGAAATTCCGGATTGGAATTCTTCCGTCTTTTAGGCATACCTTTTAAAAAGGATAATAAGTAATTAATTTTCATATTTGTATGGCAAGAACAGCCTTAATCGTTAAAGCAAAAAGAAAACCGAAATTTTCCACCCGTAAGATTAATCGGTGCTGGCGTTGCGGCCGTAACCACGGCTATATGCGCGCCTTTGATTTATGTCGTATTTGTTTTCGGGAATTAGCCGATAATGGAGATTTACCAGGAATCAAGAAGGCTAGCTGGTAATCTAAAATAATGTAAATTTTTAATTAATCAATATTATGACAGATCCAATCGCAGACATGTTTACGCGCATCCGGAATGCTGCCGCAGTCAAAAAGGCGGAGGTGGTTTTGCCGTTGAGCAAGGTGAAATTGGAAGTAGCCAAAATTTTAGCCCGCGAAGGCTGGATTAAAGAAGCGAACGTTGTTCCTGGCGGCTTGAATGGCGCGAGTAATAATTTTGACGAGCTCCGCTTAGTCTTGAAATATCACAAGAACGGACGTCCCCATATCACCTCGATCAAGCGCATCAGCAAACCCGGCCTGCGTATCTATGTTGATAAGGATAATATCCCTAGCGTTTTAAATAATCTAGGCATGGCAATTATTTCCACCTCATCCGGCTTGATGACTAATTTTGAAGCCAGACGCGCTAAAGTAGGTGGTGAAGTGATTGGCGAGATTTATTAATAAATAACTAAAGCAATAAAGATATGTCACGTTTAGGAAAATTACCCATTACTTTGCCCGCCGGTATCCAGGCTAAAATAGCCGACGGTTTTATCGTGGTCAAAGGCGCTAAGGGCGAATTGAAGCAAGCTCTGCATCCGGCTGTTAGTATTAATATCTCCGAGAGCGAAATCTCTGTCGTTAATAACCCTGCCTATAAGAATTCCGGAGCGTTATGGGGTTTATACAGGAGCTTGATCAATAATATGGTCTTAGGCTTAAGCCAGGGTTTTTCCAAAAAATTAGAAATCAACGGTGTCGGTTATCGGGCTAGCGTCAGCGGCCAGAAATTAACCTTGAATTTGGGCTTTTCCCATCCGGTGGAATTCATGTTGCCAGCTGGCATCAGTGCCGTCGTGGAAGCTAATACCATTACTTTGAGCGGAATCGATAAGAAATTAGTCGGTGAGACCGCCGCTCGTATCCGTAAGATCAGAAAGCCGGAGCCTTATAAGGGTAAAGGTGTCAAATACAGCGATGAAGTCATCCGCCGCAAAGCTGGTAAGGCTGCCGCTAAAGGCAAATAATATCAAATAAAATTTTCATATGAACAAGAGTATTCTAAAAAATAAGAAGACCGCTCGACGCCAAGCTAGGACTAGGTCTAAAATAAAGGGTACGGACCAGAAGCCTCGTCTCTGTGTCTTTCGTTCTAATGCGGGAATGTACCTGCAGCTGATTGATGATTTGAAAGCTATCACCCTCGTTAGCGCCCACAGTCGCGAGATTAAGGCCAAGACTGCCGGCAAGATCGAGCTCGCTTCGGCTTTAGGTAAGCTGCTAGCCCAAAAGGCGGCGGATAAGAAAATCAAGGCAGTCGTTTTCGATCGCGGTTCTTATAAATACCATGGCCGAGTCAAGGCGGCGGCTGAAGGCGCCAGAGAAGGCGGTTTGGAATTTTAATTAGTATAATTTATATCATATGGCAGACGATAAAAAAAATTTAGCAGTTGATACTAATGCCCAGGCCGCCAGCACCGTGGCTAAGGATATTTATGGCGATGGACAGAAAAAGAAAGGTCCCGCCCGTCCTTTTAAGCGCGGCGACCGTGGTCGTGAAGCTAACCGTGATGAATTCGAACAGAGGATTTTAGATATTGCTCGCGTGACTAGAGTTATGGCTGGAGGCAAAAGAATGAATTTCCGAGCTTGTGTAGCTATCGGTGATAAGAAAGGCAAGGTGGCTGTCGGCGTCGGCAAGGGCGCTGATGTCACTATGGCGGTCAACAAAGCTGTTAATCGGGCCAAGAAAGACATGATTACCGTGCCGATGGTAAAGGACACCATTCCTCATTCCATCTTCGAAGTCCAGGGGGCTGCTAGAATTCTATTCAAACCGGCTAGGAAGGGTAAGGGAGTCATCGCCGGTGGGGTTACCCGCGTCCTTTTAGAGTTAGCTGGAGTCAAGAATGCTACCAGTAAAGTCTTAGGTACTAATAATAAGATTAATAACGCCCGCTGTACGATCGAAGCTTTAAGGAAATTGAAAAAAGTAGAAGCCAAAGCCGATAAGGGTAAAGCGGAGGCCGAAGCAAGCAAATAATAATTTAGCCAATATGCTATCACTTAACTCTATTAAAAAATCTCAAGGTGCCAACCAGAAACGGAAACGGGTCGGCCGTGGTAACGCCTCTGGGCATGGGACCTATAGCACCCGAGGACTTAAAGGCCAAAAATCACGTTCGGGCGTCAGCGGCTTGAAGAAATTAGGCATGAAGAAACAGCTTTTGAAAATTCCTAAGTTGCGTGGTTTTAAATCAGTTTATCCCAAAAATCAGATTGTTAGCGTCAAGTCAATCAATGCTAATTTCAAGGATCAAGAATTGGTTAGCCCGGAAACTTTATTAGCTAAGAATATAATCTTAGATAAGGCTTTGCCGGTCAAGATTCTTGGTAAGGAAAAATTACTTGTCAAAGTAAAATTTGCTGGCGTCAAGATGTCCCAGGCGGTTAAAGGCCAACTCGCTCAGTAATTTTATAAATCAGCGAATAATTTTCGTTTAAATATATGTTTGCTAAAATCGAACAAATTTGGAAGGCCAAGGATTTACGGCGCAGCATCTTGTTTATCTTGGGGATACTCTTGGTTTTCCGTCTGGCGGCCCACATCCCGATTCCTGGTGTCAACGCGGTGGCTTTAAAGAACTTGTTCGCTTCTAACCAATTTTTAGGCTTATTAAATCTTTTTTCCGGCGGCGGCATGGATAATTTTTCTATTGTCATGATGGGCGTCGCCCCTTATATCACCGCTTCGATCATTTTCCAGCTTTTAGGTATGATCGTTCCGAAGATTGAAGAGATGCAGAAAGAGGAGGCTGGCCGCCAGAAAATAAATATGTGGACGCGCTATGCCACCGTTCCTTTAGCTTTAGTCCAAGCTTATGGCATGATTACCCTTTTACGCCGTTCTTCTTCTGGTATTTTGGGCAGCATCAGCCCCTTTGATTTCGGTTTGATGCTACTGACAATTACGACCGGCACTATGTTGCTAATGTGGTTTGGAGAACTTATTTCCGAGAAGAAGATCGGTAATGGTATTTCCATCCTTATCTTTGCTGGTATCGTCGCCGCGATTCCTCAAACTCTCAAACAATTAGCTCTGACCTTTGACCAGACTCAGCTTTTCCTTCTGCTCGGTTTTATCGTTATCGGTTTGATAACAATCGTGGGCGTAGTCATGATCAATGAAGCTCAGAGAAATATTCCGGTCCAATACGCTAGGCAAATTAGGGGTAACCGCGCTTTTGGCGGCACTAGCACCCATCTGCCTTTACGGGTTAATATGGCGGGCGTAATCCCGATTATCTTTGCGGTTTCCGTCGTCTTATTGCCGCCGATGATGGCTCAATTTTTCTTGCATGCCCGTACCGCCTGGATTGCTAATTTTTCTCAATGGGTGATCACCTTGTTCAATAACCAGCTTTTTTACGGCATCGCTTATTTCTTATTAGTTTTTATCTTTACCTATTTCTACACCGAAGTCGTTTTTCATCCGACTCAGATAGCGGAAAATTTACAGAAGCAGGGCGGGTTTATTCCGGGCATCAGGCCAGGAAAGCACACGAGTGATTACCTAGCTAACACTACTCACAAGATAATCCTGGTCGGTGCTTTATTCTTAGGCATCATCGCCATCTTGCCTCTGATCATGCGTTATTTCACCGGCATGCAGTCTTTGGCGGTCGGCGGTACGAGTCTTTTGATCGTCGTTTCAGTGGTAATCGAGACAGTCAAGCAGATAGAGTCGCAACTAACGATGCGCGAGTATGACGGCTTATAATTTAAAATAATAAATATTCAATTAATCAAGTAATCTATAACAAAAAAACCTAAATCATGTTTATAGACAGGGAAGAACACCTGAAACAATTGGTCATAAACGACATCGTCTCTATGCCCAAGCCCTTATCTCTGACTTTATTGGAGATTCTTAAAAACAAAGGAATAGCCCCTAAATCGCAAATCGTTAATGATATCCTGGTAAGGCTTAGCCTGCACCATCCAGTGATTAGGGTAAGGCGGGATTCACTCGGAGCTATTTGGGTCCACAGTGATTAATCGATTCGAGCTGGCTTAAAACCAGCTCTTTTTTTATTCAATATTTCTGCTATAATTTAAGTATAAAGCTACAAATATGGATATAAAAAGCGTATTCCAGAATGCTAAGAATCTGACAGATTACCAGATTGAACAGCATTTTGACGAGCTCTTGCGCAAGCAACCGAGTTTCCGGCATTTAAATGAGGCTAACCAATCTTTGATTTTGGACCTGGTGCATAAGTATAAGGATAAGATTAGGAAGGGGATTGGGGTCTCCGGCTATACCATTAGGGAGGATTCCTACCACCTGTATCAGAACCGCTTGAAACTTAATCTGACTCATCAGGATCTTGAGACTATCAAGGATATCTTGGAGAGCTTTAAGACAGACTAAGTTTTATGGCTGAGGCCATAGGTGCAAAGTCGTTAATATTTTTTATTATGATTAATCCGATTAACCCCTTGCCTTTAAATAATAATAATTATCGGCCACAGAGTCCCCCTATAAGCCATGGGCAGGGAGTCGACGGAGGCGTCGGTTTGAATCCTAATAAGCGCTTATCAGCTAAATCAAGCCGTTTAGACAGCTTGCCAGAGGTAGGTCATTTACGAGTTAGCGGTCCTAATTCTTTGCACAAAAGTTTACATCATTTAGTTTACCATAATCCAGAATTTGAAAATTTCGCCGATAATTTGCCGGACGTTGAAAAAGTCCTGTCTCGGAAAGATAATATGTTAAAAGTTAACCATTTAGGCGGGTTTAATCGCTTAGACCGCTTAAAGCTTATCCAACAACTTAGAAATAGCAGCTCCGTCCCCCTGACCAGAAATGATAAAAGCGATTTTAAAAAGATATTAAAGCATTTTTCACGTGATTAATATGGAAATTTTCGTCATCATCCTAGGTTTAATGGTCTTTGAGGTTATCAGTAGTATTGATAATGCTATTGTTAATGCTCACATCCTCAAGACGATGCCGCCGAAATTCCGGCGTTGGTTTTTAATTTGGGGCCTTCTGTTCGCCGTCTTCATTGTCCGTGGCGTCTTGCCGTTTTTAATCGTTTGGATCGCTAATCCAGCCCTAAGCCCAGGGGATATTTTCCGAGTCGCTTTTGCCGGCGGGGAAGCAGTGGAGAAGTCGCTCGCCGCCTCCAAGCCTCTATTGCTTTTAGGGGGCGGAGTTTATCTTTTTTTCGTTTTTTTAGCCTGGTTATTCTTGGAAGAGAAGAAATATGCTTTTTTCGTCGAAGGTTTTATCCACCGTCAGGGGGTCTGGTTCTATGCTTTCTCTTCCATTTTTTCCACCTTTATCATCTATTTATCTTTACAAGTAAATCCGATGTTAGCCTTAGCTTCGACCATCGGCATTTCTACCTTTTTCATTACTGATGGCTTTAAGCGCAACGCCGAAGAGAAAGAAAAGCAGCTGCTCAGCCCGCATATCAGCGCTTGGAGTAAGATCTTGTATCTAGAAGTCCTGGATGCCTCCTTTTCTATCGATGGCGTCATCGGTGCCTTCGCCTTCACCATGAGCGTACCCTTAATCATTATCGGCAACGGCTTAGGGGCTTTCGTCGTCCGAGAATTCACTATCCGCGGCTTGAATCTGATTGCTAAGTTCTCTTATCTGAAAAATGGCGCTATGTATTCCATCGGCATGTTGGGCATCTTAATGATCCTAGAGAGTTTCGGTAAAGAATATCCTTTCTGGGTGGCCCCGCTTAACACTGTCGTGCTATTAGGTATTTTCTTATTCCTGTCCATTAGAGCTAATAGGGAACTGAAGAGCGCTAATTAATCTATGATTTATTTCAAAAGCAAGGAAGAGATAAGGGTGATGCGGGCTGGGGGTAAAATCTTGGCTGGCATATTAAAGAGCTTGATCGAAGAGGTAAAGCCCGGTTTAGGTACGGCTGAACTGGAAGCTAAAGCCGCTCGGCTTATGGCCGAAGCTGGCGGCCGACCCGCTTTTAAGGATTATGACATGGGCGGAGGGATATTTTTTCCTTCCATCCTGTGCATTTCGATCAATGATGAAGTCGTCCATGGCGCCGCCTTGCCTAGTCGGATTTTAAATAGCGGCGATATTGTCGATATTGATTTAGGGATGGAATGGCCGGCTGATGATAAGCTGCGTTTGAAATTGGGAGCGCCGCGCAATCCCCATTCTCCTCTGGGCGGTTATTTTACCGATATGTGCGCGACCGTGGCCGTCGGCAAGATTAGCCGTGAAGCTAAGAAGTTGATCAAGGTAACCCATGATTGCTTATGGCTGGGGATAGAGCAGGCTAAAGCGGGCAATACTCTCAACGACATCGGCCGGGCAGTTCAGACTTTAGCTGAAAGCCACGGCTATGGCGTAGTGCGTGATTTAGTGGGGCACGGTGTCGGCCATTATGCCCATGAAGAGCCGAACGTTTGCAATTATGTTATACCTAATAATTCTCGAGACAATCTAGTTCTGCAACCCGGCATGGTTTTAGCGATCGAACCGATGATCAACCTGGGAAGCAGTCGGATTAAGATCGCTCCGAACCGCTTCACCATTATCAGTGCCGACAAGAGTTTGAGCGCTCATTTTGAGCATACCGTCGCTATTACCGACGCCGGGCCTGAAATTATAACTGCTTTATAATCATATGAAATATTTAGGGATCGATTGGGGGGAAAAAAGGATAGGTCTGGCCTTAGCTGATGAAGAAACCCGCTTGGCCTTACCCTTTAAGACTGTTGATAGCCTATGGGCGGTCCAGAAAGTAATCAGCGAAGAAGAGGTTGGGGTGATAGTCCTAGGCGTCCCTTTGAAACTGAGTGGCCAAGGCAAGCTTAACCAATTCTGGCAGGCGTTCAAGGATAATTTAGAAAAGCAAAGCAATTTGCCCTTAGCCCTAGTAGATGAAAGGTTAAGCAGTAAAGGAGCTGATGCTCTATTCGGCTCTGATAAGGTCAAAGCCGGAAGGGATGAGATCGCCGCCGCCGTTATTTTGCAGGATTTCTTAGATAAAAATGATTGATTAGCCAGTTTTATGGAAGAAGATTCAAAACTTACCAAAGCCATAGTTTTAAGCCGTCAGCCGAAGCATGAAGCCGATATGCAACTCCGGGTCTTTACCTGGAGTTTTGGTAAGCTGGATTTGGTGGCGCGCGGCTTGAGGCGCTCAGGCTCGAAATTAGCGGGTCATCTCGAACCTTTTAATTTATGCGAATTACTGATATTGCGGGGCCGTCACCATGATTATATAGCTAGCGCCTGGAGCCTCAACTCTTTCTATGATCTAAAGTCTGATTTAAATAAGGTTTATTTTGCCGGTCAAGCTCTTAAGCTCTTCGATCGCTTGGTAAGATCAAGCCAGGCCGATCCATCCTTGTTCATCTTGTTGGAAAGTTACTTAGAATCCTTATCCGGTGAAGACGATGGTTTGAGCCAAAGCTTGGGTCTCCTTTATTATAATTTTTTCCTAGCTAAGTTGCTGGCCATTTTGGGGACCAGCCCGGAGTTGGCAGTTTGCATCCAATCCGGGGAACTGATTACGCCCGGCCATAATTACCTTGATATTGAGCGCGGTGGTTTGCTCTGTTCGCGTTGTTTTCAAAGCATGGCTTCGCCTCCGGAAACAGTCTATAAGATAGGAGATAATGTCATTCGTCTATTACGTCTGGCCGTTGATTTCGAATTTGCTAATTTAAGGAAAATAGTTCTCAGTAGCCATGATTTAAAAGAATTAAATCGTTTGCTAAAATTGTTCTTAGAATATCATTATTCCGATTTTTAGGCTTATTTTCAAATAAAAATAAGCGACATTGAGAAGCGGATAAGCTTAGTTTTCGACAGTTTTTTTCTTGCTAAAATTTAGAAAATAAGCTAAAATATATTAGTAATTAAATAGCTAAGATTAGACAAATAATTCTTCAAATCACCAATTTGTCATTTTTTTGTTATTAAATAAAAATAAACTCAAATTTTATGAGTTCAAGACACAACGCTAAATATGCCTTTTATTACCTTTTATCTTTTGCGGCTTTAGTGTTTATGAGTATTTCTGTCGGCATGATCCTTTTCCAGATCATTGACAAGAACGTGCCGGATATTCTTAGTAGTTACGCCGGTGCTTCTAACTCGGCTTTAAAATTCGCGATTTCCTCACTGATTATTGCTACCCCGGTTTTCTATATTATTTCTCGTTTTATCTATCAAGGCTTGAAAAAGGGGGAGCTAGCTCCAGATGCCCCCTTGCGCCGCTGGCTGACTTATTTTATCCTGCTAGTTTCTTCCATCATAATCCTGGGAGTGATGATCGGTGTAATCAACAATTTCTTGTCCGGAGAACTGACTTGGCGTTTTGTCTTTAAAGCGCTTAGCATCTTTGTTCTAGCTTCTATCATCTTTTCTTTTTATTTTCTCGACCTCAGGCGTCAAGAGTTCAATCGTCCCAGTATTTTTTTCCAAATATATTTCTACCTTTCTCTCGTGATAGTCACAGCTGTTTTTATAGCCGCCTGGTTTTACGTGGAATCACCAAAAGTAGCGCGTGATAAGCTGTTCGATCGAGCGATTACTAGCAACATGTATAACATCGAGAGCGCGGTTAATGATTATTTCAGCCGCTATAAGAAACTGCCTGCTGATTTAGCCGAGTTAGAGAAGGAGGCCCGTTTTTCTCCTTTAAATCCTAGCGCCGAGAAGATAAGCTATAATAAGCTAAGCGAAGACAGTTTTGAATTATGTGCTAATTTTCGAACCGATAGCCGTGTAGATAACCAATCAACTTTTCTCTATGCGCCTATGACTAGCTTTGATAACCATCGAGCTGGTTATTGGTGTGGCATTCGTAATTTGACGGCGGCCGGATTTATCAAATAAGTATGATCGATTTTTCTACTGAAAAATTCCAGGGACCGCTCGGCTTACTCTTGCAGTTAATCGAGAAGGAAGAATTGGATATCACGGAAATAAATCTAGCCAAGATCGCGGACCAGTATGTCGAGCATCTGCAGAAGGCAAGCGATATCGATCCTGAAGAAATGGCTGATTTTTTAGTCTTAGCGGCTAAGCTGATGTTTATCAAATCGCGCGCTCTTTTGCCCTATCTAGCTAGCCAGGAGGATGAGGCTGAAATTAATGACCTTAAGGATCAGTTGCGGATGTATCAGGAATTTATCAAGGCGAGCGAGAAGATCGCCAATATTATCGCCCAGAACAATTTCCTTTATACGCCTGATTGGTCGAAAAATAAGAAGCGCTTGAGCTTACCAGATTTCTTGCCGCCCAGGAATTTGCAGGCGGAAGATTTACGAATTGAAATCTTGAAAATTATTAAGCGCTTAGAGCTGACTGAGACGAAATTGCCGGAGGCCAGTTTGGAAAGCAAAGTCAGTATCGAAGATATTATCGGTGCGGTTCGCTTAGCTTTGAGTAAAGAAATCAAGTTTAGCTTCAACAGCCTGATCTCCCGCGCTCGGAATAAGACCGAAGTGATCGTCAGTTTCTTAGCAGTTCTGGAATTAGCCAAACAGAGAGAGCTTCTCTTCGAGCAGGTCGAGCTATTTAGCGAGATTCATTTAATTAAGAATAATTAATATGTCTTTAGCGTCCCAATTAGAATCTTTGCTGTTCATTTCTCCTAAGCCTTTATCTTTGAAAGAGCTAGGGGTTTTAACTAAAGAAAAAACCAGTTTAATCAGCGCTAGCTTGGAAGAGTTGAGCCAATCATATAGCGAATCAGATCGAGGTTTTCAGCTGATTAAGCAAGGCGATAGCTATCAACTGACGACGGCGGCCGCCAATTCTGCTCTGGTTAAAGAGTTTCTCAAGGATGAAACGGATGGCGAGCTGACCCAGCCTAGCTTGGAAGCCTTAACGGTAATCGCCTATCGCGGGCCGGTGAGCAAGCTGGAACTTGAGAGAGTCAGAGGGGTTAATTGCAGCTTGATTATCAGGAATCTCCTCTTGCGGGGCTTGATTGAAGAGAAATTCGATAAGCAGAAGAATGAGAATTACTACAATGTCAGTTTAGATTTTATTAAGTTCCTAGGCTTGAGACAGGTCAGCGACCTGCCTGATTATGAACGTTTGCATCAGAATCCTAGCTTGGAGCAGGCTTTAGCCGCGACCGCTTAATTTTCCGCTTATGTGTTTTTCTACCTTCATCAATCTTTTACTTTACCTATTGTTTATACAATTAAATATATCTCCGAGTCCGGTGCCCTTGTCGGCTGATTGCCAAGCCTTGCACCAGAACCGTTTGCCTCTCAGTCAAGATATCCCTAGGGCGGAACGGATTTCCGGCTGGCAAGATCCGGTTATCCCGGCTAATCGGGCGGTCATCTTCGATGTCTCGACCAATAGTTTCCTCTGGGAAAAGAATGCCGATATCAAGCAGCCTTTAGCTAGCATCACTAAGCTGCTAACCGCCTTGGTCTTTCTTGACCATAATCCCGGCTGGGAAGAAGTCTATAAGATCAAGCCGGAAGATAAGGTTGAGGGTGGCAAGATTTCTCTGTTCTTAGGAGAAGAAGTCAGGATAAAAGATCTTTTTTATTCCAGCCTGGTCGCTTCTGACAACGGATCTACTTTAGCCCTAGTGCATGCCACCGGCTTGAGTGAGGAAGAATTCATTAAGAAAATGAACCTGAAAGCTAAGCAGCTGGGCTTGTTCGATTCTAGTTTTGTCGATCCGACCGGCTTAAGCGACAATAATTTATCTACCGCTAAAGATATTGCCCGCCTAGCTAGGGTCGCCTTGAAGAATGAGGACATCAAGCGGGCAACCTTGACGGAAAATTATGAATTCAAGACCTTGGACGGGAAGAATAAGAGAGTAGAGTCAACCGACTATCTTTTGGGCAGCGACTTGAGTGATTCAATTTTTTTGGAAGGTGGTAAGACTGGTTATACTGAGAAAGCCGGCTACTGTTTCGTCGGCCAGTTCAAGAATAAAGAGGGCCGGGAAATCGTTTCGGTGGTCTTAAACGGCGTTAGTAAGAACGACCGTTTCAAGCAAACTAAGGCCTTAGTAGCTTGGACTTTCCAGGGCTATAAGTGGCAGAATTAATTTTTCATTATTTATGGCGATAATCAATAAACTTTACGAATCTTTCCGCGGTCTTTTTTCTCGTCGTTGGCCGAAGACATTCCTGTATTTGGATTCGCGTAAATCGATTTTTAAGTTTATCATCGCTGGCAGTTTTGCCGGCGGGACGGATTTAGTGGCCCTGTTTCTGTTTCATGGGATATTTAAATTAGAGATAGTTTTCTCTACGAGCGCCGCCTTCATTTTGTCTTTCGTCGTTAGTTTTACCCTGCAGAAATTTTGGACTTTCCGTAATTATAATTCCGCCCGCTTAGCCCGTCAGATATTCCTTTATATTTTGACCGCTCTAATCGGTTTGAACTTGAATGGTGCCGCCATGCATTTTTTAGTAAATACCTTGTCCGTCTGGTATCTTTTGGCCCAGGTTATCGTTAATATCTTCTTGGGCTTTGTAAATTTCATCGTCTATAAATTCATAATTTTCCGCAAACACAAATGAAGTTACTAGTCAGCCCCGCACAATTATCAGGTTTTTCGCCGGAACAATGGTTGCGGCGGCTTGGCTATGCTTTGATCGAAAGCCGCGAGGGCGGTGTCAGTTTCGTGCGCCGTTTGTCTGGGGGTTTTTACCCCCGTTTTCATCTATATGTGGAGCCTAGCGGTGATAAGTTCAGTTTTAATTTACACCTCGATCAGAAGAAGGCTAGCTACGAAGGCATAACCCGCCATAGCGGCGAATATGACGGCGAGCTGGTAGCTGAAGAGATAAATCGTTTAAAACAAAATTTGGGCGGAGATTTATTCGCCTAAGACAAGGAGGGCTAAAATATTATGAGCCAAGTCGAAGATATTAAAGCTCGCCTCGACATCGTCGAGGTGATCAGGGAATACGTGCCGGTCAAAGCGGTCGGCGCTAATTTTCAAGCCCTATGTCCTTTCCATCATGAAAAGACCCCGTCTTTTGTCATATCCCCGGATAAGCAGATCTGGCATTGTTTTGGCTGCGGACGTGGTGGTGATGTCTTGGCTTTCGTCATGGAGATGGAATCATTGGGCTTTATGGAAACGCTCAGACTCTTAGCTCCTAAAGCCGGGATCGTTTGGCGCCATGAGAATGCGGCTGCCTATTCGCGCCGCAATCGCCTGTTAGATATCTTGGACTTGGCGGCTAAATATTTCTCTCATCAACTTGAAAAGGATGGGCGCGGCCAAGCTTGTCGTCAGTATCTCTTGGGTCGCGGCCTGAGTGAAGAGACGATCAAATCTTGGAATATCGGCTATAGCCCAGAAGCGGGCGCCTTGATTAATTTTCTCAAGACCCGCCCAGCCCGCGGGCAGAAGTATAGCGATGAAGAAATTTTTTTAGCCGGCCTATCTCTTAAGACTGAGAATGGTAGATACTATGAAAGGTTCCGTGATCGCATTATGTTTCCTATTTGGGATGTGAATAATAATGTCGTGGCTTTCACCGCCCGGGTTAACCCTGATAAGGAAGCGACCGAAAAGATGGGAAAGTATATCAATAGTCCCCAGACTGAACTGTATGACAAAAGTCGAATCGTCTTTGCTCTGAACCGGGCCAAGAAGAGCATCAAGAAAGAAGATCTAGCGGTCGTCGTTGAAGGGCAGATGGACGCCATCAGCGCCCATCAACATGGTTTTACCAATGTGGTGGCTAGTTCCGGTACAGCCCTAAGCGCTGATCAGCTGCGCTTAATCAAGCGTTTCAGTTCTAATATCGCCCTGGCTTTTGATATGGATGCGGCTGGGCAGATGGCGGCCGATCGCGGCCTGAAAGAGGCAATGGCCCAGGAATTCAATATTAAGGTGATCGTCTTGCCGCAAGGCAAAGATCCGGATGAGTGCTTGCGTAATAACCCTAAGGATTTCCAGGGTGCTTTATCACAAGCGCCCAGCATGATGGAATACTATTTTCAGAAAGTAGAGGAAGAATTCGATTTTTCCCAAATTAGCAGCCGGAAAACAGGCGTAGCTAAGCTGCTTAAGATGGTTTCTCAGCTGAATAATAAGATCGAAGCTGATTTCTGGTTAAAAAGGATCAGCCAGGCGGCAGACATACCTGAGCCCCTACTTCGGGAAGAAGTAGCTAAGACAGAACTTGCCTCATCTAGTACGCCTAAAGAGAGAGAAAAGACTAATAAGGCAGACGAAGTAGCTGCTGATAAGGCCCTGAGCCGCGAGGCCAGGCTGTCGGAACTACTCTTAGCTCTCTTAGTTAAGTTTACTGATTTTTTGGAGTATAGCCTGAATAATCTGGATCCCGATTATCTGGTGGGCGAGATCAACCGTTTGTTTTACAGGAACTTGATAATTTATTATAATAAAGTTAATGTTTTAGACTATGCTCAGCTTCGGGATTATCTGCTTAATCAAGACGAAAGATTGGGTCCGATGCTCGACAAGATCAGCCTTTTAGGAGAAAAGGATTTTTATAGTTTCAGTCCAGCAGCGGTCAAGAATGAAATCATTAAGATCATCCTTGATCTGAAGAAATCAGCTTGGCAGACGGAGATTAGGCAGATTGAGAAAGATCTGTCCCAGGCTGAGAAACAAGCTGATAAGGCTCGGGTCGACGCCTTGATGTCTGATTTAAAAAATTTGACCGATAAGCTGCGGCAAATTCAAAATTCTAATTATGAAGAAGAAAATCGTTAAAGCTAAAACTAAAAAGAAGTTGCCCGCCAAGGCTGTTTCTGTCAAGAAAAAAGCTCCGCTTAAAGTCGCTAGCAAAAAGAAAGTAATAAAGAAAAAAGCCATCTTAGCTAAGAAGAAGCCAAAACTGATTCCTTTTAAGAAGGAGTCAACTCCGAGGCCGATAGTCTTGCCGGATCCGGAAAAATTGAACAAGCTGATTGCCAAGGGCCGGATGCGCGGTTTTGTGACGGAAACCGAACTCTTATATCTTTTTCCTGAAGTCGAAGAATATTTAAACGATTATGATATCTTTTTGGGCGATTTGCAGAAGAATGGAATCAGGATAATCGAAGATTCTGGTCGGGTCCTGGATGTTAATGAAAGCCAGAAAGAGGCGGGCGGCAAGATGCCGAGCCCGATCAATATTGATTTGTCGAAGCTTAATGCCGATTCTATTCAGATGTACCTTAAAGAAATCGGCAAGGTGCCGCTACTCTCCGGCGAAGAAGAAGTCGAGCTTGCTAAAAGGAAGGAAAAAGGGGATAAGGAGGCAGAAAAGAAAATTATCGAGGCTAATCTCAGGTTGGTCGTTTCCATCGCGAAAAAATTTGCCGGCGCCAAAGGTTTGGGGCTCTTAGATTTAATCCAGGAAGGAAATATCGGTTTGTTCAGAGCGGTTGAGAAATTCGAATATCGTAAAGGTTATAAGTTTTCTACCTATGCCACTTGGTGGATTAGGCAGGCGATTACCCGCGCTTTAGCCGACCAATCGCGCACCATCCGTATCCCGGTTCATATGGTGGAAACGATTAATAAATTCCAACAGGTTCAAAGGACCTTGATTCAAGAATTAGGTCGCGAGCCCTTGGCGGAAGAAATCGCTTCCGAGATGGGAGAAGAGATTGATAAAGTTCGATATATTATTAAAATTTCTCAGGATACGATCTCTTTGGAGACCAGCATCGGTGATGACGAGGAAGATTCTACCCTGGAGGATTTTATCGAGGATATCAAGAATGTTACCCCGGATCGTGCCGCCGCCCTCCAGCTCCTTAAGGATTATGTCAAGGAGATGGTGGCCAATTTATCGCCCCGTGAGCAAAAGATCTTGGAAATGCGCTTCGGCCTTATTGATGGCGTCGCCCACACCTTAGAAGAAGTCGGACAAGAGTTCGAAGTCACTAGAGAGCGTATAAGGCAGATCGAGTCCAAGGCTTTGGAAAAAATCAGGAAATTAAAAGGTTTAGAAAAATTAAGAGATTATTAATTTATAAATATAAAATTATGATAAAAGTTAACCAAGAACTTTGTATCGGCTGCGGTTTATGCGCCAATACTTGTCCGGATGTCTTTCGTATGAATGATGCCGGCAAATCAGAAGCCTTTGCTCAGGAAAACGTCGAATGCGCTAAGCAGGCGGCCCTTAATTGCCCGGTCGAAGCTATCTCGGTAGATTAAAATTTTTTATTATGCCGGAAAATCTCAAGTTGAAAGTCGAGAGCGTCCTGCCCAATTCCGGCTCAAGCCCGGAAAAGTTGGCTAATCCAGAAAAGATAAATGAACAAGTATCACCTAAGGTTGAAAGGCCAGACAAAGAGGTTCAATCCACTCGGAGCGCCAATCCTGCCCGGAACATCGTTGCCCAGACTAATGTCCAGTCCTTAAGCCAACAGCGAGCTATGGAAATCGATCGGATCCTGGCTGATGGCCTCGAGGACATATTTATTGCTCTGCCGCCCCAGGAGCAGCAGCGCTTTAAGGTTAAGGGCGAAGAAACTGTTGCGAAAATAAATAAATTACTGGATAGCGCTAAGTTTAAGATCAAGCAGATAGTTAGTCTGATTAGGCGCTGGTTGTCGACTTTGCCCGGGGTTAACCGTTATTTTTTAGAGCAAGAAGCCAAGATTAAGGCTGATCGCATCATGAGAATAAAAAAATAAGCTTATTTACCATGGATCCTCAAACAATTCCGGATAATTTGAACTCTAATCCGGATTTAGTCCTGATTATAGTCTCTGCTTTCATCGCGGCGGGTTTATTGTTATTCTTAGCCCGTTTTTTTATCAGGTTTTTCGGTTTAGGTCGTCGCCATTTTGCCCATAAGGCCTTAATGATCAGGCTGCCTAAAGAAAAACCGAAAGATGATGGTAAAGATTTCTCCGTCCAACAGCTGAAAGAAGAAATAGCTAAGGGCGAGACCATCTTCGCTAGTATCGGCGGCTTGCGGGCGGAACGAGGCTTTTTTTCCTGGTTGCTAGGCAGAAGTGATCATTTTAGTTTTGAAATCGTAGCCGAAAGAGGCAAGATTTATTTCTATATCGTTACTCCCGCGAATCAAGCGGTCTACATAGAAAAACAGATAAACGCCCATTATCCAGAAGCTGTGGTTGAAGAGGTAGATGATTATAATGCCTTTAGCCCCTTGTCTAAGGTCGCGGCTGGTTATCTTAAAACCAAGGATCCGTTCATGCTGCCGATCAAGACTTTCCAGAAGATGGAAGTCGATCCTTTAAATTCCTTGATCAACATCATGTCCAAGCTAGACCGTGATGAGAGCTTGGCTATCCAGTATACGGTCCGTAGCGCTAAGGGTTCTTGGCATTATCAGGTTAAACGCCTATCGTCCCGGATACATCGCAAAGGCTCGGTTCGGGAAGGTTTGCGATCGCTAAAATGGTATGGCCTGATCGCGGAATTCTTCTATAAGACGTCTAAACCGAAGCACGACGATCAGAATTCTCCCAATTATAAACGCCTAACAGCTGAAGAGGAAGAGATGCTAAAGAATATCGAAAGCAAGAATCAGAAAGCCGGCCTGGATGTTAATATCAGGGTAGTTAGTTCGGCTAAGACAAAGGAACAGGCAAATTTCTATCTGGATAACCTGGCTAGCGTCTTCAGTGAATTTAATAATTACAGTTACGGCAATAATTTTTCCCGTTTCTATAAATCACACCCGGCCTCTACGATTAACGATTTCATCTATCGCCGTTTCAATGAAAATTTCAGCTTTATTTTAAATACCGAAGAGCTGACCAGTATTTTTCATTTTCCGCTTAAGAATACGGAAACACCGAATATCGTCTGGCTGACTGCCAAGAATGCTCCCGCTCCGACCGACTTGCCTCAAGAAGGAATCACTCTCGGCGAGAATGTCTTCCGAGGTGAGAAAAAAGAAGTTCGTATCAAGAGAGAAGACCGTCGGCGGCATACTTATATTATCGGTAAGTCTGGTGTCGGTAAGTCTGTCTTGTTGTGTAATATGGCGATTCAGGATATTGAAAATGGTGAAGGCGTTTGCGTCATGGATCCTAACGGTGATTTAATTAGCGATATCTTAGATCGGATGCCGATTGAAAGAGCGGAAGACGTGATTATCTTTTCACCCGGAGACACCGAGAGGCCCCTGGCTCTTAATCTGCTAGAATTTGACCCCAAATATCCAGAACAGAAGACTTTTGTCATTAATGAGCTGATCGGTATTTTTGATAAATTATACGACCTGAAAAGCACGGGCGGTCCGATGTTCGAACAGTATATGCGTAACGCCTTATTGTTGATCATGTCTGATCCGGAAAGCGGTTCGACTTTGATGGAGGTGCCTAAAGTTTTGGCGGATGAGAATTTTCGTAAGATGAAATTAAGTAAATGCAAAGATGTAACGGTCGTAGATTTTTGGCGTAAGGAGGCAGAGAAGGCGGGCGGGGAAGCGGCTTTAGCTAATATCGTTCCCTATATTACCTCTAAACTGACGAGCTTCATCTCTAATGACATGATGCGTCCGATTATCGGCCAGCAGAAGAGCTCTTTTAATGTCCGGGATTTAATGGATAAGCAGAAGATCCTTTTGGTCAATTTACCTAAAGGCGTGGTCGGCGAGATGAATGCCTATCTTTTGGGCATGATCATCGTTGGCAAGATACTGATGGCCGCTCTTTCCCGTACTGACTTATCCAAGGAAGCCAGAAAGGATTTTTATCTCTATATCGATGAGTTCCAAAATTTCACTACTAATTCTATCTGTCAGATCTTATCTGAAGCTAGAAAATACGCTCTGAATCTGATTATGGCCCATCAGTATATCGGACAGCTGAGCAAGAATAATAACACCGAGATTAAAGATGCTGTTTTCGGCAACGTCGGCACGATGATCGCTTTTAAGATCGGCGTCGAGGATGCTGAATTCATCGTCAAGGAATTCTCACCCGTCTTTAACGAGTTCGATCTCATTAATGTTGATAAAGGCACAGCTTATATTAAATTATTAGTTGACAACTCGGCACTTCGGCCGTTTTCCCTGAAAACTATCTGGCCTTTGTTAGGAACTAAACGCGATGGCTTGTCTGATAAGATCAAAGCCTTGAGTCGACTCAAATACGGACAAGACCGTCGGATAGTCGAAGCCGAGATAATGCGCCGTACTAGAGTATAGAAAGATTATTTAAATAAAAAAAGAGAAGCTTCGCGAGGGAAGCTTCTTTTCTTTTTTTTCGTTTGGAGTAGTTTAGAATACCCCTTTCATTGTCAACCTGTCCTGGTTGTGATGCTTCATGTACTTACAGGTGCGGCCTTTGGCCTTTTTTTGTTTTTTCTGGAGTCCCGCATAATCGAAACCGCGGGTAGTAGTTGAGCAGGAGGGCAGGATGGTGGCGGCGGCCAGGGCAATAATCAACAGGAAAGCAATTTTCTTCATGGCTATAGTTTTTGGTTGTTTTTAAATGCACTATTTACTATGCCTATATTATAACATATAACTATTTATTTGTCAAGGGACTGGCAAAGGGATAATAAAAAGTATATAATAATAAAGAATTTATTAAATAAAATAGCCTCTTATGTCGACCCTCTATCGGGATTACCGTCCCCAGAGTTTTGCTGAAGTATTAGGGCAAAATCACATAAAAATTACCCTTCAGAATGAGATTCAAAGCCAGCGCTTGGCTAACGCCTATTTATTCTGCGGACCCAGGGCAGTAGGAAAGACTACTTTGGCTAGAATCCTGGCCAAATCTTTGAATTGCGAAAGCCGTAAAGATAAGGAATATGAGCCTTGTAATCAGTGCGCTAGCTGTTTAAGTATTACTAAAGGTAGTAATTTAGATATTATTGAAATCGATGCCGCTTCTAACACCGGGGTTGATAATGTTCGGGAAAATATAATTGCCTCGGCTCGGATAGCCCCCCAGACTAAATATAAAGTATTCATCATCGATGAAGTCCACATGCTATCCTTGTCAGCTTTTAATGCTTTGCTCAAGATCATCGAAGAGCCGCCGCAGAAAGTTGTTTTTATCCTCTGCACGACTGAAATTCATAAGGTGCCAGCGACCATAATCTCCCGCTGCGAGCGTTTTGATTTTAAAAGGATAAGCATAAGTGAAGTCGCCAAGAAGTTAAATTTTATCGCTAGCCAAGAAAAGATAGAAATTGCGCCTGACATCTTAGACGCGATCGCCCGGCAAGCCAACGGCTACATGCGAGATGCTGAGAGCTTATTGGGTCAGGTGATGGCTTTGGGGGATAAGAAGATAAGCTCAGCCCAGGCTGAGTTGATCTTGCCTAATTATAACAGTCAGGAGATAGTTGAATTCCTTGACTGCCTCAGCCAGAAGGATGCGGCTCGAGCTATCAGGCTCCTTAACCAATTAGTCGACAGCGGCTTGAATATCAAGAATTTTGTCGGGGAAGTGATTAATGTATTAAGGAAGATAATCTTTAACCAGCTTAATCCTTCTTTAGCTTCCGGTTTAGGTTTAGACTTCGGTGAAGCCTTAGAGTTGAAAGTCGCCCATTTAAGCGAAACGCTCGATCTGAAGCAGTGGGTTTTTATGATTCAGGAGTTTTTAAACGTCAACGCCGCTTCGGCTAATATCTTTATTGCCCAGCTGCCTTTAGAGATTGCCGTCATTAAGATTTGTCATGGTCTCAGCGATCAAACGGTAGCAACTCTTAAGAGTGGAACCGCAAATATTAGTCGCCAGACTGTTAGTCCCTCCTCTCCTAAGCCGGGGCCTTCAGTCTCCCCGTTGGGGGGAATAAATTCTAATTCCGGGCCGGTCTTAAACCTGGATCAGTCGGCACTTAAAGACAAATGGCCCGAGCTCTTAATCAATATAAAAAAATATAATCACTCCCTGTCTTTCATCTTGCAGAATTGCCAAGCGTTGGAGATTAAGGATAGCCGTTTAAGTTTGGTCTTCAAATATAAATTCCATAAGGACCGTATCAGCGACCCCCAGATCAAAGAGATCATAGCCAAGGCTTTGCAAGAAACTTTTGGTTCGCTCTTGGAGATAGAAGCTAAGGTTGATGAGAACCTCGATCTCAGCCCGGCGCCTCTAGCCCCAGCCAGCAGCGAAGTCGAGCCTGAAAACAAAGATAAAGATAAAGAAAGGCCGGATATGCTTGGCAAGCTCTTGCAAGCTTTCGGTGGTGAAGTGGTTAATTAACTTAATAAAAATATGTTGGATTTAAAATATATCCGTGAGAATACCTTAGCTGTTAAGGAGGCTTTAGCCAAGCGCTTATCTACCAAAGAATTTAATTTAGAGAAACTGCTCGAACTAGATGACCACCGTCGGGAAATCATCCAGAAGGTCGAGGCTTTAAAATCGGAAAGGAATGCTCATTCTAAGACTAAGCCTAGCCCGGACGTCATTAAGCAGATGAAGAAAATCGGCGAATCCATAGCTAAGTTGGAAGCATCCCTATCTAAAGCTGAAGGCGAGCTCCAGGAGAAGTTAGCCGAGTTGCCTAACTTGCCAGCTAGCGACGTGCCAGCCGGAGGCAAGGAAAATAATGAGGTTATCTATACTTATGGTAGTAAGCCGGAATTTTCTTTTACACCTAAAGACCACGTCGCCCTAGCTACCAGTCTCGGCCTGATCGATTATGAAAGAGCCGCGAAGATGTCCGGTTCGGGTTTCTGGTGCTATAAGGGTGTCGGCGCTCTTTTAGAGTGGGCGCTTCTATCATATTTCATCGATTTCCATCAGAAGAACGGTTATGAGTTTTTACTCCCGCCTTTCCTCTTAACAGAAAAATCTGCCTATACTTCTGGCCATCTACCTAAATTCCGTGATGATTTATTCTGGACGCAAGACGCTCTCTGTCTAAATGCCACCTCTGAGATGATGTTGGGCAATTATCATCGCGAAGAGATTTTGCCCGGTGATTTATTACCTTTGAAATATTACGCTTATTCGCCCTGCTTCCGGCGTGAAGCCGGCAGCTACCGACAAGAAGAGCGGGGGATGATTCGCGGGCATCAGTTCAATAAGGTGGAAATGTTCGCTTTTTGCCGGCCGGAAGATTCTTGGAATTTATTTGATGAGCTTCTGGCTAACGCCAAGAAATTAGTCGAAGGCCTTGGATTACATTACCAGGTATCAAAACTAGCTGCCGGCGATTGCAGCGCCGCTATGGCCAAGACTTACGACTTAGAGGTTTGGATTCCCAGCATGAATATTTATAAGGAGGTAAGCAGTGTCTCGAACGCCTTAGATTATCAGGCGCGTCGTGGTAGCATCCGCTTTAAAGACAAGCAGGCCGAAAAAACCAACTTCGTCCACACCTTGAATGCTTCTGGTTTGGCTACCAGCCGCTTGATTCCGGCTATCTTAGAACAGTGCCAACAAGCCGATGGCTCCGTGATTATTCCGCCCGCTTTACGGCCATTCTTGCCTTCTAATTTAGAGATAATTAAAGCTGAGCAGTCATGAAGCGTTTCTTTCTCCATCTTTCAATCATTTTGCTTGGAGGTTTGATTTTCTGGCCCTTTAAATCAACCCAGGCCTCCAATCCAGACTTAAATTCTTTCCCTCGTCTAGCTAATTATTTTTTGCATTGGCAGCTAGATGATGAGAAGGCCCAGGCCCTAGCCAAGTGGGATGTTTTGGTTTTGGATATGGAAACCCAGGTGACTAGCCGCGCCCAACTAGAAAAGATCCGAAGTTTGAATCCCGATATCGTTCTCCTCGCTTATATCAGTTCTCAAGAAATCATGTCCGATGCTGCTTATTTGCCCAGCAATTCCTTACGCCAGAAACTATTATCTAATATCTACCCCGCTTGGTGGCTCAAGGATTTAAATGGTCAGAAGGTTTCTTTTTGGCCCGGGACCGCCATGCTTAACCTAAGCGATGGCGCCGGCTTGTCTGATTTGGGACAACGTTTTAATGACTATCTCCCTCAATTCGTGGCTCGGGAGATAAAAAGCAGCGGCCTCTGGGACGGAGTTTTCTATGACAATCTGTGGGGCGATATCTGTTGGCTGAAGTCTGGATCATTAGATTTGAATAATAACCGGACCGCTCTAAGCTGTGCCGAAATTAACCGCGCCTGGTCCGAAGGAGTCAAGAAGATGTTAGTTAACAGCCGGGAATTGTTAGGCGATGAGTTTGTTATTGCTGGTAACGGTCAGGCCTATTTGCCTTATACCCCCAATCTAAACGGCTTGATGCTGGAAAATTTTCCGCCGGCCTGGGAACATAATGGTGAATGGTCGGCTTCTTTCAGCAATTATCTGAAGTTGAACGAACAAGTCAGCCGCCGCCCCCAGATAAACATCATTAATCGCAGCGTGGAGAGATTTGATAATTATAGTTCGGCTCGTTTCGGCCTAGCTAACGCTCTTTTGGGAGATGCTTATTATAGCGCTGATAAGAATTTGTCTGACCATGGCCAGACTTGGTGGTATGACGAATATGATGTTGATTTAGGCGTTCCAAGATCTAAGGCTTATAATCTTTTAAGTTCTGACTCCAAAGTCCAACCTGGATTTTGGCGTCGTGATTTCAGCAACGGTTTAACTTTAGTTAATTCCAGCGCCCAAGAACAGAAATTATTATTCGGTAAGGAGGAGTTAGAACGGATTAAAGGTAGCCAGGATCCGCAAGTTAATGATGGCACCAAAGTTACCTGGATAAAATTGAAACCAGGGGAGGGAATTATCCTGTTGAAATCCGGAGCGGAGATATTGGGCAGTAATTTTAATAATGGCAATTTCGTCCGCGTCTACAATGATCGCGGTCAAAGCGTGAAAAACGGTTTCTTTGCTTATCTGCCAAATTTTCCTGGTGATCAGGATTTGCTAAGTTTTCATCAAGGGAGCGATTTGGTTAATATTATCAGCCGCCAAGGCGCAATCGAAGTTTATCGCCAGGGAAAGCTAGTTAAGAAATTCTATCCTTTTACTAAAAAAAATATAGCTATCGCTTTTAGCTATAATCAGGATAAGATAGTGGCTGTCGCCGGACAGCAGTTAAGGGTTTTTAATCTTGAGGGGAAACTGCTGGGTTTGTTCGCGATTAAAGCCAAAGGAGACCTTAGTTTGGCTTCAGCTGGAGATAGGATTGCTGTCGCCTCACGCGATCCGTCGGTCTATATTTATGATTTCCAAGGCAATCTTCAGTCGGAAATCTTAGCTTATGATAAAAAATGGACCGGTGGTATTAACGTTGCTCTGGGCGATATTAATCAAGACGGAAGATTGGAACTGGTGACTGCGCCGCGGGCCGGTGGAAATTCGCAAATCAGGATATTTAACGAAGGTGGCCGGCTTTTAGGGCAATTTTTAGCCTATGACAAGAATTTCCGTAAAGGTGTTAGGCCGAGTCTGAGCGATATTAACCATGATGGAAGATTGGAAATCTTAGCGGGGATCAAAAACTTTTAACCATATGTTACATTTTTTAAGAAGGCGCCATGAAAGATTCTATCAAAAGAACCGTTGGCACTTAGTGCTAGACCTTAGTGCTTTGCTTATTATCATCATCCTGGCGATCTGCTTGGTCGTCTGGCAGCGCTATCGCCCCGTATTTGATTTTAGCCTAGTACCCCGGACTGATTTGTGGCAGAAAGCTCCCATGACAGTAAGGCTGTACACCGAACAAGCCAGTACCATCAGGCCCGGCGAAAAGATAAATCTCAAATTGGATTACCAGAATGGTGCTAGCGATTTGCAGGCTTTCAATCTGGAATTTCTAAGCCTGAATGATAAATATTCTTTTGTTCCAGCTAATTTCAGTCTTGATAATTTGCCAGCCGGCCAATCAGCTGAAGGCATAATCATCCCGATCGAAGCTAGGGGGCCTTTCATTCCTGGAGACAAGATAGGCTGGCAAGCGGCCTTAGAATATAAAGGACAGGGCCAGTTGTTCCGTGATTTTCAGGTTTTGCCTGATTTGCAGGTAGCGAGCGATTTGAAAGTTCAGGCGAAGATTTACTATCATAGTCCTCAAGGTGACCAGCTAGGGGCTGGGCCTTTGCCTCCTCAGGTCGGTTTGCCTACTAATTATTGGGTTGACCTCAGCTTAGCTGACTTTAGCTTAGATTTAGAGAATTTTGTCCTTAGTTTACAACTGCCGGCCAAGGTCGATTTTACGGGCAAGAAAAGTCTCTTGTCCGGTAGCTTGAAGTATAATGAAACTAATAGGCGAATGATTTGGGCGATTCCTGCTTTTAGTGCTGCTACTAACGCCCGGGCTGGTTTCGAAATCCAATTAGTACCAGGGGAAGAGGACATGGATAAAGTGCTTGACTTGCTAACCGGTATCCGTTATAGCGCTTTCGATAAAATTAGCAATTCAGAAATTAGTGGGCGCCTGAATAATTTAGACACCAATCTTCGTTTTGATAATTTGAACCAAGGGCAGGGACGTGTTGCTCAGTAATGATTATGATTAATCTTTTAAGACAATTGATAAAACCGCGCTATGAAAGCTTGAATCGGATTGAGATCGTTGCTAGTAATCTCCTATTTAATTATGATTTTCTGCAATCTTTGAAACCGCAATCTCAGATTTGGCCGGTCTTGAAATCTAATGCCTATGGCCACGGTCTGAAAGAAGTCTGTCAGATACTTAATCGCAGCCAGGCTAGGATGGTAGTTGTCGATTCTTTTCCTGAGGCTCAGATAGTTTATAGTAATTTTAAGGGCCGGGTTTTGATTTTGGGCGAAATGCCCCTGGGGACTTATAAATATTGTAATTTTAATCGGACGGAGTTCTGTGTTTATAATTTAGACACGATCAAATATCTCGCTCAAAATCATCCTGGCGCCAAGATCCATCTTTTCCTTAACACCGGTATGAATCGAGAGGGAATTAAGGATATTAAAAGTTTCTATGAAGCTGGCCGGGAATCTCTCTCTCGACTGCAGATTTCTGGAATCTGCTCTCACCTAGCCGCGTCCGGACCTAAAACTGATGAACAAGAAAATAAATTTTTGTCAATGGTGTCTTATTTGAAAGAGCAGGGGATAAATCCCAGATATCTGCACTTAAGCAATTCTTTGGGCTTTTTTACAGCCCAGAATAAGTTAGCTAATACTTTCCGGATCGGCCTCTCCTTTTATGGTTATGGCGATGAGCGCCTCAAGCCGGCTCTTAGAGTTTATTCAAAGATTGTCGCTTTGCAGGATTTAGAGCCGGGAGAAACTGTTTCTTATGGCACCGATTATGTGGTCCAAAAGAAAACTCGAGCGGCAGTTATCCCTTTTGGCTATTTTGAGGGCCTGGATAGGCGTTTAGGGCCTTCCCAGATAAGATTCAAGTTGCAAGGTCGAGAAGTTAAGATAGCTGGCCGAATAAGCATGAATCTGACCGTTTTGGACATCGGTGATATTCCGGCCGCAGTCGGCCAGGAAGTTGAGCTTATCAGTAATGAGTGCCAAGCTCTCAACTCCGTAGAAAGTATCGCCCAGGCGATCGATACGATTCCTTATGAAGTCTTGGTCAGGCTGCAAGCCAATATTCGCCGTGTAATAGTTTAATATCTACTCCGATGTTAAAAGAAAAACCTAAATACAGGGGGCGAGCTCTGAAAAAAGATTATCAAGCCAAGGGTTTAAAGAATCCTTTTTTCCGTATTAAGAAGAAGGGCCGGCCATCGTCTTTTAAATGGCGCTTAGTATTAGCCTTATTGCTTATAATCCTAATCGTTTGGGCTATCTGGTTTTCTCCTCTTTTCCGGGTGAGGGCGGTGAAGGTAGAGGGCGGCCAAAGGGTCGATCCTAAAGCCGTGGAGGATATAGTTTGGCGACAAACTGAGAAAAAAAGATTTTTGATTTTTTCCCAAGCTAACCTATTTATTTTAGATAAGAAAAGTTTAGAAAAAGATATTAATTCAGCTTTTAATTTCGCTTCTTTAGAGATTAAGAATTCGCCCTTAAGGGGCAGGGTATCAATTAGGCTCAGTGAGCGCCCCTATGCTTTCATCTGGCAGGAAGGCGATTCCTATTATTTTTCCGACCAGCAGGGAAGCCTGATTAGGGATGAAGCGGTGTCAGACGAAAAGAAACAACAATATTTTATCCTGGAAAATCGCACCGGCCATAGCTTGATCAAGGATAATTACCTCGATTTAAATGAAAGTTACCTGCCCTTCATTCTGAAAATCGCGGTTGAGCTGGAAAAATATCCGGATTTGAAAGTAAAAAAATATTTTATCGATAATGAGCTCAATACCGTGAAATTAAGCTTAGAAGGCCCGGAAATCTACTTCAGCACCAGGGAAGAGGCTCTGGACCAGCTTAATAAGCTTTTGGTGGTTAAAAAGGAGACGATTAAAGATGCTTTTGCTAAATTAAAATATATCGACCTTAGGTATCAAGATAAGGTCTATTATCAATAATATATGGAAAATCTTTTTAAAATTACATTTTTCCTGGCAATCTTGGTTTTTTGTTTGATTGTTATCGGAGCTTTTATCCTGGCTATTAAGATCATCCTTTTGTTTAATCCGGATGTCCATTTCTGGGGATTGCTTATTACCAGGCTTTAACTAGCTGATTGCATATATCCTAGGAATTAGCTAGAATATAACTGAGTGTAAGGGATATTATACTCAGTTATAGATAAAGCCTAATCAAAGCCAGTATGCCCAATCAACTGCCCTTGTTTGATGATTTTCTCCTCAATCTCAAGGTCAACAACTATTCCCCGGAGACTTTATATAATTACGAACGCGACTTAGAAGTATTCGCGGAATTTTTAAATGAAAATAAAATTAAATTTTCTAATTTGAGTAAACGGGATATTTTAAACTATAAAGCCTTACTCACTTCGGTTGACCGCAAGACCGCTAATAGCCGTTTAGGCCAGAAACGCCTCAATGCCTACTCTATTAACCGCATGCTCTCTGTTATTAGGACCTACTTCAAATACCTGATTGAAATGGACTATAAAGCTCCCCTGCCCCCGGATGTGATAAAAATGATCAAGACTGTTAAGAAAAAACCGCAGGTTGCGGAATTAGATGAGTTGGTTAAACTTTTGGAATTTCCTTCACGTTTTGAAAAAAACGTTCTAGTAGCTTCTCGTAATCGAGCTATGCTAGAAGTCTTGTTTTCTACCGGTTTGAGAATTTCTGAGTTGGTGAATTTAAAATTGAACGCGATTGATAAAGAAGGTAAGATATTCGTCTTGGGCAAAGGCAAGAAAGAACGCTTTGTCTATCTCACCCCTAGAGCCTTTAAACACTTAAATGAGTATATTGATAAGGCGAGAGGTAGTTCCGATTCCCCTTTCGTTTTCATTCCCTATCGCGGTTTAAATAATACGGAAAAGAATAAAAAAATATCTACTAATTATTTACAGGAAAGGATAAAAAAATATCGTGAGCTCTTGGGCATTAATGTCCCCACCTCCGCTCACTCCCTAAGGCATGGCTTCGCTACTTATTTGGCCGAATCAGGCGCTAACCCGGCTGCTATCCAGGTTCTTTTGGGCCATGAGTCCTTAGATACTACGACCAGATATGTACACGCTTCTGATTTATATGCCAGGAAGATCCAACAGAAGTTTCATCCGCTAAAAGATTAAGATAAAAAAAGGGCCGCTCTCATTCGAGGGCGGCTTTTTTTTGTATTGCTTCCATTCTTTCCTGGAATTCTTTTTTGTTTTGCCTATTCCAGGCTATGGTTTTTTTCAGTCTACGTATTCCTATGATGCCACAAATCATAGACAGAGTAAAAAGGCCAATATTAACATATAAGTAAGCTTCCATTTCTGTATATATTTTAAAATTAACTAGTGCAATTATAACATATTTAATATTATTTGTCAATATAAAAAACACTATTTAGTAATAGTGTTTTTTGTTTGATATTAGCTATTTTTATGGTAAGTATTCTAGAGGGTCAACTGGCAAGCCGTTTTTACGGACTTCAAAATGGAGATGGGGTCCACTGGTGAAGCCGCCGGATCCGATCGAGCCAGGCATACCACCGCTACGGCCTATGATCTGCCCCTTTTCCACATATTGGTCGGCTTCCACATTTACCCCGGAGACGTGGCCGTAGACAGTTGATAGGCCATCATTATGGATGATCATGATATAGGCATAGCTCTTCGTGCCATTGAATTTGACTCGGGCGACATAGCCTGAAGCGGCCGCTTTAACCAAACTGCCCTGGCCCGCTCTGATATCTACTCCAGAATGTTCACCTAAAAGATTTCGGAAGGGATAATCAGGATCATGGAAGGTGGCAGTGACGTAGCTCTTAGCTACCGGCCAAGCCATACTAGAGTCAGAATTGTCTAATTTATTTTTTTGGCTTTTAGCTAATTTATCCCTAACCGTCTTTTCTAAGCTGAGAATTTCACTAGCGGCTTGGTCCTGTTCCCTTTTCGCTTGGGCTAAGAGATTCTGATAGGCTTTTTCCGAAGACCTGGTTTGGTCTAAGATAAATTCTTTGTCTTCTTTTTCTGCTACCAAGCGGCCATTTTTTTCTTGTAGATCCGCCTGCAAACTGTCCAGCTCCTTTTTCTTATCAAGCAAGGCTTGCTTGTTTATCTCTAATTCATTTTTATTTTCTTGCAAGGTTTCTAAGCTATTAGCGATCTCTTCGTTGGTATTTTCCAGATATTTCATCTGGTTAAGGAATTCAGTTAAAGAATCGTTAAGCAAAAGAATTTCCAAGGTGGAGACTTGGTCTTGCTTGTATATCAGCCTGAGCAGTCGAGCCATATGTTCTTTTTCTCGACTGATGGCCCGGTCGGTATTTTCGATATTAAGTTGTATTTTCTTAGTTTCTAAATTGTTTCTATCTATTTCCAGATTAACGCCGTCAATATCCAGTTGTAATTTAGCGGCGGAATCTTCCAAGATTGATAACTGCTTATTGAGGCTGTTTTTCTCTTTCTGTTTTTCAGCGATTAAGGCGGAATAGGCTCGTTGTTTAGATTGGAGCGTTTCAATCTGTTTCTTTTGAGCCTGGATTTTTTGATTTAAGGTATCTATTTCTTCATTAAAATCGCCGCCATTCTGCCCTAAGACAAAACCGGCTCTAGGCAGTATCGAGCCGATAAGAAGAAGTAATATTAAAACTCTGACTATCTTTTTCATGGTTTTATATCGCTATTATATCATATTCAAAAGCTTTTGGGAAATAAAAAACCGCTAAAAAAGCGGTTTTTTCAGTCCTATTTTATCAAACTAATCCCCTTCACTATCCTTTGCAAACTTAAGTCCTTGCCTAGAGCACCGGCAATTTCAAATGGGCTGGGACTGTTTTTAGCTCCGCTCAAAGAGACGCGTAGGGGCCATAGATAATCTCCATTCGGCTTATTATGGCTTTTCAGGTAATTAATTATGAGAGTTTCTAAATAATCTTTGTCCCAGTTTTTCTTTTCAATGACAGATAGAAGCTGGTATAACTCCTCCAGGTTAGCTTTAATGGTAGCCAGATCCAAACTCTTCCAGCGTAAAAGATCGGGAGGATAGGAAATCTCTTGCCAAATAAATAGGGTGAGCTCGGTTATATCTTGGCCGCAAACTAATCTTTCTTGGGCTAAGGCAATTACTTTTTTAAGCTGGGGACTGGTAATTAGGCGCCCATCGCTTACTACCTTATAACTGCGCCCGGCCGTTTCTATCACCCCGGCCGCCAAAAGGAAGGGCAAGCAGATTTCACTTAATTCCTTGAGGCTCTTCTTCCTTAAGTAGTAGGCGTTAAAGTAATTTAATTTATCTAAATCAAAGATGGCCGGGCTAGACCCTAAGCCTTCGAGGCTGAATTTTTTAACCAGATCTTTCAGGACGTATAACTCCTGATCATCTTTAGCGTGCCATCCGAGCAAAGCGCAAAAATTGGTGATGGCTTCAGGTAGATAGCCTTTATTCTTATAATCTTCCACGAAGACATCGCCCTGCCTTTTGCTTAACTTGCCCCCGCCTTTATTGAGGATGAGGGGAAGATGGATAAATTTTGGCGGCGTCCAGCCGAAAGCCTGGTAGAGCAAGATATTCTTAGGGAAGGAGGGCAACCACTCTTCCCCTCTAGTAACGTGGGAAATTTCCATCAGGTGGTCGTCAACGATATTGGCAAATTGATAAGTCGGGACGCCGTCAGATTTGATCAAGACCTGGTCATCTAAATCAGCGGCGGAAAAAGTTATTTCTCCACGTAATTCGTCGTATACTTTAATTTCGCCCTCCAGAGGCATCTTTTGACGGATAACGTATTTATATCCGCTTTTCAGCTTATCATCTATTTCTTCGGCACTAAGATGGCGGCACAGGCGGTCATATCGTGGCGCTTGCTTATTAGCTTGCTGGTCCTCTCGCATCTTCGTTAAGCGTTCCTCGCTACAGAAACAGCGATAGGCTTGGCCGCTGGCGATAAGCTCTTTGGATAGTTCATGGTATGTTTCTAAGCGTTGGGTTTGGATATAGGGGCCGAAGTCGCCGCCCAAGCCTGGACCTTCGTCAAATTTGATGCCTATCCAAGCTAAGATATCCAAGAGTTTACCAATAGCGCCCTCGACTTCCCTTTTTTGATCAGTATCTTCGATGCGTAATATGAATTTTCCCTTCCAGCTCTTGGCGAGTAAGTAGCCGAAAAGGGCGGAACGTAGGTTTCCGATGTGAAGGAAGCCGGTTGGCGAAGGTGCAAAACGCAACCTAATTTTTTTTGCCATATATTATTGATTATTTTGCTTTAGATATTCTTGGAACTTACTGAGGAATATTTTTGCCCCTGCGCGGCGTACTGGGTGTAGACGTTCTAATAAATCATCAAGCTTGACCCAAGCCCAGGCCTGGTGGTCCCAAAAATTTATCTTGATATCATCGTCTTCACCGATAAATTCCGCTAGGCATAAGCCCTGGCTTTGGCCTTTGTAGCCGTATATTTTTTGGATCAAACTGGGCATTTTGTATTTATAGAGATTACGATAGCAGGCCCGGACGATTAGCTTTTTAGTGTCCAATTCTTCTTCTAGCTCTCTGGCTCCAGCTTTCTGCAGGCTCTGACCGTCGGTTCCTCCTTGAGGTAACTGCCAGTGACCCTTTTCTTCCCTTCTTTCCACTATTAGGACTTCGTAAGTACCGCTACATTCACGATATAACCAGCAGGCGACGTTGGGACGGTACATAAAAGGGTGGACGAAGCGCCAGAAAAATACCTTGGTGGAAAATATGAAAGTTGCCTTAAATATCCTTTGCGCGCGCCAGGGTTGTTTGATTAGTCTAAATAGCCATTCCAAGCCCAAGCGTCTCATTAGCTTAGGCGCTCTCTTTATCTTACCGGTGATGAAATCAAAGCTGCCGCCAACCCCTAAGGCCAGATTAAGGCTGGGAATCTGGGCTAGGCTGTGCCAGATAATCTTTTCTTGGTAGGGGGCACCCAGGCTAGTAAACAGGATGTTGGGAGAAAATTGATTTATCAAGTGTAGTTCCTCGGCGCTTAACTCTGATTTTTTGTCAGTATCTATAATTATCATCTTCAGCTCAGGGAATTTTTTCTTTAAAGCGGTTTCTATGTCGTCTTTTTTAGACAATCCGTATTTGAAATTAATGATTGCCACCCTTAACTCTTTTTGGGCGGCTAATTCTAGTATTTTCGGGCTCAGGTCTGATCCGCTGATCCGTGGCAGCGCCTTCCCTCTGGTTAGGGCGGCGAGTTTTAAACCGAAGCCGTCAGCCGGAGCTAGATCAGCTTGGTTTAAGATATAAAAAAACTCCTCATCTTGATGAGAGGCGAGAATTATTTCCGGGTTAGGAGTGACGATGTAGTGCGGTCGGCCATCTGTTAAGAAGCTTCTGATTTTTTTCCAGACTTCTTCCTGGGACAGCTCTGAGACCTCGATTCCTAAAATATTCATATTTTTATTATATAACATCGGCTTGTTTTGGCAATGACCGGCCGCTTGACAATTTCTTGTTTTATAAAATTATGTTATAATAAAATCATCTTATTTAATTTCATTTATGTATAATTATCGTCGGATTTCCGAGAAGATCCAGGAAATCATTTTAGATAATCCTAAAAACCCCGGCAGTCTACGCTGGCTGAATATTTCCCAGGCCGGGAAAAAGGAAATCGCCTACTTACGTAAGCAATATAATTTCAACCTTAACCATCTGCGGGCTTCAATCGCCTCGATTTTTTCCCAAAGGCCGATGATTTTTGAGGAAGATGATTATGTTTTTTTGATCCTCCATTTTCCAGTTTTTCGCGGCAACCGGATCGTTGCTGCTGAAATCGAATTCTTTATCGGTCACGGTTATCTGATTACCATCCATAACGGCAACATTCCTTCCCTAGATGATTTTTTCAGTCTCTGCCGCAAGAATCCTGATTCCCTTTTGTCATATAATTTCGAGTCTTCCGCCATCTTGTTATATGAATTATTAGACAAGCTCATCCAGAACTGTTACGCCTTATTGGACAAGAATAGCATTACGATTAATCGTTTAGAAAATTTAATATTTTCCAATGAACCCAAGAAGGCCACTCAGAAAATTCTAGATTTGCGTCGGAATGTTATCAATATCAGGCGGATAATGCAGAACCATAAGAATATTCTGAGCCGTTTGACTGAGATGAGAAGCAGCTTAGTTCCCCGGGCTGAACTTAAGAAATGCTATGATCGCTTAGTTGACCATTCCAAGCGCATCTGGGAGATGTTGGATAACCAGAAAGAAATGATTGAAGTTTTAGGTATGACCAACCAGTCATTATTAGATAACCAGATGACTAGCATCATGAAAACCCTGACTATTTTTTCCGTAATCGTCTTCCCTTTAACCTTATTGGCTGCCATTTTCAGCATGAGGACCGAGTATATGCCGATAGTCAGTCGGCATTATGATTTTTGGATAATTATTGGTTTAATGGCCCTTATTGGCGTAAGTATGCTTTTTGTGTTCAAAAGAAAGCGTTGGTTATAGTTATTTGTTTAAAATAAGCATAAAAACAGAGCTTGACAGGCTCTGTTTTTTATTGTAATGTTTATTGACAAATAATTTTATTTATAGTATTATTAATTGTTACAAATGATATATGAAGATTGCTTTTATCGGACAAAAAGGCTTGCCAGCTAAGACTGGCGGGGTCGAAAGACACGTTGAGGGCTTAGTGAGTAAGCTCGCTTCGGCCGGACACGAAGTTTTGGTCTATGGCCAGAAGGATTATAACCAACCCAACTTGGTAAAAGATGGGCGGGTTAAATTAATCAATATTCCTTCCCTCCCCCTAAAGAACCTAGAAGCCATTATACGGACCTTCTTATCTTGTTTGGATCTGTTGCGGCACCGGGTTGATATCATTCATGTCCAGTCTATCGGTCCCGGCTCTCTTATTCCTCTTTTGAAAATCCTTAAACCTAAGACTCCGGTCGTTTTTACCTTCCATTGCCAGGATTACCACCATCAGAAATGGGGTCGCTTGGCTCGCTGGTATCTTAAACTAGGGGAAAGACTAGGTAATCGTTATGCTGATAGGGTGATTACTACTTCCCATGAATTAACCGCTTATACCGGGGCTACTTATCATAACGATCCGATATATATTCCGAATGGAGTCTTTATTCCTGATAAGTTAGCGGCCGAAGAAATTACGGCTCGCTGGGGATTGAATAAAGGTTCCTACATTTTATGGGTCGGCCGCTTAGTGCGCCATAAAGGTGTCCAATATCTCCTTAAAGCCTATCAAGAGATAAAAACCGATAAGAAGCTAGTCATCGTTGGCGCCGGTTCTTATACTGATGATTATGTTCAGGAACTTTATGATTTAGCCAAGGGCAATGAAAATATCATCTTTACCGGCAACCAATCTGGCAAAACCCTTAACGAGCTGTTTTCTAACGCTTATCTCTTAGTCCAGCCCTCTGAATCCGAAGGCTTGTCTTTAGCTTTACTTGAAGCGATGTCCTATGGCTTGGCGTGTATAGTCAGTGATATTACCGCCAATAAAGAAGCGGTGGCCGAAGCTGGCGTCACTTTTAGAGATAAGGATTATCAGGATTTAAGAGTTAAATTAGAACAGTTATTAAAAGACGAGTCTTTGGTTTCGGAATTAGGAAATAAAGCCCTTAACAGGGTCAAGCATGAATACAGCTGGGATGATATCAGTCAGAATACCCTTAAGATTTATCATGAGTTATTGAATAAATAATTTAAATATTATTGGTTCTTTGAAAATTTCATATCAACATATATACCCGAATAATTTTTTGTATCAAATAAACCCTTAAAACGTAGACAATGAGAAAACAGATCAATTTTTTGGTTGGCAGAATTTTTGTATTCCTGGCCTTAGTGATGTTGCTTCCGGCTTGCATGAAGGATTATGACTTCTCCGAGCCGAATGTCCCCAATCCTGACAACGGAGGTTTCCTCCTAAAATCAAGTTCCCAATCTTCAGCTGATACCACCGAAACCGGCATAGCCGTCCCGGTAATATTCTATCTAGAGAATCAAAGCGGCGTGAACTTCACGGTTACCTGGAATTTTGGTGACAATAGCCCCTATACCACTGGAACTGGCATTAGCCAGGTCGTCCATAAGTATATGGCCGCCGGTACTTACACCTTAACAGTTACCATCGTTCCCAGCAGCGGTTCCACTGTCATTTTAACCCACACCGTCCTAGTTGGTTTAAACAGCAGCGGCATGGAGTTTCGTTGTTTGAAATCAGTTTTAGTTACCAGTGGCCCTATGGTAGGCGCGTACAACTACACCTTCGGCGTGCGTCAGGCTTTCTTCAATCCCGCTTGGCATGTCGGTGATCACAGTAATTGGAGCCAGGTTACCATAGCTAATACTGATACCATGATGATTTCGGGTGAGGCCTGGAAAATTTGGCATGTTGTCAGATATAACGGGCTCGAAGTTCAGTCTTATGGCGATGCGGCTGGTAATTGGGCTAACTATCCTGGGAGCGTCTATTGGCACCCGACTCCACCATCCGGAGGTGTATTCCATTGTTATTGCTATAACGGTGTTGTTTATACCTCACAGCAAGGCGTTAATATTCCAGGCTTAACCGGAGATTCTTTAACTGGTGTAGCACCGACCGTACGTTTAACCGTTGAACTGAATGGAACCGCTAACACTGATGACACTTTGGTAGTTTTTTTGAACAACCAATCCTACTTCCCGGGTGCTAATCCTTTCGTATTCTATGGATATGATTCCCTGCCCGGAAATTGGAGTTTAAGACACCAGAGTCTTATTCCTGGGAGTGATTGGGGTTTTATCAAGATTTCTATTAACCAAATTATTAATTCCGGTGGTATGTACTATTTCCGGGCCGGGGGGAACTATAATTCCCCGAGTAATTATGGAAATATGAGTAATTCCAGTTTCTATCAAGCCAGTCTGAATTGCTTATACTTCCAGATTTCCCTCCCCCTTAACAATCCTGGTCCGAAAATTTACCTCGTAACCATGGATGGCCGTAAGTACTGCGCTACTTAGAAACTCGTCCCGCTCGTCGTTCTTTTCTAACTAAAACCCCCTGACTTTCAGAGATTAAATTCTCCAAAAAGTCAGGGGGTCTTTTTGTTGTGTTAAATTATTTCTGTAAGAAAAAAGGGCTCTCTCTAGGAGACCCCTTTTTTGTATAAGGATCGATACCGTTAACGTTTAACGTTTCCGGTACAGGAATTTGGCGTGGAAGCGCCAACCCTGATTCTTGTCCGGAGCCGTCAGATCGTCTCCATATTTGATACCGTTCGGGTGGATAGATGGAGCACCGGGTTTTTCTTTATATTGGAGCAATCCATCTTTCTTTACCAGTTCGTGTGGAATGAACATGGGGTAGTTCCATTCCGGATTGATGCCGGTGAACATCGACCACATCTGGATCTGGTTTAAAAGATTATCCATAGTCACCAAACCCTTGGTCTTGTCCGTATAAACCCAGTAGCCGTCAGATTCCAAATGGTATTCTCCACCCTGGGCGGTAGCATGCCGTGGAGCAGTTATGGTCGGGTTAGAGAGGCGGAAGATCTGGTCGGTGACACAGAATTGCGGATAGCCGTCCGCGCTGATAGTTACGCAGAATGGTCCTTCGCGGTAACCAACATACTCAGCCAGATTGACCGGTTCTCCAGGCGTACTGATCGGGTTAGAGCCCTGATTGAGCAAAGCCCTCATTTCCGGGGCCAGATCATCTTCAACTGTTTGGGGAGCAGGATTCTGGGGTGGTACATAAGTGGTAGGAGGGTTGTTAGCAGAAGAGACCGGCGGACACGGCGGACAGGGATTGTTACGGTAGGTACGGTGTCTGATGACAGGCTGGTGGTGTTTCTTGCCGCTCATGCAATCATTTAAGGCGGCTTTGTAGCCCACAATGGAATCCTGAAGATCCCAGATATAGTGTTGCAGAAGTTCTACGCTCAAGGGCTGGTCCTTCGGGCAGAAATTACACTTCTTTCTGGTAGGCGGCGGCACGGTAATTTTACGTTCGCCGGCAGTGTAACCGGCACCGGTAGCACAGTAATTATAGGCTTGTTTCCAGGCTGTGAGCGTGTCTTCCAGGCTGATGGCATAGGCTTCAGCGCTGGCGACTGAGGTGAATTCTTTGCCGGTAGAGGTTTTGGACTTTTCGGTCCGACTGCAACCGGTGTACATGATAGCGGCGATCACGAAGATGCCGATGGCCACAAGGGCGAGGATAATGTTTCTTGTTGTCTGCATGTTTTTGGTTTTTTTATTGGTTTCAGTGTTTCGGTTTTTTTAATGCTTAATATATCTGACGGTTTCAGCCAGATTCAGTATTGCTTGTAATTCAAGCATCGGGATGGAATGCACGGTAGTACGGAAGCCTCCGCTTAAAGTCAGCAACTCTTGGTTGCTGAAATCGCGGCGGAAGATACCCTTCACGCCCCAGCTGTAATAGTCCTTGCTATTGCCGCTTTCATGGCTATAGCTTAAGAAGATGGTTGGGTCCAGTTTAAGCGATCCGGAAGGATTTAAGATTATGGAAAAGATTGAACTTTCTCCACTTAAGGAAAAATATTCTTTGTTCCATAACCCTCCGGTAATCTCATTAGCTTTCCAGGTGGCCAGACCTTCGGTTTTGACCGGGTTTTGATAAGTCAGCGTGAATTTTTTTATATAAAACGGTCGCGCTAACTTATCGGTGAATACCAGTCCGGAAAAGAAATAGATCATCTCGTCCTTTTGCTTACTGGTATAGACACCATTGCCGGTGTTAATGCCGCCTTGGTCGCTGGAGAATTTATAGCCCAGATTGAACCAGCTATATATCTCTGTGAGATAAGCGGCGCTTGTCGGGCAATATTCCAGGCTGAGGCCCGGGGTTAGTTCTTCAGCTTGGTAGACGTAGTCGTCAAAACCGGAGCTGACTTGAGTGGCGTTAAAGAAGAAGCCGAATTTGCATTCGCGCCCTTCCTCAATGAAAGGTAACCATCTGCCTTCGCCGAAGCGAAAGGTGAGGTCACCATGGCCTTTGCGTTCACCGTAGCCGTTACCGACTAAGGCTTGGAACCTTTGGGCGAAGACAGTGGTCCCCACCAGGCAAAATAAAAACAGGATCAAGGTTTTCTTCATGGCGTAATTTATTTTTTGATTTTGTTAATGTGCGTTTTAGTCTTTAACTTCAAGCTTTAATTAGATTAAGGCCTGAATCTAAAAACCAAATGTTTTTAGATTATTATTATTTCAGAATATTTCCAATGTTTCCCTGGAAGCTGAATTCACTCGCGGCCTCTTCCTCTATTTCCTCGGTGGGAAGATTATTAGGGCTATAGTCAGTTTGTCGGGGTGCATAATATTCTTCTTTCAGGGTTACTTTTTCATAATTAGTATTCGGTTTATCCTCTATTTTGATTGATGCTTGATAATTAGATATCATATTCCCGGTCTGAAAGTTCTTAACCTTAGCTTTTTTAGTGTTAGGAAACATGTAAATATAGAGTAGGCTGAAAATGAAACCGAAGACTAAAGCGCTTATTAAGTTAACAGCTATATTCGGCTTGACTGGGTAATCAGAAACTATCGGCTGGTCAATAACGTTGAATTCAGCTTGGCTCTGGCTTTCTCCTTGATAGTTGAAGCTTTGAGTCATTAAAGTGTTATTGATCGCTAAAGAAATCTGCTTGGCTTGAGCTGGATCCTTATGATAAACGCTGATTTCCATAATACCGGAATCGCCAACGCTTTTGGCCTCAACCGTTTTTTTCCAAGTTTCCATTTGTTTCTTATAATTGCCGCTGAAATAATTCTTGTCCACATTGAATTGGCTGTTACTGGTCATTAGGTCGAAGAATGAACCGGAATAGATAATTTCAGAAAATAGACCGCTCAGATATTGGTTAGATTTAGATACGGTATAGGGATCAGCGCTAATATTCTGGACGATAAGCAAGCGTGACTTAGAACGGTATTTCAAAGGCTGGGAGAAAGTGAAAGCAGAACCAATCACTAAAAAGATTAGGATGATAGCTAAAACTGCTCCCGAGCGTTTTTGGTATAGTTTTAAAAAGGTATTAATCTCCATAATGTATATTTTTAATTGACCTTATATATTAGTATATCTATAAGAATTTGTCAAGCCTAAAAGCTTGACATAAAAAGATTAAGTATGTATTATTTAAAGTTAAGTTAATAAAATCTCTAAGTAATTATTAATTATTTTAATATTAGCTAAAAATATGAAAAGAAGTTTTGTGATTGGCCTGATGATTCTAACCCTTGTCGGCCTAAGTTCGCTTTTATTGGTTAAATCTGGCCAGAGCAAGATCAGGTCTTACCATTCTGGCGATGCCATCAATTATTCCAATCAAATTATCGTTTCCAGTACGAATACTGACAGTTTAGAAATATTCAAACTGACTGGCAGCGACCTGGTCCGGGTTTTGAAGTTCAAGCCTTTTGATCCGACTTATAATAAATATGGCAGCTTCTCCGACGCTAGACTGAGCGAGGAAAATGGCCGCCTATATGTTTACGCTATCTCTGAATTCACGATCTATAAGTACGATATCTCTGATTTAGCTAGTGCCAAGCTGGAAAAGAAGGTTAAGAATACTTATTGGGATTGGTATTATCGAATTGATAAATTCGGTAATCGGATCGCGACCGTCGGCAATAAAGGTATGAAGATTTGGGATACGGATTTGAATACTTTAGATTCATATAGCTTCAAGCCCTCTAACCGTTACAGTGTCCGCTCTAATAGTAGCGAACAGTTTATTTTCGGTATCGATGGTTCCAATCTCCAGATTTTTGACCGTTGGACCAGGAATATTACCAAGGAGTTCTCTTTGGATTATAGTAACTTGGATACTAACCATAAAGTCTATTATGATCTGATCCGCAATGAGATTTTTGTCAGCGACGATGTCTACACGAAGAAATTCGATTTTAACGGTCGCCTCTTAGCTTCGTTCAAGCATTTAAATAATACCGGCTACGACGTTGATAGCACCCTGGGCAATGACTTCATCTATTTCTCTAATGGTTTCGGAGTCGTGAAGCTTAAAAAAGACGATATGGGTTTGGCAAAATATGCCTACACCACTACGATTGCTAAGCCTGAGGGTTGGGCGATGGGTCTCAAGGTCCTAAATTCTGACCAGGGTGATCGTGTTGTTGTCTTCAATAATTCTAGCATCTTAGTTTTAGACCAGGATCTTAAAAAATTAGGTTTCGCGCCGGCTCAGGAAGAGGAAACCAGCAGCGCTCAGGAAAATCTATTTTTAACCTTAGATCGTAATATCGCCGCTAACGGTTCCAGCGTAGTCTTGTTTGGTGGCGGTTATTTCCCCCAGGAACCGGTCATGGTTGATTTTGCTGGCACCAAGACTTTAGCTCAGGCTGATTGGAAAGGACGTTTCGTCCAAACTCTGACAGTTCCGAGCAATAAGAGCGGTTGGGTAGATATTAAGGCTGAAGGCCAGAATTCCGGTTTAAGCTATAGCATTAATTTCAAGATCATTCCCTAATATTTAGTTTCTAGTATAAGAAAACAGCCCTTAAAGGGCTGTTTTTTGTTATTTCTTTATCAAGCTTCTGTATATTTTTTCCAAGGATTGGAAATGGTCCCGCGCCTCCAAATCTTTAACCCTATCCCTAGCTTTCAATCCGATGCTTTGGCAATCGGCAGTTTCTAGTTTGCCTAGGCAGTCTGAAATGGCTTGGCTTGATCCGGGAGCGAAAGTGAAGCCGTTTATCCCGTCCTCTATTAGTTCCCCTAATCCTCCGACTAAAGAAACTAAGACGACCTTGGCTTTAGCCATCGCTTCCAAGAGGCTGAAAGGCATGTTTTCCGGCCAGATCGAAGGAATGACGATAGCTTTAGCCTCGGCAATAAGAGTATCTTTTTCTACTCCATCTTTAAAACCAAGGAACTCAATCCTGTCCTCTAATCCTAATTCTCGGCTCAATTTTTTCAAGTTATCTTCTTCTGGTCCCAGGCCAGCGATCTTTAGTTTTAACTGAGTTTTACTTAGAGCTCTAATGAGGATATCTATTCCCTTTTCCGAGCTGAGCCGGCCTAGGTATAATATATAATCCTTCTCTGGGATAACGGGGCTTTGCAGATATTTCTCTTCGCTAAAATTATATAGAAGCTCTATCTTATCTTCGGGCCAAGAGAATCTGGTAAAAGTTTCTTTAATGAAGCGACTAGGGGCAATGAGGAGATTAACATTCTTTTCGTATATTTTAAGATAAGAATGATGATAGAACATGGCTAGGCTGGCCAGGGCGCTTTTTAAGGCAGAATTTTTGAGGCAACGGTAACGGTAGCAATTATAATAATGTCCGCCCCGGCAACGCTCACAATACTTATTTTGCGTGAACAGCTGGTAATTAGGACAAATCAGCTTATAGTCATGGAGATGCATGACTACCGGTATATTATATTTTTGGCTGGCTTTAAGGATTGAGGGGGAAAGATGGTGGTAGATATTATGCAGATGGATAATATCCGGTTTAAAATCTTTAACTAAATGGGTAAATTTTTTTTTTGCTTCCCGGCTCCAAAACAGCCTTCTGGCCGCTTTGACTTTGTTAATGAATCCGCCTTCGGAAAAAGAAACTCGTGAAACAAAGTATTTTTCGTATGGACTGCTTATATTTTTGGGGTGTTTCATGGCAAATACTGCCACTTCGTGCCCTTGGCTTTTTAGTTCTTTCTCCGCTTGGAGCAGGTATTTTTCAGCCCCGCCGCGGAGATAGTAGAATTTATTAACCTGGATAATCCTCATAAATTTTGACTTTTGGCAAAAAATTAGGGTAAAATTAAGGTAAATTAATTATAGCATAATATGCTCGACAAACTAAAGACTGCTCCTGCCCTGCTCAGTCTCTCAATAATTACTATATTTTTAGCCTTATTATGGCTGTTTGCAGCTTGGCCAGTCTTGCTTAAACTACTTTTTTCTTTAGCTTTGTATATTTTGGCGCTTAGCTTTTTTGCGCCGCGTGCCGGTTTTTTCCTTTTTATATTTTTGCGTCCCATCTTAGATTTTTCCACTTCTTATAAGCTAATCAATTTTTCTTCTTGGAGTCTGAATCTAGCTTCTCTTTATAGCTTGATTTTTATTATTTTTGCCCTTTATCTTTACCTCGGTGGTCATTTTTCTTTCTCTAAATTAGGGGGTAAGAAAGTTTTGTTTTTTTGGTCAGCTTTTATATTTTGGTCTTTAGCTTCCCTGTTGTGGTCATTCGCGCCTAGTTCCAGTCTGGTTGAACTAGCTCGCTTAGCTAGCTTCCTGGCCGCTTTTATACTCGGCCTAGGCTTGATCAGGAATAATCAAGACCTGACTGATTTGATAAAAGTAATTATCTTTTCGGCTTTTATTCCGGTGGCGGTGGCTCTATGGCAACTAGCTAGCTATAGCGGTTTGATCGAAGGCAATCAGAATCGGCTCTTTGGTACCTTCGCCCATCCTAATATGTTGGCCTTCTTTCTGACTCTTATTATTACTTTAGCGGTGTTTATCGGTTTGAATTTGAAGAAAGATCGGGTGGAGATGTATTGGTATTGGCTGTTAGCCTTAATTTTTACTATTACCTTATTTTTCACCTATACCCGGGGAGCCTATTTAGTTCTCCTGGCAATCGTTTTTATTGTCGGTGCCTTGAAGTTCCGCAAATTTTTATTTGTTGCTTTAGCCTTTATCTTTTTGTTATATCTTTCCTCTAATACCATCTCCGGTCGTTTTAATAGCATCTTTCAATCTGATCCCTATGGTTCGATCTCTTGGCGGATAAGCTTGTGGCGCGATGAACTTTCTTATATAAAACGTGAGCCCTTACTGGGCTATGGCAGCGGTTTGGCTTCGACGGTTATCGCCCAAAACCGTGATTGGCGCTTAGGGTCTAATGAACCGCATAATGATTTTTTGCGCGTAGCCATCGATAGCGGTTTAATCGGCCTATCCCTCTATCTTTTGTTAATCATTAGCTTGCTGTGGCAACTGAAAGATAATTACTTTAGAACCTCAGCTCCGAGGCTCAAAATGATCAATCTTTTCGTCCTCGCCCTCGGTTTGGCCTTATATGCTTTAAGCTTTGGGGACAACATCTTGAATGATTCTGCCTTGCAGTGGAGTTGGTGGGCCCTTTTAGGGGGATTAATCGCGGTTCAGGCCAAAAAGGCGGATCAAGCAGCATAACATATTTTGATACAGAAAAAGCCATCCTCATTGGGACGGCTTTTTGTTTTGTGAAAGAATTAGAACCTTACTTGATAGACGCAGAGTCAGTCTCTAATTGGAAAGAGCTTCTAACAGTACCGTTACGGTATTTTATCTTGGCTTTACCCAGGGTAGCGTTGACGATAACGGTGCCATTTTCATACTCTCTTTTCTGGATGGTCTGGCTACCTGCTTCCGATTCTTTCTTGCCCAGGGCCTTCCCGAGATTAAGTTGGTACTCATCCTTCCAAAAAGTATTCTGTTGGAAGGAGACGTATACGTCATCAAGCAGCATGGCGCTGCAAATGGTGAAGAATAGGTTATCAGCCCGGGCGTTGAAGATGTTGTAGCGCTTGCCGTTATCGGCATAGGTCATATTGATATCCCAGCCGCCGTTTTTAGTGCTACCTAAGTATAAGTCAGGGAAATTTTCCATATTTTTGCCATCCACTAAGTCCAGCAGGGTGGCGTTGATGGGATTGGTAATGATAATGAAATTTTTACCCTTGGCTTTACGGATTTCCGCGATGAACTGCCTGGCTTCCCTTAGATAGGAAGCGTTAAGTTCAGCCGGGCTATCCATTTTTCCATCCCCATTAGCATCAATGCTCTCGTTTTTCCCGTATTTGCCCAGCCAATCCAGAGTGGCCCAGATATTGTCCAAGAAAATCCCTTGGCAGCGCGGATCCGATATAATATCTTTTAGCAAATGTTTAGTGATAAATTCCCGGTAATTTTCACCCTTGATTTTTGGGCAGTAATCCGTGATATTCATCATTTCCATGCCCGACCAAAAGACCAATGGTTTTTTATCAGTTTGCTTCAGCCAGTATCCGGGGCGTTTTTCCAGTTCGGCTAGCATCTTAATCGACCAGGGCTTATCGGGAAACATCGGACGGAACCATTCGACATAGTTCCAGTAATAGAGGATTTTGGCATTCGAGTTTCTTTCAATAATCAGGTCAATGCTCTCGCTGTTGTTGAACTTATTTTCATAGTCGAGGACTATGAGGTCATATTTGGCGATATTCATCGCCTGGATAGCGTCGAGGGTCGGTAGGTACCAATGGACGCTCATTTTCTGTCCGTAGCTGTTACCAGCCAGGATAAGCAGTAGGAAAATCAGGTGTTTTTTCATGTTTACAGATTTTGGTTTTTTATGGGTTTATTTTGAATGAACTAAGTTTAGCTTTATAATTTATAACATTTCATAGTTTTTGTCAATATAAAAAAGAGCCTTATTTTAGGCTCTTTTTTATCAGTCTGAGTCGCTATTTTATGATAATATTTTCCAGCTTGGCCCCTTCTTCATCCTTAATTTTTTAAATTTATTAGGAAGGTTATATTTATTAGGAATCTGGTTCAAATTTATAGTGTCGGGATTGTTAAGCAAGTTGCGGAAATAATTTGTATCATAATTGGTGTTTGAACCATTCTGTATTGGTCCCATTAAATCCAGGGTCTCAAAGAAGCTATCTTCGCTTTCTGTCCTGTCAATCATGCGGCTTTTTATTGGGTCTTGTTGGATTTTTAGATCGTCTATTTTTTTTAGTATCTTATCCCTATTTCTCTGGAATTTTTCTCCTTTATCCAGACCGCTACGAACAGCTAGTTCGCTTTCCTGTTCTAGTTCTTGCTGCCATTTAGCTTCTTCGTCGTTTAGGTTTTTAAGTTGTTCGGCATCTATGATATTGGCCTCCCTAGCTAAAAGTTCTTTCATTTTACCCTCGATGTGGGCTTTAGCTTTTTCGAAGCTGGCAACTTTTTCTTTATCCCAAATGACTCGTTTTATTTCCTCTTCCCTTTCTTTTAATTCGTTATAGTATTTTTGGTAATCTTCTTGGATTTGTTTAATCTTGTCTTTATTATCGTTGGCATTTTCCCTTTTTTCCGGAGTGGATGGTTCTAAGGATTCAGCCTTCTCTGCTTTCTGAGCCGCTCTGCCGGCGATTATCTGGTCTTCAATGCTCCTGAATACCTTTGGATCCCTAGTGGTTTCCAAAGTCCTTTCTAGTTGCTGCAGTCTTTCTTCCTCTTGTTCCGGGCTTAAGGTGGCCGCAACCGGGATTTCCTGGTCGAGTCCGTCGATATTTTCTCTTTGTATTTCCGGTTCTGGACCCAATTCGTTTCGATTAGGCTGTTCTTCTTTATTCTTTTTAGTAAAGAGATTGCGCAGTTTTTCTAAAGGTCTTCTGATGTTGACTGGGATGAAATAAGACATGGCCCAGGTGTTAGAACCATTCAAGCTGGTCTTATATATCGTATCGACTACTTCGGTCTTTATCTCTCCGCCTTCCACGCCTTGACCCACTACCGTGGCCAAGATTTTCTGTAAGGATTTGCCATCCGGACTAACGCCGGCTTCATAGGCGACTTCGGCATATTTGGCTAGCGAAGTTGGCTCGCCGTTGACGATAGCAAAAAGTTTCTGTCCGATTTCGCTTCCCTTGTCAATAATTGCTAGGCCGTCCGGCCCTACCGGGATCTTGATTATTTCATTTTGCGTTTCTCGGCTCAAAGAAAGTAGGATATTCATCTTGCCTTCTGCCATTAAGGCCTGAGCATTGGCGGCATCCGCTCCATGGAAAGACCCTTCTGGAGCCATACTCTTAATATCAAAGGCGTAATCGCCATTGCCATTTAAATGGAGAAATTCTTTCAGTTCATTGAAGTCGAATTTAGGGGCGGGAGTGTTATTATCAAACCATAGCAGGCGTTTTATTCCTTCCACATTGGCGCCATTCTTTTGGAAATTATCCAAAAGGCCATGAGCATCAGCCGTGGTGGTTCCTTCCCTGATAATATTTTCCGCTGTTTCATTGGTGGCGATTCCGGCTTGTTCTAATATCGATTTGGCACTGTCGGTCAGAGTGCCGTCGCTTTCCAGGCTTAAACCCTCAGCTATTTTCTGGCCATGGCTGATTAAATCAAAGAGACCGTTTTTTCCCGGGGCTAAATCAACCCCTTCAGGCAGTTGTAATATATTATGCCCTAGAGGGACTTCATGCATCGGAAGGTTGGCGGCCTCGAAGTTGCCCTCCATAAAACGTCTTAGGGCTTCTAAGGCGGTGAATTGGTTATTAATACCCGGGGCTTTTATGTGTTCGAAAATTCCCTGCATCTTGTCACTTAAAGCGGCCCCGATTTCTTGGGCGGCTAGGCCGAGAGTCGTGCCGATAATCGCCGTCCATTTAGCCGCTTTCCAAGCCCGAGCGCTTTTTATCTTCCTGAATAACTTATCTTTTTCAGTGATATCCTTCTGCAGTTCCTGAGCTTGAGCAGATGCCCCGAGGTCTATCAGGTCTTTTAGTTCAGTAGCTTGTGGCAGCTTGGTGTTAGCCCTGTTGATAGCGATCAGCCTCTCTAACTCGAGTTTCTTCTGTTGTATCTGTTCTTCTAGATTACGAAAAACCTCTTGGTCGCGGGTTGTTTCCAAAGTCTTTTCTAATTGGCTGATCTCAAATCTAAGGTCGGCGATTTCCTCGGTATCATCCGGCTCCAGATTCTCGCCCTCTTTAGTTTCCAGGAATCTTTTCAAGTCAACCTTGAGGCGACTGATAGTTTTCAAAAGTTCAGTTCTTTCACTTTCTACTTGGGAGATGGCTGAATAGCTAATGAGATCTATTCTTCTTTCATTAGCTAGGTTATTACGGGCGATCGCGTCGCTAAGACCGCCTAGGGCTTGTTCGAAACCGGAGCGATCCAAGTCTTTGAGCTGTCCGTTGTCATTATAGTTAGCTTGGAGTTTTTTTATCAAATCTTCTGCCTTCACGCTTTCATAGCGGGCTTTTTCTAATTCTAGGCGCCGGCCGTAATCCCTTTCCCAGCGCCTTTTGTCCTTTTTATAGGCCTTTTCCTTTGCCTTGAATTCTTTAAGCTCCGCTTCGCTAGAGAAGCTCTCTGGCTTGGTCGGTGCTTCCGGCGCGGCTTCCATTAGGTCTTTCAATTGCCCGCCCTTGCTGGCCAGCTCCCTTTCGTGGCTTTCCCGGTCATGCTCGGTGCGCATGGCTTCTTTCTTATAGGCGAAGCCACTGGCTATGCCGATTCCTAAGCCGAAGGTGAGCAAGCGCCCTCCCCAGGAGGCGGCCATTTTGCTGCCTGTATTGATAGCCAGGGCTGACGCGGCGATGACGGAAGCGGCGATGCTGGTTTCGTTCAAGACAGCGGCCCCTAAAGGATGGCTACTAATCTTTTTAACAATGCTTTCTAATTTACTGTAATTACCTTGCTTTTTAATTCCGCCCTCAGCTTTACCTAAAGTCAGATTGATATCGAACTCTATTCCTTCCAGACCAGCTTGGTGCTCGGCTAGATCTTTGACTTCTTTAGCCACCTCTAAGATATTATCTACCTGTAGCTTACCCAAGATTGCTTCATTAGTATTTCTCACTTGGCTGATGATGCGATTTTTCTCTTCCAAAAAAGCGGCTTCGTCAATCCCGCCCCTGGCGAAGTCAACGATCAGATTTTTAATCTCGTCCTTTATGTCTAAATTATTAGCTTCCACCTTCCTTTCTCCGATCGCCTCTTCAACCAAGTCGTTATTTTCGGATAAAAATCTTTCCGTGGTCGCCCGGGCGAATTCCTGGTGTTTCTGAGCTTTTATCTCCTGGCTTATTTCCCGGCCATCATCCTCGGTTTCATTAGCGAAGATATTATTTTCCTCCATTATCTTTTTATGAGCCAGGCGCTGCTTGTCGAAATGATAGGCGTCGCGAGCCAAGCCGTGTTTCCATAGTTTTTTGAAAAAACCGCTGACCCATTTCAGTTTTCTGGCTTCTTCAGTCATCTCGTAGCTGCTTCTGTCCATAGCGGTATCCCTGGCTTTGCTGTCTACGCCGACAATCGCAATCAATTTGGTTAATTTTGCTCTAGTTTCTTCTTTAAGTTGAGCCAGTTTTTCCTCGGCCTCCTTGTCAGCCTTGATTATTTCCGGGTTGTCTTTGAGGTCTTCAGGGATGGGCGCTTCGGCTAGGGATGTTTGGTCAACGGCGTCAATTTTTTCCTGCGGTTGCGCTTCCGGGTCGTAAATATGAAGTTCTGAGGCTCCTTCTTCATTTTCTATTTTCTTTAAATTTAAGTCCTCAGGCATTTGTTTATCTTTGTCCATATTTATTGATATTAGTCCTCCTATCTTTTAAAAGAAGCCGAGATCTTTTTGATCTTTTCCGTCTCGGCCTTTTTAATTATTTTGCTTATTTTCAAATCTCTTTCTTTTTCGATTTTAGCCACCTTCAAAAGGAAATCCTGATAGATTTTATCTATCTTTTGGCTAGCCGAGACCGCTTGTTTCGTCTCGGTTTTTTTAGTAGCGATTTTTGGCATATTGATGAGATTAAGCGTAGGCTTGGCGGAATTCCATTAATCCGCGGGCGATTACTTCATCAAGATCGGGTACATTTTGGCTGATAAAGCTCCTGACCGCTTCCGGGTCGCCAGCATCGATTAAAGCTTCAAAATCGGATAGCTTGTCTTCAGGCAAGTTAGTCAAGATTACAGCGTCTAATTTTCGGTCTAATAAATCCCAGAGATCATCCTTGATTTGTTTGGCCACTTCCGGGTCCTTATCGCTTAGGCCTTTTTCATTGATAAGCTGGTCCAGGAAGCGATCCAGATTCGCTTTGTAAGCGCTATCTTGCATCATAGATTTTAAAATTCGGAATTTATTTTTTAAAAAATTAAATTCCGGAAAGATAATTATTTTTACTCTTAAATCATAGCAAAAAAATGACTGGAGAGAAAGCTTTTTGTCTATTTGACAATTTACCTATTTTTACTTAAAATTTATAATCCTGAACCATAACGAGTCAGGTTTCTTTAACAATACATAAAACAATCCATATCAGGATCTAATGTTTAACCAAAACCCTTAACCATGAAAAAGATTTGTTTGTTCTTCCTGGCGCTTCTTAGTCCTTTATTCATTTGGGCTAGCGAAGCTGATCTCAAGATTCCTGAACTTAGTTCGGGGCAACATGATTTACTACTTTGGCTTTCTCTCATCTGCCTGGCTGGAATTTTATTCAGCTTATTCCAGTATTCTAAGGTAAAAGCGGCTCCGGTGCATGAAAAAATGAGCCAAGTTTCCGCCACCATCTTCCAAACCTGTAAGACCTATCTTATTCAACAGGGCAAATTTCTCCTAGCTTTATTGCTTTTTATCGCGGTTTGCGTATCTTTTTATTTCGGTTATCTCGAGGGCAGTTCCGTTATCGATGTTATATTGATACTTTCCTGGGTGGTTATCGGAATCGCTGGCTCTTATGGGGTTGCCTGGTTCGGTATCAGGATGAACACTTTAGCTAACAGTCGGATGGCCTTTATCGCTTTACGTGGCCGTCCTCGGCAGGTGATGTCCATTCCTTTGCGTTCCGGTATGAGTATCGGGGTGATGCTGATCTGCGTAGAATTAATCCTGATGCTCTTTATCCTGCTTTTCATCCCTCGACATTTAGCCGGTGCCTGTTTTTTAGGTTTCGCTATCGGCGAATCTTTAGGGGCAAGCGCTTTAAGGATAGCTGGTGGCATCTTTACTAAAATTGCCGATATTGGTAGCGATCTCATGAAAATCGTCTTCAAGATCAAAGAAGACGATCCTCGTAATCCAGGAGTAATCGCTGATTGTACTGGCGATAATGCCGGTGATAGTGTTGGACCGACAGCTGATGGCTTCGAAACCTATGGTGTTACCGGAGTTGCCCTTATTTCCTTTATCGTTTTGGCCGTTGGTTTGCCCAGCTTGGGCTTCTCGGCTACAGAACAAACAGCTTTGCAGAACAGCCTCCTGGTCTGGATATTCGTAATGAGGATTCTGATGATCGTTACCTCGCTGCTAGCCTATTGGCTCAACAATCTACTAACTAGCCGCTTTTATTTGCGGGAATTTAATCCTGATTTTGAAAAGCCCCTGACTTCATTAGTTTGGGTAACGTCTTTCCTATCAATTATCGTGACCTTCCTGGCTAGTTATCTGTTGATCGGCCCTGGCACCGAGCTAAGCGCCCAATCAGCCGACCTCTGGCTTATCCTCTCAGCCATCATTAGCTGTGGGACTTTGGGCGCCGCCTTGATTCCGGAATTTACCAAGAAATTCACTAGTCCGAAATCAGCTCATGTCCAAGAAACAGTCGCGGCCTCGCGCGAAGGCGGCGCTTCTTTAACCGTCCTAAGCGGACTAGTAGCCGGATTTTTCAGTTCTTTCTGGCAAGGTTTAGTCTTTTTATTACTTATGTTCATCGCTTTTATCCTGGCCGTCATTGGTTTGGGTCAATTCATGATCTATCCCGTTGTCTGCGGTTTCGGTTTAGTAGCTTTTGGTTTCTTAGGCATGGGGCCAGTGACAATCGCGGTTGACAGCTATGGACCGGTAACTGACAATGCTCAATCAGTTTACGAGCTATCGCTCATCGAAGAGGATATAGACTTTAGCACCAAAGATATTAGGGAAAATTTTGGTTTTGATCCCAATTTTGAGCAGGCTAAGTATCTTCTGGAATCAAACGATGGCGCTGGCAACACCTTTAAGGCAACGGCTAAGCCGGTATTGATCGGTACGGCTGTCGTAGGGGCTACGACCATGATTTTTTCTATCATCCTCGTAATCAAGAATGTTTTAGGGGTTGAGCCGGAGTCTATTCTGCACATCTTGAATCCTTGGACTATCTTCGGCTTCCTGATGGGCGGGATGGTTATCTTCTGGTTCAGCGGCGCTTCTATCCAGGCGGTTTCAGTTGGCGCCTATAAAGCTGTAGCCTACATCAAGAAACATATCAATCTGGATCCGGAAGCAGATTTGAAAGCCTCAACGGAAAACTCCAAAGAAGTGGTGAAGATTTGTACCCAATACGCCCAAAAAGGCATGTGGAATATCTTCTTAGCCCTCTTCTCTTTTACTTTGGCTATACCTTTTATTTCGGCCTTTTCCGTCGAAGCTGCTGCCTTCTTCGTCTCCTATTTGATATCTGTGGCCGTTTTTGGTTTAATTCAGTCTGTTTTTATGGCTAATTCCGGCGGCTGCTGGGATAACAGCAAAAAAGTGGTTGAGGTTGATTTAAAAGAAAAAGGCAGCCAGTTGCATGATGCCACGATTATCGGGGATACGGTCGGCGACCCTTTTAAGGACACCTCTTCGGTTGCCATGAATCCGATCATTAAATTCACGACCCTTTTTGGTTTGCTAGCTATGGAAATAGCTATATCGGCCGCTTTCCGGTCAACTGCTCCTTATATCGGCCTGGCTTTTTTCCTCTTGGCCCTTTATTTTGTCTATCGTTCTTTCTATAAAATGCGCATCCCGCGGACCTAGATTCCGGGATAAAAATATAAAAACCCCTCGAAAAGAGGGGTTTTTAAATTGACTTTTTATCATTTTCTTGCTATCATGGTTTTAGGCTCGAAGCGTTTGTAAGCTTCTTGCCTTAAGTGGTAGTTCTTTCATAAAGACTGCGACTGACAAAAATAATCCTTAGTAAATGGATGATTATTTGAAACAAAATTCGTTCTTGGTCGAAGACGAGGGCTCAGACATCTTATTTGATGATGATCTAGAAATTCCGGTTGATATTTTTATCAACCATTTGCCCAACCAAGGCCTGAGGATCACTCAAGGTTTTGATCTTCTGGAAAACGATGACTTTAGTCCAGTTTAAAGCATCATAACCCTGCTTATAATTCCAAGCTAGGATTCAAAAAATAAAGAAAATCGGCTATCTTAGGATAGCCCTTTTTTGTTACTGCCAGGAGTCTAACCATTTGCGAAAATCCTCTCCCTGGCGGCTGTTGGGCCGTAGGCGTTTGAGAGAAAAAATATCATTTTGATTTTGTCGTGATCCGGCCGCGGTGGAAACGGCGTTAGAATAACCGGCTTGCTTAACTATCTTTAAAGTTTCGGCGCGATACAAGCCGAAGGGATAAGCGAAACTGTTTAAATCCTGGCCGCTTAAGGCACTTAGGACTTGGCGACTAGCTTTGATTTCATATCCAGCTTTCTGCTCGTTTAAATTTTGCAAATTAGGATGATTAAAGGTGTGGGAAGCGATTTCTACCATTTGGCTCCCTGCTAGCTCCTTCAGTTGATCTCGGCTGATATAGCCGGGTTGATCGAGCTTGTTGATAATCACATACAGGGTGCTTTTAATCTTGGCAGCTTTAAGCCTTGGCCAGGCCTGGGCATAGAAATCCTCATAAGCATCATCGAAGGTTAAAGCGATATATTTTCTATTCTTTTTTTGAGAATTTATAATTCCTGGCACCTCTGACATGAATAAGCTCTGATAAGCCTCAGAATTAATTACCTTCAATTGCTTATCAAATATTTCAGGGTCCAGATATAACCCGGGCAGAGCTGAATCCTTAGGCGCTAGGCTGATGTAATGATACATCAAAATCGGTAATTTATAACCAGATTCAATTTGTAAAGTTTGTTTTTCCTCAACTTGTGTCTGGCCTTCGTCTTGATAGTCTTTCCTCGCTTGATGCCAGTTAGAGAAATCGAACCTTTCCCAGCTGTTATCCGCTAAAACTTTCAGGGATAAGGAAAATACGCCCAAAGCCAGGAAGGCGATCAGACAGAAATTGAGGTATAGTTGCCATTTTTTCCTGGTCATATCTTCTTCAGCATTTTAAAGCTTTATCCTTTGAAAATCAAGAAAAAAGAGGCAAATACGCCTCTTTTATTTTATCTCATCATCGGTGGCGGCATTAAGCCCTCTCGCGGTCGCATTCTTTCCCAGGGTTTTATCTCTTGAGCGATGAAGCTGCCTGGTAAGCTGACAAAACCGAAGACCCGGACCCTTTCATTGATTTCGCCCTCCAATTCCGGGTCAATAATGGTTTTAGGGCTCACTATGACCTGCCAGTTTTTCAAATGGGGATTTTCTAAGGTAAAGCCAGATTGATTGAATTCTTTGATCCGGCCCGTTAAGAAACCAGCTTGCGGCCGATCCCAAGCCTGTAGTCTGGAATCAAAGGTATTTTGGTAAACAGGAACCCGGTTTAAAAGATTATGGACCTGACGGTTGATTCCTAGGATGGCCGCGAGGGTGCCGAAAAATATCATGGTTACCAGAGCGCTTAAGGCGATTGTTTTCACTGGATATCGATAACCGTGTTTTAATTGGCGGAAATTATAGCAAAGCACCACGATGAATAGAACGAAAAAGGCTAGCCAGGCTAAAGGGAGAGAGTTGAGAATCAAGAGAAAAAAATGGCTGCGATCAATCGACTGCCAGGTCCAATCCTGGTTGTTTAATAAATGAAAAATCACGGAGAAAGACAGGCCGCCTAGGAGTAAAGAAGCGATAGCCAGAGTAAGGACGGCATATTTCTTCACCATGAATTGCCACTTGGGGCGCGGCTTGATTTTCTGTTCTTCTATTTTAGCGATTATCTTATCGCTTAAATCTAACATATGATTACTTATTATTATTTTCTAGCCAGAGCTTTTTAAATTCCTTCTTCGCTTCCCTGAGCATGGTGGCTACAGTGCCTCCAGGTCTTTTCAAAATATCGGAGATTTCGTTATAGCTCTTATCCTCGAAGAAACGCAGAACCAAGATCTCTCGGTACTTATCTTTCATCTTTTCTAAGATTCCAGCGGTCAGATTTTGCTGCTCACTGTTTATAACCAGCTCTTGCAAGTCGAACTCCGATTTTATCTTGTTTACTATCTGTTCATCGATTTCTACGCTTTGCGGCCGGCTAAGATGTTGGCGGTGACTGCTGATAACTTGGTTGTGGGTAATGCGGTATATCCAAGAAGAAAACTTAAGATCGGCATCGAAGCCGTTTAGGTTTTTATAGACTTTCAAAAAAACCTCCTGCAAGACATCCTCGGTTTCTTCCGGGCTGAAATTAGAGATGCGACGGATGTAGCGTCTCAATTTATCTTCATAGCGCTTAAGCAAATAGACAAAAGCCTCCTTATCCTTAAGGGTCATGGCTACCAGCTCTTGATCGCTTTTTTTATCCCAAAGCTCTAGATTATTAACCATTGTTTTTATTATGCTTTTATTATTACGCCCTAGGAGCTCTTTTTATTTTACCATAAAACCGCCTGTTCTGGCGGTTTTATCAAATTTTCCTCTTATTTTATTCAATTCCGCCCGGAGTGGCCGTATGCAGGCCGGAGCTGATATCGCCTGAGGCGGCTCCAAGACAATAGCGTAAAGTATAGGAACCAGCAGCATTGCCTCCGACCGCTTGGACGGCGTAGGTGTATTGGGTCGATCCAGTACAGCCGTCATCCGGAGTCGGTGGGGTCGGTAGTATGGACATATAGGTAGTGCCGCTATAAGCAATCGTTCCGGACGCTAGATCGCTCGGATAAGAGCCGGCGTCATGGACATATAAGCCGAGGGCGGTCTGGATCTGCTTGATATCAGACAGGCGTCTCGCATCGCGAGCCCTGATACGGGATTGGCCCAAGGCGATAACCGCGATGGTAGCTAGTAAAGCGATGATAGCGATTACTACCAAAAGCTCAATCAAAGTGAAGCCTTTTTTCTTCATAAGCTTATTTTAATTATTATTGTTAGTAGGAGTCTGCTTGGTTTTCACGGCGAAGAGGTAGATGATATCCAGGATTCCGAGAGTATTGAGTAAAAATAGGATAACAAACCAGACTTTATCCTGGCGTTTCCCCGCCTTCCAGAGAGCTAAGCCTTTCCAGACTAGCTGCCAGATCATGAGTAAAACGAAGACCCAGACGAAGTCGATGATGAATGAATTTAAATCTTGCATATTTTTCAATTTTAATTTAAGCCGTTATTTTGGAAGCACTCCGTATATTCCTTGTCCGCGTTGTTGATGTGCCAAAGCCACCAGTCGTGCAGATAGTTGGTCAGTTCGAAAAAGACATCCTCTTTCTTATCCGCTAGATATTTCACCCTAAGTTCGCCGATCTTATCCCGATAATTATTATGCATAGCGATATGCCCTTCGGTTTTTTCGTAGGCGAATTTTTTGAAGTACTTTTCTTCGGTCGCGAAGTGGTAGTCGGCATAATCTGATAATTCCTTGATAATATCCTCTAACACGAAATCCTGAACTTCTTTCTTTTCATACATTTGGCTCAAGCGGTTAATGATCTCGATAATCTTCTGGTGCTGTTCATCTATTTCATGGACGCCGACCGAAAATGAGTCTTCCCATTTGATATAAGGCATAAGTAATTATCTTAATTTTTTAGTCTTACTTTATCATTTTAATATTTTTGAACAATTAAGTCAAAAGTAGAAAAAATAAATTGTCAGCTTTTCCAGATTATGATACTATTAGATTAAATGGAGCTTAGTTGCATATGACAGAAAAGAAATCTAAAAAAATCCTGATTGCTGAAGATGATCGGCCGATTGCCAAGGCTCTTCAGCTTAAATTAGAACACTGCGGGTACAAGGTGAGTGTTGTTAGTAATGGAGAGGATGCTATTGATATGGTCACTAAAGATCTGTTTGACTTGGTCTTGCTTGACCTAATGATGCCCAAAAAAGACGGTTTCGCCTTTTTAGAGGAACTTAAGACTAAAAAGAAACAGCCAGCTGTCATAGTTTTGTCTAATCTTAGCCAGAGCGGCGACATGGAAAAAGCTCAAAGTTTGGGCGCTAGCGCCTATTTCGTCAAATCAGATACTCCGCTAGTGAATCTGGTTTCCCATATTCAGAAAATTTTAAATCCCTAGCCTGTCACTATGAATATAAAAGACGAGCAACTTGCCCGTATTTTGGCCTCAGAAAATTATATTGACGGCCAAATTTTAGCTAAAGCTCTTGAGGATAGCCAGAAGCAACATCTACCCCTTTTTGATTATTTGATTGAGGGGGATTTTTTAAATGCCGACTTAATCGGCCAAGCTTTGGCGGAATTTTTTAAATTAAACTACGCTGACCTTAATTCTCAGAAGCCCAGCGTCAGCCAGGTCAAGAAGATCCCGGAAGAAGTGGCGAAAAAATTCCGCTTAATCCTATTCAGCGAAGATGACAAGCGAGTGATCCTGACCACTGATTTACCGGAGAATGCCAAGATAATCTCGAAATTAAAAGCCCTCTTTCCTAAAAAGAGTCTCAGTTTAGCCTATTCTTTGACACGCGATATCGATGCTGTCCTAGAGGAATCATATCGTAAGACTTTAGAAACTCGTTTCAGCCAGATCATCGCCGGCCAGAAGAAGGTTGCCCCGGAAATAATCACAGAAATCATCCAAGATGCCAGCGTTTTCAAGGCTTCGGATATCCATTTCGAGCCCCAAGAAAAGGAAATATTAGTTAGGTTCCGTGTCGATGGTGTTTTACAGGATGCCGGTCGCCTCCCTAAAGAGTATTACGAAAATATCGTTAACCGACTCAAAGTCCAAGCTCACTTACGCATCGACGAACATTTTGCCGCCCAAGACGGATCCATTCATTTTACTAATAACGGTAAATATATTGACGCTCGTCTGTCGATTATCCCAACCCTTGATGGCGAAAAGATGGTTTTACGTCTCTTGGCCGAATACATGCGCGGTTTCGCTTTAAGCGATCTAGGTTTAAGCGGCGAGGAGCAGGCTCAATTGGAGAGCGCCGCTAAAAAGCCTTTCGGTATGATCCTAGTTACCGGGCCGACCGGGTCTGGCAAGAGCACGACCCTATATGCGGTTTTAAAGACTTTAAATAAACCGGAAGTTAACATTACGACAATCGAAGATCCGGTAGAGATGAAAATTACCGGGATTAACCAGATCCAAATTAATCAGCAGACAAATCTAAGTTTCGCTACTGGCCTCAAATCAATCGTCCGCCAAGATCCGGATATTATTTTGGTCGGAGAAATTAGGGATCAGGAAACCGCTGAAATCGCGGTTAACGCCGCCTTGACCGGCCATTTATTACTCTCGACTTTCCATGCTAATAATGCCGCTACAGCCATTCCCCGCTTGATCGATATGGGAATAGAGCCCTTCCTCTTATCTTCTACCTTAGAACTGATTATCGCCCAAAGGCTAGCGCGGAGGATTTGTGAATCTTGCCGTTATTCCACCACTTTAACTAAATCCGAATTAGAAAAAAAATATCCTGGACTGGCCCGTTTTTTCCCGAAAACCAAGATTACCCTCTATCAAGGCCGGGGTTGTCCGACTTGTTCCCAAACCGGATACCGAGGCCGGATCGGTTTATTCGAATTCATCGCTTTAGAGCAGAATTTACGCGAACTGATACTGAAACACCCTTCAACCCAAGAAATCCAAAGTTTAGCTAGAAAAAATGGCAGCCGTTCCATGTTTGAAGATGGTTTAGATAAAGTAAAAAACGGATTAACTACTATCGATGAGCTTCTGCGAGTCGCTAATAGCCCTTATGAAAAATAAGCTTTCAGGAAAAACGCGATCGAAAGCGCCTTCGCAAATAAATTCTTGGCGCGGTTTTTTTATTAAGAAAGAGAAAGAGATTTTGATAGAAAACCTAACCTTACTCTTAGCGGCTGGCTTGAACATCTCCTCTTCTTTAGAGGCGGTAGCTGGAGAGATAAAATCAAGCTTTTTAAAAAAAGTTTTAGCCCAAGTCAAAGAAGAAGTCGATAACGGTTCCCCCTTATGGCGCGTTTTAATGACTACCAAGATCTTTAGTCCGGCAGCAGTCGCTCTCGTCCGGGTGGGAGAGTCGAGCGGCCGCTTAGCAGATAATTTAAAGATAGTGGCTGATCAAAACCAAAAAGACCAAAGCTTCCATTCGAAATTGCGTTCCGCCATGATGTACCCCACCTTTATCCTGATTATTGCCCTGGTCGTAGCAATTGGCGTCTCTTGGTTTATCCTGCCCCGTCTGGCTAATGTCTTTAAACAGATGGATATTGCCCTTCCGCTGATTACCCGCTATCTGATCGATTTCGGGGCTTTCTTAGAGAATAACGGTGCTTATTTCTTCCCCGCTTTAATCATTTTCCTGGCCGCCTTCTTTTATTTGGTTTTTTTCAACAAAAAGACTAAATTTATCGGGCAAAGCCTTATCTTTGCCACTCCGGGTTTCAAAAAACTAATCCAGGAAGTAGAGGTCGGACGCTTTGCTTATCTTTTAGGCATATTACTGGAGGCCGGCATCCCGATTGAGGAAGCCTTAGAATCTAGCGCCGCCGCCAGCGGTTTTTACCGCTACCGCCGCCTCTGTCTGTTTCTAAAGGAAAAAATAGGTGAAGGCGAATCGTTCAAAAACAGTTTCCAGAAATTCCGCAATCTTAACAGCCTCCTTCCCTATCCGATCCAGCAGATGATTGTAGCCGGTGAACAATCCGGCAATTTACCCGATATCTTACAAAAAATCGGCCATCGTTACGAGGAGAAGACGGAAACGACCACGAAAAACTTAGTCATTTTCTTAGAGCCCTTAATGCTCATCATTGTTTGGCTAGGAGTGGTTGGAGTGGCTCTAGCGATTATTTTGCCGATATATAGCTTGATTGGAGGCATGAGCCAATATTAAAATATGCTTAGAAAGAACGCATCCGGCTTTACCTTGCTCGAAATTTTGTTAGTAATCTCCTTCCTGGCTTTTTTATTTGGCATTATGGCGCCCGTCTATAACCATTTCCAAACCAGGAATAACCTTGATCTAGCGACGCAAACCTTGGTTCAGGATTATCGTCGTGCGCAAGTCTTAGCGCGGACTATGGAGCTTGATTCTAGCTGGGGAGTATATGCTAACGCCACGAATTCCACCATCTTCAAGGGTAATTCTTATGCTGCCCGAGATAGCAACTATGACGAGCTTAAAGTCTTTCCCGGGAAGGTCGTCGCCAGCAGTACCACGGAAGTAATCTTCTTAAAAGCGACTAGCACGCCCGTAAGCGCCGCAACTACGACCCTCAAAAATCCCGATAATGAAGTCCGTTATATCCATATAAATGCCCAAGGAACAATATATTATTAAATCCGGCTTCGCATTGGTCGAAGTTATTTTAAGCGCCACGCTACTTCTGTTGCTGGCGGTTTTTGCGGTGAGAGCCTATCTCTACGGGGTTGAATCGATCGCTTTAAGCGGCAGCCGCCAGAGAGCCTTAGATTATGCTGAGGAGGGACTGGAGGCGGTACGCAATATCCGCGACTCCTCCTTTGATAATTTAAGTGTTGGCACCTATGGCCTCTCAACCAGTACTGGTCAGTGGGTCCTGACCGGTACAAGCAGTACTAATGGAGAATTTACCAGGCAAATCTCGATCGCTAGCGCTAGTACCAGCCGTAAAATCGCCACTTCGACCGTTACCTGGGCCCAGAATAGCCAAAGGAGTGGTAGTTTAAGCTTGGCAACCTATCTGGATGATTGGGCCAAAGTTTCCGTATCCGATATAAGTATAGTCGGTAGCGCTTCTAATCCGCCTGATAACGGGACTAAGGCTGGTCCGACTGTATCAGTGACACCACCCAGTGGTATGCAGGTTGGCGACGTGGCTTTAATAATAGCTAGCTATCGCGCTTCGGCCACCCTCTCCGTTTCCAATACCGGCGGACAGAGCTGGACCGCTCTCACCCAAGTCGCTAACGGCACTACCAATGTTTCCCGTATCTTCTATGCTGTCTATAACGGCAGCTGGTCAGCTGATCCCAGTATTACGGTCGGTTCAGGCACCCTAGGTTTAACAGTTGTTATGCATGTTTTCCGTAACGTCAATCCAACTAGCGTTTTGGATGTAGCTCAGACGGGTGGCACCTTCACAGCTCCGGCAAATCCTAGGAATGTGACTATTACCGGGATCAATACTAATACGGACGGAGCCATGGTCTTAGCGTTTTGGACTACGGGTGATGACAATTCCTGGGCCTTGCAGACTGCCGGCTGGGCTAATATTGGTTTAAGCCAGTATCGTAATCTGCAGGGTAATGATACTTCGATCTCTTCAGCCTACATCACTATTCCGACCGCTGGCGCTTCTGGTAACGTCATTAATCGCCAAACGGTCAACGGTGGTGATGCTGGAACGCGACACATCTTAGCCTTGAAGAGAAAACCTTAATATGTCTAAAAGGGGAAATTTAGAAAAAGACGCCTTCACTTTAATTGAGTTGCTTTTATATATCGGCTTAATGGGGGTTATTTTACTAATAAGTTCGCAATTTATCAATATAACCCTGAAGACTAAAGTCAAAGGCCAGCTTATTAACGAAGTCGAGCAGCAAGGCGACCAGATCACCTATCTGCTTAGCCAGAACATCAAGGCATCCAGTGCTATCAATTCTCCGGCAACCGGAACCAGTAGCACGACCCTTTCCCTAGCCTCAAACGACCCTGCCCGTAATCCAACCGTCTTCAAGCTGGCTAGCACCAGCTTAGTGGTCAGCTTCGCCGGCGGTTCTAATATAGAGTTAAATAATTCCCGAGTAAAGGCCAGCGATCTCATCTTTTATAATCTCAGCAATGCCTCCAGCACCGGTAGCCTCTCAGCCAGTTTTTCTTTGGGAATAATCGATCCATATAATCGTTCCGAGTATTCATATAGCGAAAGATTTAATGTGAGCGCTAGCCGGCGCTACTAAAATATGAAGAAATTAAACAGGCAAGCACCCGCTTATATCACTCTTATCAGCGTCATTATTACCGGGGCGGTAATTTTAGCTATTATCATTTTTTTCCTGGAAAGCGGCACTGGGGCGACTAAAAATAGCCAGGATAAGCTACAAGCTAGTCAAGCCCGGGCCCTGGCTAATGCCTGCGCAGAAGAAGCTTTACAAGCTATTCGCGATGACATTAACTTCACTGGCAGTGGCAGCTTGAATTTAGGGTCTCTAACCTGCAATTATCTCGTAACTAATAGCGGCGGCAGTAATCGCACAATTAACGCTAGTAGCACAGTGGGCAGTAATGTCCAAAAAGCTAGGGTTGTAATTAGCACCACCAGTCCTAAAATCCTAGTCACTTCTTGGGATGAAGTCGGAGATTAAATCGCTTGGCAAGCTTTTATTATCTATGCTATAATTTAGAAGTTAGGAATAAATAAATTTTAAAATAAAAACAACTAAAACTTATGAAAAAAACACAAGCCAAGGGCTTCACTCTTTTAGAAATTTTGTTGGTGGTAGCCGCGATTGCCATCCTAGCTGGTATCGTTATCCTGGCCATCAATCCTAATAAACAATTAGCTGAAACTAAAAACGCTCAAAGACGAGTCGACGTCAACACTATTTTAAACGCTGTCTATCAATATTCGATCGATAATAGCGGTACCATTCCGGCCGCCATCACCTCTTCTTCAACTGAAATTTGCGCCGCCACTTCTTCTTGCGGTAGTTTAATAGACCTAGGCGTCTTAACGACCAACGAAAAATATTTAACCTCTATCCCGGTTGATCCTAAAGGCGGCGTGTCAGCTACCGGTACCGGATATTACATCCTAAAAACCGCTAACAACCGCGTCACCGTGTCTGCACCTCAAGCTGAATCAGGGGCGACTATCACGGCCACCAGATAACTTTAAATATCAATTTAGCTCAATCGACTTCTCCGGTTCTTATCTGAGAAGTCGATTTATTAAAACCTAGCTGCCGTCTTATGAAATTTAGGAAAGCTCAAAATAAGATTATCTTTACGACAACCGTCTTACTGCTGGCGGCCGGTTTGATAGTTTCTGCCTTGATCGGTTTTGTCTCCTATCAACAGTCCTTGGTCAATAAGCAGGTCTATTTGAAAGATCTAGTCCATGAATACAGCCGTAATCTCGATATCTTAACCGATAGCTACCGCCAGCTAACTGATAAGTTGGCTAAAAATAAGAAAATAATCAGTTTCCTAGAGTCTAAGCAGGCCATAAACCAAAGCGAAATATTAGACACCTTGGAAGCGGCCAACCTAAACAATAATTATACAGCTATCTATCTGTTAAACCGAGATGGTTTAGCCCTAGTTTCGACTGATCCGTCTTTTACCGGCAACGATTACGCTTTCCGTGAATATTTCAAACAGGCTAGTCTGGGTAATTCTGGATTTGAGGCCGCTATCGGCGTCACCAGCCTCCTGCCTGGGTATTATTTTTCCGCCCCGGTTTTTGGCAGCCAAAATGAACTCCTTGGGGTCTTGGTCATGAAAATGAAGATAGAACCTATCCATGAGATATTGCAAGACGAGATAATCAGCAAGAACGGCCACATCATGCTGACTGATAAGGACGGGATTATCCTCTTCTCCGACCGTCCAGAAAGAACATATCAAAGCCTAGGGAAAATAGACCAAGCAACGATGGCCAGGATAAAAGAAGAAAAGAAGTTTTTAAATTTTGAAATCGAAGCCCTGCCCTATGACCCGGCCTACGAGATTATCAAAAGTCCCTTATTAGAACCGAAAATGGTTAATTTTTTTGATACGGCCGACAACGAAAAGGAGACTTTAACCATCTTCCGTCTGGCCCACTTGCCTTTATTCTTAGTTTTAGAAAGCGATAGCGAGGGTTTGATGATTTCAGCTTTCCAGATTGCCGGCATGTTTTCTCTTCTCATCATCTTGATTGTCATTTTGACGGATATTTTCCTGATTGTTATCATCAAAAAGAATCTTTGGCCCCTCAATAAGCTTAAAGACATGGCTAATGAGATAAGCTTGGGCAACCTAAATATCAAAAACAGTATAAACACAGATGATGAATTCGAGGAACTGGGTGAAATCATGGCTAAGATGTCGGAAGAACTCAAGAATTATTATTCCGACCTCGAAAACAGCATCTTAGAAAGGACGAAAGAGTTAGGAGAAAAAAATGCCCAGCTGGAAAACACTAAAAAAGCCATCTTAAATATTTTATCTGATGTAGAAGCTGAAAAAAATAAATCCTTAAACCTAGCTAATGATTTGGAAAAATTCAAGTTAGCCATGGATAACGCCTCTGATTACATGATTATAAGCGACGCCAATGAGAGGGTCGTTTACGCGAATAAGGGCATGGAAAAAATTACTGGTTATAAGATCAAGGAAGTTCTAGGCAAAAAAATCGAAGAGCTTTGGCGCCTGCCTCTAGCGCCGGAGTTAAAACAAAAGATGGATGAAGCCCTGTGTGTCCATAAAAAGCCTTTTGTCGGTGAGCTTAAAAACCATCGTAAAAACGGCGAGTTATATGATTCTTACGTGACTATTTCTCCTGTCTTAAATAAGAATAAAGAAGTAGAATTCCTAATCAGCGTTGCCCGCGATATCACTCAAGAAAAGAATATCGACCGCGCTAAAACCGAATTCGTTTCTCTAGCTTCACATCAGCTGCGCACCCCTCTCTCTAGTATCAATTGGTATGCGGAAATGCTCCTAGACGGCGATGCCGGCAAATTAAACAAAGAACAAAAGAATTTTGTCGAAGCGATATATAAAGGCAATCAACGGATGGTAGAGTTGGTCAATGCCCTGCTCAATGTTTCCCGTATCGAGCTAGGCACTTTCGCAGTTGAACCGGTGCCAACCGATTTTAAAGCAGTAGCTCAAAGCGTCTTAGAAGAGCTAAAGCCGATGATTAGCAACAAGAAGTTGAAGATAGAGTTTACTAGCGACTCTAAGTTAGGCCTAATCCCCGCTGATCCTAAACTGATTAGAATAGTGTTCCAAAACCTACTATCTAACGCGGCTAAGTACACCCCGGATAAAGGCTTAATCAAGATTAAAATATATCCAGAGGGTCAAAACCTAATGATCAGTGTCCAGGACAACGGTTATGGCATCCCTAAAGAGCAACAAGCAAAAATATTCGATAAGCTCTTTAGAGCGGATAATGTCAAAGAAAAAGACACGGAGGGCACCGGTTTAGGCTTATACATCGTTAAGTCGATAATAGAAGGCTCTCAGGGTAATGTCCGCTTTGAGTCTGAAGAAGATAAGGGAACTACTTTCTTCGTTTCCCTGCCTCTTAAGGGGATGATTAAAAAAACTGGCACTAAAACCATTGATTAATATAGTTAAAATAAAAATATGAACAATAAGATAAATATCCTGGTCGTCGAGGATGAGCAGGCGCTCCTGGAAGCAATCAGGATTAAATTAGAACAGACGGGCTTTTCAGTCGTCAGTGCCCGAACCGTCGAGCAGGCCTATTCCCTACTCTTAGATCTAAAAGATGTCAGAGCTATCTGGCTTGACCACTATCTTTTAGGCCAAGAAAACGGTTTAGATTTAGTGGCTAAAGTAAAAAACCAGCCAGAATTCAAGAAAATCCCGATTTTCGTGGTCTCTAATACCGCTAGCCCAGACAAGGTTAAGACCTATCTGAATCTAGGGGCGAGTAAATACTACACGAAGTCAAATTATCGTCTCGAAGAGATAATCAAAGACCTGAAAACTTACCTTAAGAATCCGGAATAAGAAAAAAGCCTCGTAACCCGAGGCCTTTTTTTAAATCAATCTTAACTCAAACCATGTTCATGAAAGCAGGTGACATACTTCCGGTCCATCGCCACTAAATGATCTAGCAGCCAGGACTCGAGGAAATCGATAATCTTAAATGAAGCTTGGGAATCCAACTCGGTTATTTGGGAAAATTCCCTGACCCTTTCTCTTAGTTTAGCGTGTTCCGCTTTATGCTCATCAGCTCCGGAAAAGTTGAAGAGGTCGAAATACTTCTCTTCCGTCGCAAAATGCTCATCGGCATAAGCGGCTAAACGGCCGATAAAAATGGCCAAGCTAGAAGAATCTGCCCGTTCAATCGTCGCTCGGTAAAGCTCATTTATTAAGGAAACGAAATACTGATGCTGCTTATCGATTTCAGCTATCTGTAAGAGATATTCATCCTTCCATTTGAAAAAGTCTTTCATAAATTTTAATTATTTTTAGCTTTTAAAGCCTTAAGTTCATTCTTTAGCTCTAACATTTTAAGCTCGCGCCCGACCATCGCCTGGCTCAGCTGCTCAAAATCTTCCTTTTGCTTAAGCAGGTCCATTTCCCTTGCTTTGCGTTGGGATATATCCCTAAAGACGCCGACAGCCGACCAGTGCTCAGAAAGGTATAAGGATGACAAGGAAAATTCCAAATATTTCTTAGTTTTGCCTTTCTGACCATATTCAGCTTCTAAAATCTTGTCGACAATAGCACTGCGGCCGAAAAAATTAAGCTTATCGACTTGTAAACACAGCTTCGGATCATACAGCTTATCCAGCTTAGCTAAATCGGAAAATTTCTGCCCTAAAGCTTTTTCCTCCGACTGTCCGAATAAGCGAACGGCGCCTCGATTCCAGAAATTGACCCGTCCCTCTTCGTCGACCATCACGATAGCGTCGGTTATAACATCAGTTATGCCTTTCAATTTTGATTCATTATTAAAGATATACTCGCGGGCTTGGCCGCGTTTTTTAAAATAGAGCCAGAATAATAGGAATAGAATATAAACTAAAGCCAAAATCAAAAGGCCTAATATCTGAGCCCGTCTGAGCTGGTTCTGGAAATAATGGTAATCAACATCCACCCCGAGAACACCCAAGATTTTCTGATCGCTAAAACTGCGGATTGGAGAAAAACGTGACAAGAAAGAGCCATATTCATCCGTATAAGCATCACTGACAGCAAACTGCCCTGATTTATAGACCTGTTCTATTTCTAGAGGCGGCTGTTCATAACTTATCCCAGGGGCGCTGTATTTAGATTCAGAGGGCAAGAAAGAATCCACTAAAAATATAACCTGGTCATCCATTATCTCCATGGCGTAGATAGAATCGATGCCTCGATTAGCGAAAGAGTCGCCTAGCTTGATCAGCTGATCTTTAAGACGGATATAATCAGGGTTAGCAAGCATCTCCTCGCTTGTCCCTTTTAAAGTTTTGAGCCTTTCCGGGTTTATCGCCGCTAAAGCGGTATCAGACACTTCTTCTAAGTTGGCGTTAAAATTCCTATATTCCCTATTTTCAATGGATATGAATAACAAAAAGGCGAGGATCAAGAAGGCTAAATTGATTACGATTAACCAAAAAGTATAAACTCTCGTTTTAAACATAAGACTGTTTATTTATTAACTCGGTCGCAGGCCAAACTGATAGTATTTTTAGTATCCTTTTCTACGCTTTTAGCGCAGAAATCGCCGCTCTTCAAGCGGCTTACCTGGCCGCCACTACAATCAGTAATACCAAAGCCATTTTGGCAAAACACCCTAAAAATCTTATCAGTCTGATCTAAAGATATAAGAACCCATTCTTTATTCGCCGACAGAACCTGGGCGCCATCGCGCTTGAAGACTTCCTGGTTGATTACCTTTAATCCCTGTTCATCCACGACCGAGATGACTGCTGAATACTGCTTGATTCCTTTCAAGTCAGCGGGTAGAACTGAATCCGGCTTTAATATTTCTTCCTTATCCTCTTTTGCTTCAGGTGTTACTTCGGCTTCAGTGCTGCTTGAAGTAGTACTAATGTTCAAGCTTATCTCCTCAGCCAGAATCTGGTCGCTATCTGTAGCCGTTTCGGGCGTCACAGGGCTTAGAACTACCTTATCCCCATTGCCCGGATCTAATGAAAAATTAACGACCAAGGCAGTCAAAAATAGGCTGGAAACAAAGATGAGGAAGATAGTGGTTAATATCTTAGGCCAATGGTTTGAGGGCTGCTTGGCTCTGGCTTTCATATTTAATTATTAAATTCTTTTTTGACCTCTTCGATAATCTGCGATAAGTCCCAATCGCTTTTGACTAGATAGCGGAAGACGGAGTGTTTCAGGGCGATCGATATCTTCTCTTCGTCACTAAAGTTGGTAAGCATGATGACTGACAGGTTTTTGCCCCATTCGGTCTTCCTTAAGGAAGCTAGCATGGTTAAGCCGTCCATCTTAGGCATACTAATGTCGCAGAGGATGAGGTCGGGCAGATTTTTTTCAGCCGCTTCCAGACCCTCGAAGCCGTCATGAGCCTCAAAAACCGTGAAATCTTCCTCCTCCAAGCTTGCCCTGAGGGCTTTAGCTAAACTCAGGTCGTCCTCGATAATAAGAATTTTTTTAGGCATACTTTTATAAGTTATTTTTTTATTTTTTTATTTATAGTATCTGGCAGACTGGGCAAGGAGAAAAAGAAAGTGGTTCCCTCTTGTTCGACTGATTCAAACCACATCTCGCCGCCATGAGCCCGGGCGATCTCCCGCGCTATATAAAGACCTAGGCCGGTACCATCGCTGTGCTGCAAGGAAGCGTTGCTGGCCCTAAAGAATTTGTTGAAAATCTGGTTTTGCTGGTCTTTAGGGATGCCTATCCCCTGGTCTTTGACCGAGAAGACATGGTTATTATCCTTATCTTTATTCCATAGTATCTTGATAGTGGTCTTATCTCCAGAATATTTAGTGGCATTAGAAATCAAATTCTGCCAAACCTGCTTGATCTTATCGCGATCAGCGAAGATCTTAAGTCCAGGATCAACTTGATTATCGATTATTAAGCCTTTAGTGCTGATTAAGAAGACGTTTTCCTTTAAGACTTCCTGGATGACGTCATTCAAACTGAATTCATTTTTAATAATATCGAATTTACGCCCGGTTTCAATATGGGAAACATCTAGAAGGTCATTGACCAGCTTAATCATCCTTTGGTTGCTGGCGCTGACCTGTTCTAAGAAATCCAGCTGTTTCGGGTTAAGGTTCTGTTCTTTATTCTTTAATAATAATTCCGTAAACCAGCGGATACCGGTCAAAGGGGTGCGCAATTGATGGGAGGCGATACCAATAAACTCGGTCTTGGCCTGGTCTAGTTTTTTTAAGGTCTCGTTCTGCTCCTGCAGCTGCTTGGTAGCTTTGTCGACTTCGCTTTTAAGCTTCAAGTTGAATTTGGTAACGCTTTGGTAAAGCAAGGCGTTTTCCAGGGAGATGGCAATTTCCGCCGCCACGCTTTCTAAAACCCTTAAATCCTTAATGTTATAAGCTTCACCAGATTCTTTGGGTCCGAACAACATCAAGCTGCTCAGTTTTTTCTGGTTGATCTTAATAGGCACGACAACCTCTATCTGCCAAGAATTAAGATAACTAACTAAGCCCTTATATTTGGGGTCATTAACTTTTTCCCAATTAGACAAGGCAATCGGACGGTTGTTGATAAAAAGGTCGCCGAGCAGCTTATAATCAAAATTGATCCGGTTAGTGCTGAAATCGAAATTCTGGTTATACAAGACCGGCCAATATTTACTCCTGGCTTCATAGCTGACCACTGCGATCATCTTGCTGTGGAAAGCTTGGCTCAAAAGGCTGATAGTCGATTGGAAGATCTGACTGATATCCAAGGAAGCCCGTAAGCGGTTATTAAGGCTATAGATGAGTTCGTTAAAATCGTATAGGGAGGAAAAGAAATACTTATTAGAGAAGCGGTAAAAATAGTTCTTGATCTGAAAAAAGACGGATAGGGCGAAAATGAAAACTACTAAGGAAGCGAAAAACAGGAAATGCGGGAAGTAGCGGTCGACATAGTAAAGGCAGATATAGATCGGGGCTAGGACGGAAACTAGGGATAAGAAATACACGAAATAACGGCGCATGATCAGCTTGATATCCATCAAACCGAAATAGGTGATGGCGTAGGCGATGATCAAGGAGAATATCAAAGGCGTCGCTAGAAATATCGGATAGAAAGGAATCAAATAAGCCGGCAAGAAAGCGGTGCCGCCGATAAAATCTAGGACGCTGAAGCCTAAGATGTAATAAAGGGTTCGCTTCCTTTCTAGATGGGAAGAATCATGCTTGTATTTCTTAATCAAATTATAAAAGAAAAGCAGACCATAAACCGCGAAGAAAGCTAAAAAAAAGTGATGTAAGAACTGGGCGCGAGTATGGGCGCCCCAAGTATAATAGAAGACATCTTTCACGAAATAGTTAGTCTGGCTTAAAATCAGGAAAGTTGGGGATAAAATATAAGCCAAGACTAATAAACGATGGCGCCGGCGATTAATGTAAGTCACCGCCAAGCTGAAATGGTATTGCAAAGCCGGCCAAAAAACGACAGCGGCATAAACGAAGCGATCCCAGGTGATAATCTGATGCTCTTGGGTACTGTTGAACATCATAAAACTGCCAATCACCCAATAATCCAAAATCAAGGTTAAAATAAAAAACAGCTTATTGACCAGCTTATGGCTGTTTTTTAGAACCACCAAGCTTAAGCTGATAATAAACCACAAACTAAGCAAAGAAAATATTTGCGGAAAAAGGCTATTGACTATGGCCATAAATTAATGACTGACTGATACCCATATTTTATCATTTCTTAGGAAAATAAAAAAGGGGCAGACTTGGCGTCTGACCCTTAAGGAAACTTTAAAACGGTATGAAAGCAATATTCTCCGGAGCGAAGAAATTGATGCGCGGAATGGCAATTTTTTCTTGACGCAGGTAATAGGCCAGGAAATCGCAATTTTCCTGGTTAACTTCGAAAAAGTTGAACTTTTTCAAGTCAACTCCGGCTTGCCGAGCGACCGCCAAGATGACTGCTTCGGCGAAACAGCCATACCAGAAGCCAACGCGAGGAAAGCTTAGGATTTGAGAAGGAAAATCATATTTGATATCCTCCAAGAAGAAGTCGCCGCCATCGAAGCGAGATACGCCCTCAGGTAGGGCCGCAAATACCGCCTGGTTAATACCTGGTGGTACAGCTACATCCAAGATGACTGCTTGCGGATTCAGGAATTTCCGGAAAGATTCAGGATCGATCTCGTATTTATGAGAACAGCTCAAAAATAACTTGATGCCCTTCGGCATTTTGTCCAGAGAATCGATGACCCGGATATCTTTAGGGAAACCGTTTTCACCCTGTTCGCTGATTAGGGTTACTCGCTTGCAACCCCGGCGTAAAAGATGTTCAATGGATTTCACCCCTAAAAACCCGGCTCCTAAACAGACGATCTCGTTCCGTGCCCGGTCGATATGGCCAGGCAAAAGATAATGGTCGAGTAAAGCCAGATAGGAAACCATCGTAGCGCTATCCCCGATAGAAAAAGTGATATCGGGGTACAGTTTTTTGATTTCGCTGCCAGTTTTACCCGGCAACCTTTTGGTCGAGGCCGTGAAACAAATCACTTTAACGCCTCGCTGAGATAAATATTCAACAGCTTTGAACAAAGCCTCTTTGGCTTTCGCCATGCCGGCTTTCTCCAGGATCTCATTAGGCTGGATGTCGAGGGCAATGATTTCACCTTGTAATTCTTTAAAGGAGAATTTTAAGGGACTGAAGAAACCATCGCGCGGTTCACCTAATTCAGCTATAAGGTCCTTCCGATTGTCCAAAGAGGTGCTGTTGGCTATGATTCCTATCATAGGCGATTCACTTTTTAAAGAGCTCATTTTTTCCCCTCCTATTTGTTTAATAATACAGGTTCTTATCTTACAATAATTAATTGATTTAGGCAAGTTTAAGTAAAATTAAGCAAAATATTATAATTTTCTCTTAAAAAACTTAAATATCTCAAAGATGAGAGCGGGCACAAGTGCCAAAGACGCAATCCAGGTCCAATGGCTGAAGCCGAAAGGCTCAAAGGAAAAAATCGAAGCGACCGAAGGACGATAGACCGCTAAAAACAAGCAAATAAGGGCCAAAGAGATGATTGGCCACAAGAAACGATTCTTGTTGAATAAGGTCGTTAATAAGCTTTCTGACCAGGAGCGGTTAACGAGGATTAAAAATATATTGGCAAAGATGAGGGCCGAAAAAGCGGCCGCCCTGGTTTCGCTAGCGCCCCAAGACAAACGGATAGTGAAATAATAAACCAAGAGGACGATCAGGGCTATGCTGAAACCTTGGACGAAGGATATCAAAAGATTGCCCCGATTTAACAAGGAACGGTGAGAATCCCTGGGCGGGCGGGACATTAAACTGTCGGCTGGCTTCTCGGCCTCAAAAACCAGGGAGCAGACCGGATCGATGATTAATTCCAAAAACATGATATGGACTGGAAAGAACAGTAAAGGCCAGCCCAAAATGATCGGCACTAGCGCTAAGATGGCAATCGGTAAATGAATGGCCACTGAATAGACGATAGCTCGCTGCAAATTATCAAATATTCTCCGCCCCTCCTTGACTCCGCTGACTAAAGAAGAAAAATGATCATCCAGTAGAACTATTCCACTAGCCTCCCGAGCGACATCGGTCCCACGGGCACCCATCGAGACGCCAATATCAGCTGATTTAAGAGCTGGGCCGTCATTGACGCCATCGCCGGTCATGGCGACGATATGTCCGGCGGCCTGCAAGGCATCGATTATCTTAAGTTTATGTTCCGGCATCATCCGGGCAAAGACATTGCTTTCATTGATTTTCCTGGCTAAGGCCTTGTCATTAAGTTGGGCGAAGTCTTCCCCGCTCAAAACCGTTTTGTAATTAGCTAGGCCGATCTGTCCGGCAATCGTTCTCGCCGTTTCCGGGTAATCGCCAGTAATCATCTTCACCTGGATACCGGCTCGATAGCATTCCTTGATCGCTTCTGCTACGGTCGGCCGGACCGGGTCCATAAAACCGAATAACCCCAAAAATTGCCACTTAAAATCATGGATTCCGCCATTATTTTGAGCTTCTTTAGCGTGGGCTACGCCCAAGACCCGAAGCCCCGAACGGGCCATTTTTTTAATTATTAACTGATAACTCTTCAGCTCTTCTTCTTTTAAATGGCTTAATTTGAATATATCTTCCGGCGCGCCCTTAGCATAAGCGCTTAAGTTGCCTTTTTCCTGCCAGAGATTAGTCATAACCAAGAAATCACTGGATAAAGGAAAGTCTTGCTTCAATTCCAGGCCTTTATAGATATCTTCATGGAAAAGCTGTCGTCGGACTAATTTGATAGCCTTCTCTAAAGGATCAAAAGTATCTCGCCGGCTTGATAAGGATCCAGCTTTTATGATTAAGCGGAAAGCTTCTGATTCAGCCAAAGCTGGGAGATCAGCTCGGTCTTTTGACAGGTCTATCATCTTATCGGCGGATGACAAGAAAACGGATTCTAATTTCATCTGATTCATGGTGATAGTCCCCGTCTTATCAACGCAGAGCATAGTTACTGCCCCCAAGCTTTCGACCATGCTTAGCTTCCGGACTAAAATCTGATGATGTGACAGGTGCCAAGCGCCGATCGATAGGAAGATAGCTAAAACCACTGGGAATTCTTCAGGCAGAATAGACATCGCTAGCGTCAAACCGGATAGGAAACTCGGCAAAAATCCGCGACCAGCCAAAAAATTCAAACCGATAACCGCCAAGCATAAAATAATCGCTACCACCAAAACATATCTAACCAGATGATGTAAATCGTTTTGCAAGGGAGTATTTTCCCTCTCCACTTCATCTAATATCTTGCCGATCCGACCCATTTCCGTCTGCCGCCCGATTGCCTTGACTGTAAATAAGGCTTGCCCGGAAACGACCATGGTGCCGGAATATACGAAGGGGCTGTTTTCTCCCTGAGGCTCAAGCATCTTCAAATCTTTCTTACCTAAAGTCTTATGGACCGGCACCGACTCGCCGGTCAGGAGAGATTCGTCGACCATAAGGCCTTGGTTCCAGAGTAAGACGCCATCGGCTGGCACCCGATCCCCTTCTTTTAAAAAGATCAGATCACCCCGGACTACTTCCCGCCCGGCAATCTGCAGATAAGAACCATCACGCCAAACTAGGGCTCTAGGACTGGCTAGAGATTTTAAAGCGGATAAGGCTTTTTCCGTCTTATTTTCCTGATAAATAGTAATGAAGATGATGATAAATATGGAAAAGGCTAAAACCAGCGATTCTTTCTTGTCTCCGGAGATTAAATAGATAGTCACGCAGGCCAGAAGTAGAAGGATCATCGGTTCCTTCAAGATATCGCCGATAATCATCAAAAGCCGACGCTTTTTTTCCGTTGGCAATTCATTATAGCCCTCGGACTCAAGCCTCTTGGACGCCTCCTGGCTAGACAGACCGCGGAGATTATCGGGCAAGAATAGATTCATAAATATATTTCATTAGATTTCGGTTATATTATACTAAATTAGGAAACAGGTGACAATTATATAAATAGAAAAACCGCCTTTTTCTGGCGGTTTTAGGTTAGATAGGAGTATTTACTCCAAAATTTCACAGAGTCCAAGACCAAAATCTTGGTCAAGGGCTAATTTGCCGTCACGACGACAGCATAATTCTTTGGCGAACTTCTCAGCCACTCGGTCCACGCTGGGCCAATCGTCGATGATGATGCCGATAGCGGCGAGTTCCTTTTTTAATAAGGAAGAAGAAGCCTGGGTGATGAAAACGTTTTTGGTACTTTCGGTATGGGCAGGAATATACCGGCCATTAGAGCCCTCGATTTCCTTAAGGGCCCGGAAATCAGAAACATGGTGGCAAATGACCAGCTTAGCTTTTCTCTTTTCCATAGGTTGATAAATATTGTTAAACAGCTTAATTTGCTATATTAACATAAAATATAATTTTGTCAAGGGTTTAATAGTTTAATCTCTAAAGTAAAAATTATGCTTATATTAAAATAAATTAACAAAAAAGGAGAGTTTTTTTCTCTCCTAAAGTCCTTAGGCATTGTCTTCTGCCAAATCTAATTGCCATTTTAAAGGAATCTTTAAATCCAAAATATTAGGGTTATCTAGTTCCTTGGCGATATAGAAGAAAAAACAATGGACGAAGCTGAGGCCACCGACCGAAAATAGGCCGACGCAGAATTTAGCGTAAGGCAGCATCATTAAAGATGCGATAGCTAATAGAGAAACCACGATTATCGCCAAATAAGTCAGGGGGTGGACGGTCCGCTTATATATCTTCTTAAAAGCTTTGAAGTCGTCGTCGATAATAGCTGACTTAAGATCATCGAATTGTTGGGATAAGCGGGAAACCGTAAAGGTTGGAAGCAAGGCGGAAAAGACCAGGAAGCCGGCCACGACGGCGCTCATCACTTCGGAATTTTCCGGAGACATCGTAAAATTATCGAGAAAAAAGTAATTCCAGAGCAACAAGCTCAAGCCGGTGAACAATAATGATTTAAAAATTATCGACCAATACTTGATTGATCCAGGCTGCCTAATAATGGGCTGTGTTTTCATTCTATATGGTTTTGATTATTAATGTTCTGAAATCCTACTATATAACATAAATCATATTTTGTCAATACATATAAATAAACCAGGCACTAACTGCGTAGTAATATACACAAACATTCAAAAAACCAAACATATGAATATATATAAAAAAGCCGCCATCAATATCGCCCTTCTAACTATCATCTTAAGCAGCGGAATAAATAGCGTCGACCTTTCCCTCCTGAATGATAATTTCGATTCGGATATTAATCTGCCTAATCAAGAAAATACCAGCTATTCCAGCGAGAGGCGGAAAAAGATACTAGACAGCTTTGAAAACGGCGATTACCGATCTTGGCAAAAGATCATGGGTTATAATAACAAACTAAACAACATTATCGACGAGGCTTATTTCCAAAATTTCATTACAGCTAGGGCGGCGGCTCGCCGAGGCGAATATGATAAAGCCCTCATGATTACCGGCGAACTAAAAAAGGAGATAAAAGACAAGCTTAGTTAAGAATTATCGGCCTACAAGGCCGGTTTTTTGTAGAAGAGACGAGAAGCATGCTATAATGATAAAAAATAAAATCCCGTGTCAAAAATATCCAAGAGGCTTCTGAAATATATAAGTTACATTGCGGCTTTGAGCTTGGGCTTCTATTTGCTCGCCAGGGCCTATTTTTTATTTATCGGCACTAGCCATAGCGGCCTAAATTTCTTTTTTGCCCTACTCCTGTTTAGCGCCGAGTTGCATTCTATCATCCATTCCTTAGGCTTTATTAGCAGTCTAAACCGTCTCAAGAAGCCAGGAGCCAACTACCACCGGAGGGTGCAGCTTGATCCTAATAATCTGCCGAGCGTTAGCGTTCTGATTGCGGCGCGCAACGAGCCGCTCACGGTCTTAGAACCGACCTTCGTCGCCCTAGCCGCCTTAAATTATGCTAATAAGCAAAAGGTCTTCCTAGACGGCTCTGACTCGGAATATCAAGCGGCTAATCAGGCCCTAGCGCATAAATATGGCTTGGAGTATTTCCAAACTAAAACGCCGCCTAAAAGCAAAGCAGAGATAATAAATGCCTATCTGCCGCTAGTTAAAAGCGAATATTTGGCTGTTTTTGACGCTGACCAAGCGCCTTTAGCCGAATTCCTACAGGAAACCGTGGCCATCGCTGAACACTCTAAAAATATCGCCTTCGTCCAAACTCCTCAATTGTATACCAACTACAGCGCCAGCCCGATCGCTCGCGGCGCAACCTTGCAACAATCAATCTTCTTCGAAAGCATCTGTGAAGCTAAGGGGCTTTCCAATGCCATGTTCTGCTGTGGCACCAACTTCTTGATGCGGACGGCGGTCTTGAAAGAGGTGGGCGGTTTTGATGAAAAATCCGTAACGGAAGATTTTTCAACTTCAGTCATGATCCATTCCCTCGGCTTGCGTTCCGTCTACTATAACCATGTCCGAGTTTTCGGGATGGCCCCAGCCACCCTGCCGGCCTACCTGAAACAGCAGTTCCGCTGGGCTTCCGGTACAGTCGGGGTGTTGAGGCGTTTGATTAAAGCTAGGCTAAAAAGCCAAATCCATTTTACCAAGATCCAATCCTGGGAATATCTGCTCTCCGCTACCTATTATTTCACCGGCTGGTCATTCCTAATCATGATGCTCTGTCCGATCCTCTACCTTATCTTCGGCTTCCCTTCATATTTTTCTAACCCCTATGTCTATATCGGCTCCTTCCTGCCCTATTACTTCCTTACGCTCATGACTTTTTATGCTACAATGAAAAAGAGGCATTACCAGGCTAAAGATATTTTTATCGGCATGATCATGAGTTCCCTAAGCTTCCCTATTTCCATTAAAGCCAGTCTCTATGCCATCTTCGGTCTGCCGGTAAAATTCCAAATTACGGATAAGAGCGGAACCGGCCGCTTGGCTAACTGGCAGCTCTGGCCTTGGACCCTAATGCTTCTCCTTAATATATTAGCGATAATTATCGGCATCTCTAATTTCACTGACAATAGATACGCTATCGCTGTTAATATCGCTTGGTGCCTCTATCATTCTTTCGTCTTGTCCCATATATACCGCTTGAACCAAGCCCCTAAAATACAAAAATATGAAGAAGAAAACATCAACTAAAACTCCCGCCAGCCGCCAAGAGATTGCCACCAAGATCAAAGAGGCAATGATCAAGGAAGAGCTGGCCGTGCCGGTCTATACTAGCCATATCGAGCAGACCTTTTTCTGGTCGGGGCTACCTTTGGCTAAGCAGAAAAAAGTGATTGCTGGCCTCAGAATACTAGCCAAAGATTCCCAGCGACACGCCAAGATATTCGAAAAGATCGCTAATGAATATAAATAATCATATGTTTAGTAATAAAGACTACCGTAGCTATCTCAAACAACTCTATGCCATTGAAATCGATATGGAGAAAGAAATAAATGACTTAATCGAGATAATCCAGGATAAAAGACAACGAAGAATCTTGGAAAGCATCAGGCAGGATGAGATCCGCCATACTGGTATTGTGAGAGATCTGCTTAAATTAATTTAATATGACATACCCAAAAATCACAACCGCGGTCGTTCCAGCTGGCGGCTGGGGCACCCGCTTTTTACCGGCCACCAAAAGCATCCCCAAAGAAATGTTTCCGCTGGGACAGAAGCCAATAATCCTACACGTGGTCGAGGAGCTAGTCGCTTCCGGCATAGAAAATATTATTTTCGTCGTTTCGCATCACAAACAATCAATCGAAAGCTTCTTTGCCCCCAATGAAATACTGGAAAACTATTTTCTTAGGATTAAGCAGGATGAAAAGGTCAAAGAGCTTAGGGATATATCAAAATTAGCAACTTTCGATTTTGTCTATACCCATGAACCGCGCGGTAACGGCGGCGCTTTGAGTGCGGTTAGGCACCTGGTTGGCGACAAACCCTTCGTCCTAACCTGGTCGGATGAGATAATCTTCTCTAAGACAAAACCGCGTGTCGCCCAATGCCTAGACGCCTATTACAAATACGGCCAACCGGTTATTTCCGCGGTTAAGATCGAAGATCCTAAAAAACGCCAACGCTATGGCATGGCTGAATTATCAGATATTACAGGAGAGAGTGAAATCAAAACCATTAAACAAATAGTTGAAAAGCCGGCTTTAGGCCAAGAGCCTTCAGAATACGCTGCTCATGGCGCCTATATCCTCACTCCAGAAATCTTTACCGCCCTAGACTCTACAGAGCTTGATAAGAATGGAGAGCTGAGATTAATTGATGTAATCAACAAGATGCGGATAAAGACCAGCTTATTAGCTAAGATTATCACCGACGGCCATTATTTAGATTGCGGCGGCCCAGTAGAATATCTGTTGTCGCAGATAGATTATTTCGTTAACTACACAGACTTTTCCGAAGAAGTTATTACAGCTATTGCTCCCGGAGTTTGCCGGCGTTATTAGTCAAAACCTAAAAACTAGTATTATAAAACGGGATCTTTGGTCCCGTTTTTTGGCAGCGTAAAATTTTTATTTACTCTGCTTAATGGCATCGATTTCAATCTCGATTTCCGCTCCGAAAGGCAAAGCGGCAACGGCAAAGGCTTTGCGTCGCGGCTTGATGCTGACATTGAAGAAATCAGAATAGATCTTATTAACGAGGGGAAAGTGTTGCATGGAGCCACTAAGCATGACAGTGGCGCTGTAAACGTCTTCCCGGCGTAAACCGCAAAGCGACAGGTTGTGTTTGATCTTCTTAAAAACTTCGTTGATTTGGCTTTCTACGTCGCCCGGGCTGGCCAGGCGGCCGTCAGAAACCTCAGGAACGACTCCGGAAAAATGATAATGATCGCCAATTTTGACGACAGTGGAATAAGGCAACTTATCGTCGCCAGGAAAAGTGAATACGATTTCTTTCTTAGGCATTCTAACCTCCGCTTTAAAGTTAATAAAGATTGTTAAAGGATCAGACTATTTAAAATAATCATCTTACTTTAGTATGGATATAGACCTATGTCAACCACAGGGTTTTTCTTATAAAAAACCCTGGAACTATAATGTTTCCAGGGTGTTAGTTTTTTTCATGGCTAATACAAGGGAATAATGAATTTCTTAGTAACTTCATCGTTAGAAACGATGGCAAAGACATTCATATATTCAGCTCTTTTTTCTAATAAGAATTCCAGGGGCAAAGCGTCTTTGATGATGAAATGGTGCAGGAATAAATCCTTTCTTTCGTTATTACCGGGATTGATAATAGTTATATTCGTGTTTTTCACGAAGCGTAGGAATAAATCATCCCAGTTTCCGCTTTCAGGCTTCCAGCCTAAATAGTCTTCACTGATTTCCAATTCCATTCCAGTATTCCCTATTCTGTATTTCTTTTGTTCCATTATGTCTTGTGGATTTAAATTATTTTATTGGTCAAAGTTTATTTTTTCTAATGCTTTCTATTTTTCCCTAAACCATATAACCCGCTGGGAATGGCGTAAACAGAATGGCCTCTAATTTTATTATTTCGCCCACCTTTACAAACTAAAGACGAAACAATTCTCTGAAAGTCCGAATCAACAAAAGAGTAGATTTTTTTTCTGGCGAACTCGTCTAACGAGCCATCATCTTTTAATAGGCTCGACATTTCATGATCGCTAAAGTAAAAATTGCCAACTCTTTTCTGAATATTTTTTAATCTGACTGGCATTTTTTTGATAATATTATTACTTATTACCACTTCTTTAGTTATGTTTGCTAGAATAATGGGGGTTAACTTGTTAGACGGCAGATAAAATATAATCATCACTCTAACAGTATTCTCAGAATTTTGAGCCCAAAATATAAAAAAGTTTACGCTAGCGCCAGATTCTTCTGGCCCTAACTTTTTATATCCGACCTTGTTACTTAAACAATAGCTATCCCAAAAATATTCAAAATTATTCTTGAAAAATTCTACTATGCTCATGATCATTAAGTTTTAAAAGTTCAATAATGCAATTTTAACTATCAAAAAATAATACTATAAGTATGATTTTTTGTCAATATTTATTAATATTAATATTCCCTGACCACAAACTCTGTTTCCGGTAAGAGGAGATATTCGAGACTATTTTCAGGATGGTCGTTTTGGCAGGCTTCCAGGTCTAGTCTAAACTCTGATCCATAGTGGACGAAACTGTTTAAAGGGATAAGACCTAGGCCATGACGCCAAGGGCCTATATTGCTTCTCGTTAAATGACTGATGGCCATAACACCAGCCGAAGAACCAGCATATACCTTATTATCCCAAGCACTGAGCAAGCGGTCTTTAATGGGCAGAATCGTTTCAAGGAGTTTTTCAGTAGAGCCGCCGCGGACATAGACCACATCAGAAGATTTGATTTGCTCCAGGAATCTAAAAAGGTCCTGGCTGGCGACAGAAAAATTTGCTTCCCTATCCTGGTTATAGCGCGAGAACCTTTCTTTATCACTATTTTCCAATCCTTGCCATTCCTCTTCTGGGCGGGAAAAATACACCAGAAGAATGGATGGTTTAAAATCGGCCGGAAAACCCTTTATCCATTCTTGGTAAAAGGCAGCGTTATGCTCATTAGGAATACCGGTTTCTCCACCATGCAATATATATTTAGTCATATAGGCCTTATTATATCTAAAGATATAAAAATTGATAAGATAATTTATACCGTATTTAATATTAGCTAAATTATTTAATCATTGGCAATATTTGCTTTCTCAAATATAGCTTACCACTTTTTGCCATCCCCTTAGTATCAAATTCGATATTCATTTTATTGCTTAATATTTTAGCCATTTCATCGCCAATAGCCAAAAAAATATTATGCCCATTCTTTATATCCGCCGCCGTTAGAAATATCCTTTCCAATTTGGACTCATTTTTAAGAGAGTCTAATATATTTTTAATCTGATCATAATGTTCCGTGATAACTTTAAGCATATCGAAACCTTCTAATTGGGCGATGCCGAGACTGTCGTCAAAATGTTTAAAATCATTTCTAATACATTCTTCCAAATTTTCTTCTATATATTTAGTCTTATATTCAAACATTTCATTAATAATCTCTCTTGGCTCACTTATTCTGGTCTTTAATATTTCTTCTAAAGCCGTTATCGCTGTCAAATCTCTGCTGTCTACATTAGTCTGTAGGTTTAAGGTATTAGAAAAAATCGCTCCATATAGTAATAACGCCGAATCAAAATCTATACTTTCTCTAACTTCTTGAAATTTCTCAAAAATCAGTGTAGCAGCTGCGCCCAATAATTCTATATTTATTTTGGCTTGGCGAAAAATTTCTCCAGCATTGTTTATTTCTCGATGGTCAACGACTTCTTTAACATCTTGAGGTCTTATAATTTCCGGCATGCCCTTTGTATCGCTAGCATCAACTATAACAAATTTATCAAAACTAATATCGACTGGATTAAATAATAAGACATCACCGATCTTAAACTTATCTAGTAAAAATACAGCCTCATTTTGAGCCTTGCCATAAATTCCAGCCGTGTATTTATTAGCAGAATCAATCTTATTTAACAATTTAGAATACGCATAAGCGCAGGCTACTCCATCTAAATCGGGATTAATTTTAGGCGTAACTAAAATTTTATTCATATAAATTAATTATAGCATAAAACAACTAATCAGATGCGACTCGGATTAGAACTGCAATCCCTCTCTATTTACGGCTCTTTTCAAACATTTGACGCCAACAAAAAAACATGACCTAAATCATGTTTCTTTGTGTTTTGGTTAATGTTTAATGCCTTGTGTCGGTCTTAAACACCAAAATCGTGTTGGCTCCTGCGGTGGGATTCGAACTAGAGGTCGGTCTTAAAACACGATTATCCTCTGCCTTATCTAATATTAGCTAAATTTTTTCAAAATTTTAAAATCCAAAAAAATCAAATTCAATTGTTAACAATATCGTTACTAAAAAATATAGATTCCGTTATTGTAATAATTCTTTTTTTTGTTAATTTCTTGAAAAAATTATTATTAATGCCTATCTGATTATTTTTTTTAGCACTGTGATTAGTATTAATTATTAATCCGCTTTTTATATTTTTTTGCCACAAACTGTTAAATTCATTAATTGCTAAAAAATAACCTTTATTTATAAAAAATGTTGGTGTTCCTTTTTTTTCATCAATTCTTTTTTCTAATAAAAACCTCTTTTTTGCACAATTATAATTGCACGTTACAAATACATAACAATTTGGAATTATTATATTATTATTTTTCAATAGTTGATGAAACATATTCGTATGCTCTCTCCTAAAATCAGCAATTCCGTTTTTGTAAAGAGCATAAATATGGGCTGATAACGAAACAAAACTCCTATCAATAAAATTTATATTATTTTTTAAATATTTTTTTCTAATATTGTCCAACTTTAAATATTTACTATGTTCTAAGAAACTAGCCTGCTTAAATGATTTATTTTTTGTTTTATTAATAAAATCCGAATATTCTAAAACAACGTTATAATTATTTTTTTTAGAAAAAATATTACATAAAGTGGTTTTACCAACAAACACATTTCCATCTAAAGCTATGATCATATAGACAATTTACATTTTTTGCATAAAATTGGAGCGTTCTTTTTATTTTCATATATGCTTTTTCTTATTGCTTCATATTTTTTAGAATTCCATATCTGATTTATTGATTGTTTATTAACGTCCCCTAATACATACTGTAATTTCCAGTCCATGCAACAAAGCACAACACGACCATCAAATAGTATATGAAAACGCTCAAGCGGGCGATGTTGTTCACATCCGTAAATATTTTTTCTATTAATCTTGTTATTAAATTTTTTCACATTACCCGCTCTATCCAAAAACCCCCAAAATTCAAATTTTATAAAATTATCTTTACAATATTTCTTGGCTAAACAGATATCTTGCTTTGCTAATCCAGGATAATTAATCATTACTAAGCTTATTTGTCCTATATTCTCTCTTAATTTTTTATTTTTACATAGATTGTCTAAATTAGTTTTTGTATCGCGCCAATTAAGCCCGGTCATTACGCTTTCATAAGACAATTTTGAAAAACCGAATACGCTTAATCTTAAATCTTTTAAATTACAGGCCGCTAATTTATTCTGATATTCTTTATCCAAGATAGAAAGATTTGTAGACATTTCAATTTCACATTTGGGACACTTTTTATTAATATACTTAATTCTTTCAATTATTTTTTTATCTAAGAATGGTTCATTGTTGAAATATGGAACGATTTTTATTCCATAATTATTCATTTTTGCTATTTCATCAATTATTTTTTTAAACAAATTATCACTCATCACCCCTTTCGGATTATCATCTTTAACGTCGTTATATGGACAAATAACACAACCTCCGTTACAAAATGAGGCGGTTTGTATTTCAAAAAATTTAGGAAACCTAGTTGCAATACTATTGATATTCATATTATTTTATTTGTTCATAACCGCTATAAATTAATTTAACATATTCCCCATTATTTATTTGATTTATTTTTGAAAAAATATTAGCGTATTTAACCTTTATCATATAATAGAGCTTGTTAAAATCTCGGATAAAATAAGACGATTTTTTTTCTTTAATTATTTTATTAGCATCTAAAGTTTTGATCGATTTGATTGATTTGATTAAAAATACATAAATCAATTTTTCAATTTTGTCTTGATACAACTTAAATTCCAAAAAGTCTTCATTTAATCTTTTAAAATTTTTATTATCGAACCTATAAAGTATATCTTTTATCAAACCGACAGTTGTACAATAATACTCAAATTCATAAGACTGTTCTTTTAGTATTACGGAAAAAACTTCTTTTACTAACTTATAATACTCTTCTGTTTTTTTGTCTCTAAATTTATAACCATATGTTATATCTTTATAAGATAACGATTTATTAATTAAACCGTCTTTGATTAACTTTTTGTGCAAAATTGAATATGGAATAATTCTAACTTTTTCCAAAAAAACACCTATCCTAAACAATTTACCTATTTTTTTTAAATATTTTATATTTTTAGAGACTTCATTTATAGAAGCATATGGTTCAAAAATAATAAAACCAATATGGACATTAACATGATACTTGTCTAATTTTTCTTTTATCAATTCATATGTTCCTTCTTTTATTTTTTTATTGAATAACGTTTTGCTTGTTTGTGAGTGATTTTCTACCCCTAAAAATACACGAACAAGCCCTGACTCAACCATCTTTTTTAATATATCATCAGACGGAAACGGGCTACATTTTAAATATATATAAAATTTTATTGAAAGTTTCCGTTTTTTAATTTCCGAACAAATCTTTAATATTCTTTTGTCATCATTATGACTTCTCCAAAAGCAGCTATCGTTAAATATAAATAATTTTTTTCCCAAATTTTTAAATAAAAACTCTATCTCATCAACGACGAGTAGCGGATCACGATAATCAACATTATTAATCCCATTTAACCTAGATAAAAGGGGTATGTGACAAAAACTACAAGCCCCAGGACAACCACGAGACGCTTCGATATTTATATACGACCCATTTTCATGTTTTTCTATAGTTCTATCTGGAAAAGGAAGATTATTTAATTTTAATTTATATTTTCTTGGATAATAAACAGACACAACTCCATTTTTACTATTGCGCCAAACACCGCCAGGACAATTGCAATTAAAAGTTCTTTTCTCTAATAATTCTAATAATTCAACAGCCGTTTCTTCTGCGTTACCAATAATAATCCCGTCAAGCCATTTTAATTCTTTCATTAAACTATTATAATTTAAGCTCGCATAAGGCCCGCAAAGAAAAATTTTATTTACCAAATTATACTTCTTAATTTCTGATAAAAGCTGAAGCATTTGATAATAATCTTTAAAATTCGGTTTAGCAATTATAACGGTTTTTGAATTAATGTTTTCAAAAATACTTTCTATGCTATGAAAATTATTTTTTTCTAACAAAACAAGATTATTGTTTATTTTATTATTAGATAAAAATGCCGATAGAGAACCCATGGTAACAGATGCTGCTGACTGTGAAAACAGCGTTCTGTAAAAAACTAATTTGACATTGATATTTTTCATAATTTTACTTTAATTTATTGCCATACTATAATGATAACATAATTTAATAATATTTAAATTTATGGACAAAAGAATAATTATTCACTCTTTAATAATAAATGATGATAAACTACTAATTTTGAAGCGAATTGAAGATACTTATGAGGGCGGACTTTGGGATCTTCCAGGGGGAACATTGGAGGACGGTGAAGACTTATCAGATGGCGTCAAAAGAGAAGTGTTTGAAGAGACAGGTCTTAGAATTGAAAATCCTGGGCTGTTTTATTATAGTTCAAATATAGATGTTAAAAAAAATAAACAATTCATTACCGTTATATTTATAACAGAATTAAACGATGAAAACCCAATTGTTAATATTGATACCAATGAACATAGTCAATCAGAATGGATAACGCCAGAAGATATAATTAAATATCAGACTGTCGGCTATTTAAAGCTATGTATCGAATATTTTATTAATAAAAAACATCCGGTTTTAAAACTAACAAAATAGTTAATCTCTTATTATTTCCGTTTTATATTTTTCTATTTTTTTGCCTGTTAAAAGAGAATAACAAAAACATAATATTGAATAATAAGCGGAAAATCCATGTAAAATATAAGCAAAAAAAGATCCAATAACAATATAAATAAAGGCTTTAATGTCCTTTATTTTTTTATCTTTTTTTAATAATAACCACGCGATAAAATTCGGAATAATTAAATAAATTAAATATACTAGCAAAAATAACAAAAAATTTTTTATCCAAAAGGAGTAAATAAAAAGAAATAATAATAAAAATGGTCCAATAATCCAATAGATAGCATGCAAAAACAGCTTGCAGGATAAAATAAACAATCTAAAATGATTATCTTTTTTATTATCATTTTTTAAAATATTATAATACAAAAATGCCTGCGAAGGTCCAAAAAACCAGGTAGCCTTTTGAAAAAATAAACCTTTTAAAGAGTTGGGGGAATCGGCATAATCAAAATACGGTACAGGCTTTATATATTCCTTTCTATAACATAGTTCCATGCCAAAAATAGCATCTTCATTGTGTGTATTTTCACTAAAGCCGCCCAACTCCAAAAATATTTCTTTTGTAAAAAATAATCCATGGCCTATGCAATAATTAAATGGGTATAATAAAGGAAATTTATTATTATTTAAAAATGACTGCTGTTTTAAATTATTAAAAATCTCAAAACCAAAACTCCATCGATTTTGCCAAACGCTTGAAGAAAATAATATAGATTTAGAAAAAAACTTCCTTTTTAATATACTATCTATATTATTAAAATAATTTCCATATTGTTGAAATACTTTATTATTATCAATAAAATTATCAGAGATCCAATTAAGAGTTTCTTTTTCTGGTCTAGAATCAGCATTATAGATACCTATTAGCTGATTATTTATTATGTTATTTTTTATCAGATAATTTATTGCGAAATTTAACTGATGCGCCATTTTGCCGTCAATGCTGGGATAATTAATTTTGATTAATTTATCATGATTAATAGAGTTAAGGATACTGATAGTATTTTCGGTGCAATAACCAACATTTAATGATTCCTTGTCTGTCGTAACTATAACTAATTTAGAATTACTAAAAGGGCTAAGTAAGTTCAAAAAATAATTAACGGTATCCTTTATAATTTTCCCCTCGTTTAAAACTGGAATAATTATAATAAAATTCAAATTCCCCATATTGGCTATGGGTGATTTTTTGCTTCGATTCAGCCATTTATTTGATATATAAAATTTTATAAACCAATAAATTGCCGAAAATAAAAAATAAAGTAATATTAACAATTTAATCATATATATACAAAAAGGTATTAAGCTCTGGGCGAAATACCTTTTATTTTTTAAAACCAACCAAGTTGATTAATTTTTTGTCATCAAGAAAGATTAAGGCCTCCCTTATTGCCTCTTCTTTGTTGTCAGCGGAGTGTATTAAATTATATACACAATGTTTTTTATTACTATCATAATATTTAACTCTGATATAATTTCTAAACTCCATAAGTCTCCTAACAACATCACGCCCAGAAACAAGCAATAAATCAGACTGATCTTCTGTTAAATAATCAACTAGAGCTCTTTCCCAGTTTTTTGTAAAAAAATATGGGTACAAACAAAAGACATTTTCTGCTGTTATACTGATTTTTTCGCTAAATAGTAGTTGAAAATCGTTCTTTAAAACAGAAAATATCTCATTTCTTAATTCTGGAGATTTTGCATCAGGCTTTAAAATGCAAATACTAAAATCATTTAAGAGAAGCAGTTTTGTTGGAACAATAACTTTGTTACCCTTCCAATATCTTTTTTCATCTCCGATGATAATGTATTCCCCATTATTATCAGTTTCTATAAACCCTTGAGCATCAACCCCCATATAATAATATCGATTGACACCATCAATAGTTACTTCTTTCACAAGCCTACCGGAATTATCCAAAAAATTAACTCCAAAATTTTCCATTATCAATCCTCCTAATTTTAATGAACTAATGATTAATTATAAAATAAAACTATTTAAATGTCAAATTGACTTTTATTAATAAATATAGTATAATTACTTGAATTTAAATAGTATATTAAAAACAAAAAGTAATGGAGAAAGGAATAATAGTGCACACAATTATCACTAAACACGGAGAGTTATTAATTATAAAAAGATCAAAAAATAACTTCTTTCTTAGTGAAGAATGGGATACTCCTGGCGGTACTTTAAAAGATGGAGAAAACCCAATTGATGGCGCCATAAGAGAAGCGAGAGAAGAAACCGGACTAAATATTAACAATCTGGTTTTGTTCTCTTTTAACTCTATTGTAGACAAGGAGAAGGATAAACAATTTATAACTTTAATTTTTTTGGCAGAGTGTATAGGTAATTCAAAAAAAATCATTCTAAACAAAAGAGAGCATGATGATTTTCGATGGATCAACCTAAACCAAGCAAAAAATTTTAAAACCGTATTTTGGTTATCAGAATGTCTAAACACTATTAGAGAAAAAAAACATCCAATGATAAAAATCATTGGAAAAAAACACTAGAACTTAAAACTAGGAGCTGTTTCAACAGCTCTTTTTTATTAAAAATTAAAATAGGACTCGGATTAGAACCAAAAATCCCCTTTATTTATGGCTCTTTTCTCACATTTGACTCCAACAAAAAACTCAGCGTAAACTGAGTTTCTTTGTTTTTTGGCTAATTTTAGACGAAATATCTCGGTCTACTACACCAAAATTTTGTTGGCTCTGCAGATTATATATTTTCAGAACTTTATAATATATACAAGGCGGTTAAAATTAGCGCCAAAAAACTGCAATCAATTAAATTATCTACTTAGTTTCATCAATAACAACAGCGTCTTTTATAATTTTTTTCAAAGCTTTTGCGGCATTATTCACGCCCTGCTTTGTCTTATATGTTTCTGTCACGGCGATCGTTTTATTGTTTGCCGATTTGACAATGGCGTATTTTTGTTTATTTTGTGACGATTTTATCACAATTTTGTTTTTCCCTGCCATATTATTAAAATAAATAATTAAGAAGTGCAATGCAATTCAAAATTCTCTTTTATTTTCTCTTGCCACCAAATTGTCTCCTGGCCATCAGGCCTGTCTATGTGATGCTTGCAATAAATTAATAAAATTTTAACGCAACAAGAATTATTGCATACATCTAAAATACACCTATTTCCACTACCTTTGGGGGATACTCCGCTTTTGGCAATAGCAAAATCAAATTTTAACAAAAATGTATCTTTATTTGATTTACATATAGGATCTACAACCCCCATCCCATCTAAATTCGCTATTCTTTCGAGTGTATCAATAATCGACTGCTTTGTAGCCAGCCAATTGCTTTTATACTTCTTCTTAAAGTCCTTTTCGTAATGTCTCTCGGAATATTTATCGAAGACAACTGAATACTTCCCGTTAATATAGTTTGGCCGCATCCTGTTGAATAATTAAACTATATGGGACCTCGTCCTTGTCAAAAGAAATTTTCCAAGGAACTTGTTCGTGTGTAAATTTAACAATTTCATTTGTACTTTTATTTTTCCATTTTTGACAAACCTTTTGTATGGTTTCCAATTCTTTGTCAGACAAAACATCTTTAATAAAATTTATTCTTAGAGCGATCATTTGAGCTGCTCTATATTTTTTTATACTAATTTCATTATTTCCCACTAAATCTGTTAATTTATCAAAATACTCAAAAGCTACTGGTCCTTGAGCCATTTTTACATAAGTTACTCCAGTTATTGGCTTCAAATTCTCATAATAAAAAACAAAATCGGCTAAATACACTAACTTAGCCAACTTAGTTTTAGTTATTCGGCCATCTTGGTCGGAACCAAATTTTATGCAAGCTTTTATGAGTTCATTCAACTTTTTGTCTGCTTGTATATTATTGTTTTTCATTATCTTTAGTTTATTATATTATACCAAACACTCAATAAAAATGTAATATATTACTATTTTATCTATTTTTTGTCAAGACTGATGAATACAAATTATTTTCTTACACGCAATGACCAGATAATATCATTTTTAATTATACTTATATCGGTTTTTTCTAATTCAGCTAAAAAATTGGAAAGATTTTCAAAAGAAACAATATCAATCAGGAAATAACCGGCTTTCGGATTTTTTTCAAAATCTAGATAAGCATAATTTATTTCTAAATTAAAATTACCCACAATCGGAGTAATCTTTTTATCTGGATCGTCAACGTTTATTTGATAAAAATCCGCGAAAGAACTACATAAAATTACTGGATAATTTATTGTCTTCAAAATCTTCTTAATTTTTCCTTTTCTCTCACTAGGTATTATGGATGGCCTACTGCTGGAATGCAACATCGCGTTAAGGCTTTGATTTATAGCCTTATAAATAAACTCCTTTTCTTGATTCTCTTTTCCAGAAGCAAAAAGTTTAGCAACTTTATTAAGCTTATAAAATCTGTGCTCAGTTATATTTATGTTTTCGTCAGGATGTTTTAATCCAGTGTCTGCCATTATTCTACGTATTGCGCTAAAATAATCTTTCTTGTCAAACCAAAAAATAGTATTTTGATTGATATATTTACACTCTATAAACAGCCTGACATTCAATGTTCCCTCCCAACTATGCCCGTGAGAATATACGTCAAATTCCTTTTCTGCAATTATATCTATTTCTCTCGGTTTATCTGTTAGGTTATCATTATAAAATGGACTTATTAAAACAGTCCATCCATTCTCTCTTAAAAATTCTACTACTTGATAATGAAAAACATTTCCACTATTTATAACAATATCTTCTAAATTATTTTTCATATATTGAAAAAGTTATTTCCAAACACCAATTTTCCTTAATAAAAATCCTGTGGTTATATATGAAAATGGATAAATAAATTCAAACCAAATACTAAACAATACTTTCCAGCCAAATATCCAGATTAAAACGGCGGCGATAAGAAAATATATTAAATTATATACCAAACTGCCGATGCCCCCGTCGTAAAATTTTCTTACAAAGAAAAATAAGATTAAATATATGATAATAGTTCTGGATGTTAACCAGAGATTAGATACAGCCTGCCCTATCGCAAGCGCGAGCAGCTCATAAGCTTCGCTTATTATTTTCTGGATTGAATTCCAGCTAATAATTTGATCAAATACTTTCTGTAAATCTGGATCAGCCATATAATCTTTCAGTTAATTAAAACCATATAAATTATCTGCTATAAACTTTATTATATCTATCTAATCTTTCAACGGATTGTTCGCCAACTGATATTTTTGCCCTAACAATTATACTGAATTTTTTCCTTCCAAACATTTTTCCCAGTTGACTGATATTATTACAAAAATAATAAACGGCCGCTTGAGTTCCTAAAACTCCATACCCGCCTAATAAAAACCCAAGGCCTTTCTTGCCTTCAGCTAACTTTCCGTTAGTCGCTTTTATTATTAATCCATATCCATAACCGTTTTCTCTTTCGATAATTTCTCCGGTCTCATTATCATAAATCTCACTATCATCAATACGATATCCTACATTTTCCATCAGACGGTAAAATTCTCTAGATTTGAAGGACTGTGCTCCTAAAACAATTAAATTACTGTCCCACATATTAAAACCTACGCTCATTTCAATAATAGATAATTTATTATTTTTACCTATTTGACCAAGAAGATTAAATAATTTAGCCACCCCAATAGCCTCCACATCCGGCCAAACCTTTTCTATGTTGGGATTGTATTGAACTTGTTCGCCTTCTTTTGAAATTAATTTTGGAGCACTGATAATATTATCTAGAACAATCAAATCTTTTACAAAAATTTTTAACTCTTCATTATTATCAGCTACAGACCCTAAAACTTTTCCGGCCGGTAAGTTAAACTTCCAAATACGTTTAATGTATTTGAAAAGATTGGGGATAAATTGTATAACCGCTAAAATATATTCCATAATTTATCAACTAAACATTTTTTAACAAAAATAAATGATGATAAAAATCTAAAAAATTACTTATATTCATTTTGAGTTTCAAGATCAAATTCTTTCTTAATTTGTCTATCACTCTGCATTCCTCTGCAGGAAATAGTAATCTTTATTTTTTTATTAACACTTATAGTGGGGATCTGGGAATAAACTCGCTCTCCCTTTTTAAGCAAATTAAGCGACTTTGGACTCGCCAGAACAAGATAATCACTTTCACTATTAAATTTTTCCAAAATCCTCTCCTGTAGTCCTTCCGGCTGCGCCCAATTTATTTGAACACAAAAATTTTCCAAATCTTCGTCTCCATTATTATAAATCTCAAGTACAAAACAGTCGTCTTTGATCGCAGTATAAGCCCTAACGTCTACCCTGGGAACTTCGGGCTCAACAAAACTCAAAGCGGTTTTTGTAACCTGGACTGTTTCACCAGTTTTAAGCTCAAGCTTTGCTTGTATGGATTTAATTATTTCGTGAGGTGTTTTGTCTTTCGGGTCAATTCTTATCTCACCGGTACCACCGTCCAAAATAAGATGAGTATGCTCACCGGAACCTTTCTCAGTAATAAAAATATGCTGATCCTCGCCATCAACAACTGATTGTATATGAACTTTCTCACTTGATAGTTCGGCTTTAATTTTTCTACCGTCTTTATATTCCTCTAGTAAGCTAACCCAGCCATTTAATTGATCAGCCTCATCAATCGCGACAAAACCGTCATTTGTTTCGTTAGACCAAACGGTTACCCTGCTTTCTCTTTCGGCTTTTCTCTTAAAAATATCATCGGTAAAAAAACTAGCCGTTTCTTTCGCCAACCGAAAAGCCTCTTGTTTTTCTGCCGGCCTTGCAAGACCCCGCCTGATTAAATCCTGCGTGCGTCTTATTGCTTTTAGCGCAACATCAATTTTATCGTAAATAGTCATTATTTTATTTATTATTACAATTAAATTTTATACCTTTTTAGCTGCTCTGTAAATTGAGCCTCTAAATTTATTTTCGTAAAAGAGTCGCTCACCACCATTGCAAAAAAAATCACCACGTCATTTTGCATAAAAAATCAAACAAACAAGTAAAAAATGTCTAAAAATAGCCTATTTTATATAATTGAGTTTTTCCATATTTTATGGTATATTGTAAAAGCAAAACAACAATCTTATAACCCGAAGCTGGCGTTTATTCGCTTCGTCTTTTGTGTGCAGGAATGGACATTCCGATCCGACACAAAAGGCGTCTTCGGGCACCGATTGTTGTTTTGCAGGATCGGGTGTCCATTTTTGTTTTTGGGCACCTTAACAAATTATTAAAAATATGAGAAAAAATAGCTTTTTAATCTTACTACTGATAACCGTGATGTCCCCACACATCTGTTATGCGGCGAATTCCGAGACAAATAACTATAATTGGGGAACAATAATAGGCTCAGCCATCACAGCCGGCATTTTAGGATTGGCAATCGCCATAGAACAGCAAAAGAAAAAAAATCAAGGCAAAAACATTTTATTTAGAGAAATAAATACCTCAAAAATAAATAAAATAATAAAAACAACTATTGCTGTTGTGGGGTTCTACCTGTTTTATAATTTCACAATTCTTCTATTACTCCCAGAGCAAAGTAAACTTCTTAGAAACTTATTAGCTATAATTATAACCCTTCTGACTATTATTCTGCACAATAAATTTTTTAACAGATCTAAGACGAGTAGATAATAGAAAAGATAATTTTATTATAAACCCCCGACACGGGGTTTTTATTTGCTCAAAATGCTATAAGTGTTAAACTTATATAGTAATACAATGCTAATATGAAAAATCATTTCGGCCAAAAAATACTCAATAACCTGCTCCAATATACCGCAAACGATGGATTTCGAAAGGATATACTTGCTATAAAGAAAAAATTTTTAATTCCTGACGAGGGCGTAGACGACGAATATATTAAAAAATATGGGCACGATGCTGTAGCGTGCTGCCTTGAAGATTTAGAGGAATTAAGGATAAGATATAAATTAAATGAACATTATGGTGTTTGTTTAATGTATATAATAATATTTGCAAGAATGCCGGATGAAAATATACTCAAAGGATTTGCCCCTTGCGAGCTCATCACGCATAAAGAAAGAAGTGGGTTACACTGTGCCGCCATAAAAATATATCCCGAAACGACTTACAGAGATATACAAAATAATTGGTCAAAAATAAGCAATTTTAAGAAAGAGGTTTATGGCTATGAAATAAAAAATTTGAAATCTATAAAAAACGCTAAAAGAGATCTATTTATAAGGGCTCTGAAAAGATGGGGTGTAACAAATAAAGAAACTGCCAATATTATAAATTCAGTTTTTCCACAAATGACCACTATAGGCTACTCGGATGTATCAAAGATAATGGAGAAAAATAGATATTCTGCTGCAAAAAAATTAAATAAAATACCTAAAATTAAATAAAAAAAATTCCCGTATTTTGAAACAACTGGGGTGATGTGCCCCAGTTTTTTTTATTTATATAATTAAACTATTAAATCGTGCCCCGACCCTACATCCGGGCAGCCGGAGCGATCAAAAATAAATTGCGGCGGAAGGATGTTCAAAACGGAAACGCAAACCTCAAGCAAAATAAATTAACAACCATAATATTAATCACACTAAACCCCGTGCAGATATTACTAACCATAGCTACTAACTGCTTAGGGAGCGAATACGGCTTGAGCAGCGGGGGTTTAGTAGAACAATAGGATTACTATGCGCAATTTACACTACAAACCATTTGGTTATCGCCTTAATGAGAAAACCATTAATGAAATCCGCGAAATAAAAATAGCTGCTAACAAGAGTTATAATTTAGTATTTGTGGAATTAATTAAGCTTTATAAAAAGTCCAAAAAATTTCAAAAACAAACGAAAAGCTCGGAGTCCATAGAAGAATAATGTTTGAATAATATGCAAGAAACCGGCAAAAATACAATTTATAATGATGAACAAATTAAAAACTTTGCCGGTTTTTATAATGCCATTAGAAAGGTTCACCGGCGGCTTACGAGCGAAGGGTATATAATCAAAGATGGCCATATTTTGTCTCCAGCACAATCTAAACCACCTTGAAAATAAATTAAATTTTTGGTATTATAATAGTGCTTACCTGATATACTATAAACCCAAAGGTTTTATTATTTTATCGCCTGAAATGGGCGGTTCTGCCGATAAAAATTACCTTTGGTAATGTATATCGGGTAAGCCAGAACCGTCCATTTTAGTTATTAGTTAATAAATAAAAATATGAAAAACAATAAGTATCAAAATGATTATTTAATCTATACAAGAAAAAGCACGGATGACGCCGATAATCAAAAAAATTCCATTGACTATCAGATAGGACAATGTTCAAAATATGCCAGCGATCATAAGCTGGATATAGCTCAATTAGACCAAGAGGGATTTTGTGAGGCAGGGACAATAAAGGAGAAGCATACTGCCTTCAAGACTTCCGGAATTCAAATGAAAAAGGATGGCACGGTAGAATATAAAATTGAACGTCCTAAATTCCAAGTAATGGTTCAAAAACTGCTTGATAAGGAATTTAAGGGGATAATTTGCCTCTGCTGGGACAGAATAAGCCGCAATGAGCAGGACGGCCTTATAATCAAGAACTTAATGGATAAGGGGGTTGATATTCGGTTCGTGCAAGCAAACTACGAAAAAAGCAGCTCCGGTGCCCTGCACCGTGATATAGACGGGATGTTTTCTGCGCATTACTCACGGGTCATAAGCGAAAAGGTTAAGGCGGCTGCAGAAAAACTACGAGCCGAAGGCAAATGCATTTATATGTCGCCCATCGGTTATCTTGACGAGGGATCCGGGAGCAAACCGATTGATCCCGAACGAGCATCAATAGTTAAAAGAATTTTTGAATTATATTCAAGCGGCGAATGGAGCTTATTCCAATTAGCAAAATGGGCAAATACACAAGGGTTAACCACTAAGCCAGCAAGACGAAATCGCACAAAAGCAGAGATGCTGGCTGGCATTGAAGTTAATACAATACCCAAGGCCAGCCGACCGGTAAATAACAAAACAATCGAGAATATCCTTAATAATCCTTTTTATATCGGAAAAATAAAAATTGGGAGAAAAGAAAAATACATAGATGGCGCCCACCAGCCCCTAATAGATACTTCCTTATTCAATCAAGTGCAACAAGTGTTAAAATCAAAAAATGTTTGCATCCACTATATTGATAAAGACTTCTTCACTTATCGAAATATCATAAAATGTCCTTGTGGCCGGTCATATTCCCCTTATCAGAGGAAAGGGATAAATTACTATTATTCCAGATGTAAAGATGGCTGCCACAACCAGAGTAAAAGCATAACCGAGAAGGCTATAGACGGCCTTGTAGAGCGGGTTTTGGAGAAAATAAGCTTTACGGACGCCGAAAAACAGGAAATTGAAGCCAGAGCTAATTTTGAGCTTGATAAAATAACCTCTGGGAGAGAAAAGGAACTGGATGACTTTAATCAGGAAAGAAAGCGCATATACGCTGATCTTAACTATATTACTAAAAATAAAATTAGCCTTCTTAGAGCTAATACTATGAGTATTGATGAAATAGCCAAAGAGGAAAAGCGCCTAAACGAAGAGTTGCAGGTAATAGAAAACAAAACTCACGCCCACCAAGAAGCCGCCAATGAAATGTTAAAATACGTCATTACTTTTTCAGAACTGGTAAAAATGGCTAATGTTTACTATAAACACGCACTTGATATTGAAAAGCGAGAAATAGCCACGCAGGTCTTTTCAGAACTCTTTATAGCTAACAAAGAATTAGCTGATATAAAAGCAAAAGAGGGCTTCCAAGCCCTCTTTGCACGTCACGATTTGATATCTGGCTCCGAGGTTGGGATATACTTGGAACCGAACTAGCTAAAATTAAATAAAAAATTTATCCTTAATAACTCCAACTTTCTTTTAAATTATCTAGAAGCATTTTTTGGAGTAATTCCTTGGGTATTAATTCTACTTTGTTTGTTTTTGCTAATTCCGTGGCCTCTTTAGTAAAAACGCTCGTTGTTATAACCATGGCCTTATTACAATCATAGTGATTCCTGGCTGCGACGGCCTCTTGAACGGCACTATTGCCAACGCTCCAATCTTTATAACATTTCGCCTGAATTAAAATTCTCTCCTGATTTTTAGTCGCTATTAAGTCGCCTCCCTGGTCTCCTGTTTTTCCATTAGATAAGACAGAATACCCCATCGCCTCATAAAGACGATATAATAAATGCTCAAAATCTGTTCCGTTTAATTTTGAAAAACTATTAGTAGTTGCGCCAATGCTATTAACAGTTAGATCAAATTCTTTCTTATCAATATAGTTAGCTAAAAGGATACAGATTTCGGAAGAAGAAAAATCAATCTCTTTTTGATATAAAAAATCTTTTAAATCATTTATTCTATCCCAACTGATTTTATAATTTCGTCTTACCCAAACATTTTTATCCTTTTCCTGACCAAGGCTGAATCGGGATATAAAATTATTGATATATTCTTCAAGCCCTGCTTTTTGGATAGTGCTTAATATATTTTCAACTTTAGCTTTACGAGCATTTTCTTTGCTCTTTTTTAAAGCCTTAATCCCGACGATTACCAAAACAATTAGCCCAACCTCACTAGCTAGGGTAGCTAAAAAAGTGGCTGTTCCAGCATTATAAGCCAATACCAGACAAACGATAAAAAAGACAACAACTCCGACAATAAATTTAGCCCCATCGTCTTCTTCATAATTTTTATAACTCCTTTTGTAGTATCTGGCCATAGATTTCTTAATTATATATCTAAATTTTATTTTTGATGTTCTTTTGAATACTTCCAAAGGGCTTTGTCGACTGTTCTAATATCTTCATGAACACTTTGCGCCACCTCTCTAATTTTCTCACAATAGCTCTGCCAAAAATTAAAATTATAACTTTTCGGTTGTTCTATGCCAAGCGACCATAAAGCCCTAAAATCCATAATTGGATATTTATTAGGAAAAGCGAAATGTAAAATTGTAGAAGCAACTGGCCAAGATACGCCTTTTAACACAAAGAGTATTTTAATACGAGCTTCCTCATTCTCGACCGAAAGACTAAATTTAGTAATATCTTTTATTAAACTATCGTTGTTGCTTTCATAATGCTTTATTGGCCGACGAGATTTCCATTTACCCAGTCTGATAAATTTTTCTTTATCTAAATATCTATGGTCTATAAACCATTCTTTTAGTTCTTTCTCGCCATATTCGTCAAAACTGCCAATCGCGCCCCTGTCGTATTTATCAGCATACTCTTTTATCTTTTTTTTAGTTATTGGCATCATATTTTAGGTATAATTGGCTGCTCTGTATCTATAATCTCATTATTTAAAAATGCCCCTTTTGTTTTATTTTGATTATTTCCTTTCTTTCCAAAAACATTTATTGGACATCTTGGTTTTTCCGACTCAATTTTAGCTCTGATAATAATATTAAGCGACTCTAAAATATCGTCATCAGAAAAAGATAAGTCGGTTGATTTTTTTAGAACTTTCTTCAAAAATCTCACGACTTCAATTGCATATAGATTCTTACATAAATGATTTGGCTCAAGAGCCTGAAAACGTTTCCAAAAATCAGTCAACTCGTCTTTCATGACTGATTTTTTTGTTAGATACATAATATATTCAACAGAACTTTTAAGTTCTTTCGGGTCTGATAAATTAAAACTAAATACTTTTTTACTGTCTATTGGCTTGGCAAATATTACTTTATAAAGCGAAAAGTTTTTACCATTAGTTAGCAACACCCAATCAATACCCTCATTGGCGGCGTAATTTACGGCCTGCCTTAAATGGTGGTCGGATAAATCTAATTGGATTGCTTTAACTTCAACGATAAAGTGCTTTTTCCGCCCAACTTGTATTACATAATCAGCATATTCTCCTCTTACCCTGTATTCGGTTTTAATTTCTTCTAGCTCGGCATAACCAAGAATTTCCGTTAGAAAATTGTTGACCATTATCCTGGTTGCTGACTCATCTAACTCCGAATATTTCTTGTTCAAATACTTTTTGCTGTATTTTGCCAATTTTTTATACAGCGTATCTTTTTGATTTTGTGTGGCCATAGATTTATATTTTTTTATAATTTTTCAATTTTACAACTGCATTTTTTACATACCCAATACTTTTTAGAGGTCGCTCCTAAAATTAAAGCTATAATAATCAATATTAAGCCTAACGGCCAAAAAAATAGTAGACATATAATCCCTAAAACAAATGATATACAGGCTGACGAATTATTTGTAGCAACTTTTTTTCTTACCATTTCTCCGCCACATTGTTGACAGGTCAATGTTCTTATTTTACCTTTCTCGGTATTTTCAACTACAGGATTTGCTGAATTATTTACAGCATCTCCAAATAATAAATCCGATGAGCAATGTTTACATTTAATCGCCTCTTCTTGTATTTCTTCGGCACAAAATGGACATTTTTTCATAATTTTATAATCTTAAAATTATTTATCTTCTGTTGCTTTTTTAATCTGATTAATCTGCTCCTCTGACAACGGCCTAAAATTTTTACCAGTTATAGGGCTTGATTCATAGTTTGGACTCGCATAATCAGGAAACTCTTTCATGAGAGGATCATTTTTTTTATCATAAAAAATAATTCCTAAACCAGGATTAGGAGAACCGCACTCAGATAATATTAGAGTGGCTTCGACAATCGTATCATCCGTTGCCCATCGAATTGATTCTGAAAAACGATATTCTATGGGAGTATTTATCCTTGGCATTGTGGTTGAATATTTAAAATCACCATATTTTTCGCTTAAAGTTCTAACCAAATTTTCATATATATCTTTGCGTTCGATATCCGTTTGAATATCTTCAAAAGATATGCCAATTTTACCTAATTTATCTTGATTATCAGTAAGAAAATATGCAGACACAGAAACCTGTCTATTATCTATGCTATCAGAAAAAGCTATAGCATTTTGCGTGGGGTGGTCGGGTAGCCATTTTTTATCGGAAAAAATATTTTTATATTCCTGCTTTCGTAAATCCCATTTTAACAATGATATTTGTTCTAGTAATTTCATAAGGTTTTATAATAAATATTATATTTCTAAAATACCATAAAACCCTAAAATAATCAAAAATTAGCCAATTGCCATAAGCCCTAATTTATGCCAAAATAAAACTATGACTACCGATAAAATCAAAAATAAAATAGAATCATTTATCAGCCAATACCAAGATAATTCTGGTACTTTCGAGGGCTTTAGAATTATTTTTGACTTTGTTGGTTTTTTAAAATCCGAGCCATATATTCAAAAGATACTAGGCGATGTTTTAGAACGAGCCGAAAGCCAAAAACAGATTATGCTCCAAATGAAAAAAACTAAGGAGCTAGATAAATATGACCCCAGTAAAATGGTTTTTGATTTGAAAAATCCCGTGGATTCTTCGGCAATTCCTATTTTTAAACAAGAAAATGACTCGTGGCAGAAAAAGATAAAAAGCCAAGAAGACCTTAATATTTTTATTCTTTTGCCTATCTATCTGCTCGACTTACTAGTTGTTTATGATTTAATGGCCAAAGCCCAAGACAGCATTAAGTCAAATAACCCCGAAGAGGCTAACAGACTGGCTCAAATAGCCAAAGAAGAGTCTTTTTCGCTTGCTCCGATTAATGTTAAAGATACCCAAGGAGAATTAAAAAGCACTACCGTCAGTACCGCCTCGTTCCATTTGGAATGTATGGGATTAGTAGGCAAATACATCCTTGATACTATTGGTGCCGAGGAATTTTTAGCTCACAGCAAACCAAAACCTCCCATTTCTTTTGACAAGGATAATAGTCTGCTTAATATCCGAGGCGAAGAGATTAAAATCGCTAGGCAGAAAGACAGACCGATAGACCATTATATTTTAGAGTGTATTTTCTCTAAAGACGATATTTCCGATCCCGCTGATTTCTCGGAAATATCCAAAGATTTTCTTAAAGAAGAATATGACAAGGCTAAAGACTGGAATAAGTTCAGGCACGCCTGCGATAACTTAAACAAAAAAATCGAGAAAGACACAAGAGATAATATAAACGACTTTCTGATATACTCCACGGAAAAACTCGGTTGGTGCAAAATTAACCAAAAACACCTGTAAAAATAATAAAATAGGCTAAAGAGCTTTGCATGCAAGATGGCGCAAGGCTCTTATTTTAAAATGGGATTAGTTAAATCTAATCTCATTTTTTTTATGTACTCCCTGTCCGAACAACTCCGCACCCGTGCCAAGGTCTATTTCAGCCGTAAGTTTGGGCGTGAAGTCAAAGACGATGAGGCCGAGCAATATTTATTAAGTTTGGCTCATTTATATGACCTATTTATTACCAAGGAATAACTCTTTTTTTCTTTTCGGCGGATCCCCCGTAGGGGGAGCCGAAAAGAAAAAAGTTATCCTTGTTAAAAAGAACATCTAATTAGAACAATATGAAAAACTATAAAGACCAATTCGGGGTAGAAATTCAACTCAATTATCCGACCAGAAAGAAACTGGTTAAATCGGGTTGTTTAGTAGAGGTCTATAAATTCGGAGCGGATATTATGTTGGGGCGTAAACTCCGCAAATCGAGAACTCCCGAAGAAGAAGCCTTGCGCCATAAAGAGCCGTCCAGTCTTGAAGACATCCTCAAATCGTCCTGCAGGCGATCTAAAAGGATGATTAAGAGGTTGATATACGCCAATAGCTTTAAATGGTTTAAGAATAATAATAAACCCTATTTGCCGATTACTCTGACTTTAACCTTTAAGGAAAATATCCAAGACCTCAAACAGGCTAACTATGAATTTACCAAATTCATTCGTAGATTAAATTATGAAACCAACGGAATTGAGGGCAAAGATTTAAAGCAGAGTAATTTAAAATACTTAGCGGTATTTGAACTCCAAGAGCGAGGAGCTATTCATTATCATATGATATTTTTCAATCTGCCCTATATTAAAAATATCTATGATAAGTTAAGAGATATTTGGGGGCAAGGCAGGATTATGGTCGGCGGAAAAGAACAGAATTTTAAAAAGATTAAAAACCAAGATCAGCTTAAGAAAATTATTGATTACTTTATTAAGTATATTCAAAAATCTATTTTTGATAATCAATTTCCAGGACAAAAGAAATACATCACGAGCAAAGGTCTGCTCAAACCGCAGGAGCAATATTTTGAAGAAGTGATTGATTTAATTGAGTCGGAAATTCCCTTGGATTGCCTGGTCTATAAGCGAGACGGCGAGACGGAATATAACAATAGCGATATTAACGATAAAGTCGGACAGCCGAAAAATTATCTGCGTTGGCTCAATTACTGGCAATACGATTTATCCAATAATCCGCACGCCGAAAATCGCATTAACGAGATACTGGAAACTTATTCTTGATTTTAGACTCGTTCTTTGATATATTAAAAGCGTTGCTCTAACTCAATACTGTGTTGCCCAGAAGCCTTTTTTATAGAGGACATTTATTTGTCGCTTAAAATGGGCAGTTCTGCTTAGCGATAAATTAGCTTTTGGGCTAGTTTTGAGTTAGGGCAACCAGGACTGCCCTTTTTGATTTTTTAGAGGATTTTATGCTTTTTAAAAGAGTTGCACCTCTTGCAAGCTATCCTTAAGTTAAGAATATTATTAGAGCCGAAACTTTGACTAGCGACTTTCTTCCCGACCTCTGGCTCTAATTTTCTCAAGAGTTTATTAAGCTTATTTGTTGAGAGCGGAATGGAATGATCAACATCAAAAGATTTTATCTTACTGCAATCCGAACATAAATTTAATTGGCATTTTTCTCCGTATTTTGAAACTAATTCTTTATAAACCTTATTTCTGATTAGATTAAATTCTTTCCTCTTGACTTGCGGATTCCTAAAATCAAACATTTTTAGAAATTTCTTTTTAAATAAGATTCTGTCGCCATCAGCTAATTTCTTGAGGAAATAATTATAATCCGCTTTGTATTGAAAATTATTCATAATGCTAATATTTTATAACTTTACTAAAAATATGACAAATAACGACCAAAAAATTAAATACGCCCTCTACTGCCGAAAGTCGACCGAAGACGATAATCGGCAAGTCTTGTCCTTGGATTCTCAAGAACAAGAAATGCTTAAAATGGCGGATAATTTAGGTTTAGAAATTATCCAAACTTTTCGAGAAAGTAAATCGGCCAAGAAACCAGATAATAGACCACAATTTTCCGAACTTATCAATTTGATCAAGCGAGGTAAAATTGACGGCGTTATCTGTTGGAAGATTGACCGTCTTTCTCGTAATCCAATCGACTCGGCTATTATTCAATGGCTCTTACAACAAAACCAATTAAAGATAATCCAAACAATGGAACGGCAATATCTGCCTGGCGATAATGCTCTATTATTTAATGTTGAAAGTGGAATGGCTAACCAGTTTATTTTAGATTTAAGTAAAAATGTTAAACGAGGAATTAGAGCGAAACTATCTCAAGGCTATTGGCCGAATCTTGCGCCTATCGGTTATTTAAATAAAGACTTAAAAATTGTCGTTGATAAACATCGGGCTAAATTTATCAGACGAGTTTTTGAGATGTATAATACTGGTCGGTATGGGGTAAAAGAAATATCGCAAATTCTTTATGAAGACGGATTCAGAAGTCGGGGCGGAAAGAAATATTATCCCAGTACCATTCATACTATATTAGGCAATTCTTTCTACTGCGGAATTATGGAAAAAGACGGCGTTAAGTATTTAGGCAAATACGAGCCGATCATAACTAAAGCATTATTTGACGATGTCCAAGTTATTTTAGGCGTTAAAAAACATGTAAAAAGCCAAATAATTCCTTTTGCTTTTCGGGGACTGCTCAAATGCGCCAAGTGTGGCTGTCTGCTAACAGCCACACTAAAGAAAGGTAAACATATTTATTACTATTGCACCAACGGCAAGAATACTTGCGAAGAGCATAAAGTCTATTTAACCGAGGATTATTTAGATAAAGAATTACTGGGCGTGTTTGATAAGCTAATATTTGACGACGAGTTAATCGAGCTTTGCTATCAGACTAAAAAAGAACAAGGAAATAATAATCTGAACTATTTAGAAGAACTTGAGTTAACCCTAAAAAATAGGCTCGCCAAGCTCAAAGAAAGACGAAATACTCTGCTTGACGCCTACCTTGATAAAACCCTAGACAAGGCCGTTTATGAGGCCAAGGATAAGCAACTAAACAACGAAGAGATAAACTCTTTAAAAGATTTAAGCGACTTAAAAGAAAAACTGAAAGAGGCAGGCACGGATACTTTGGAACGGATAAAAAATGTGTTTTTAGAGCCTAAAAGACTGAAAAATAGCTTTCTGACCCTATCTCTTGAGAAAAAACGAGAAGTCTTATTTTCCTTACTTTGGAACGCCGAAATCGGCAACAAAAAAATCGCCAATATTTCATTCAAAGAGCCATATAAACAGCTCTCAGAAATCACAAATAAAAGCGATTTTTCTTCAATGCTCGGGGTCGTGGACGAAGTTCGAACTAGTATGGCTAATAATAAATAATATTTTAAACCTTAATCCTGTTTTTATTTTTAATAGCCAAATAAATAATTCCTAAATAGAATAAAACCTTTAAATCACCTTGAAAAATACCACTTTGAATAAATACATTCCATCCGGTCTCACCGTAGCATCCAGTAAAAAAACAAGAAGGCCAAGAAAAAGTAAAATAACCATGAAATATTGACCAAACCCAGCCATAAGAACCGAATATCCAATAAACAATAATTCCTGCGACAAAAATGTACAAAACATACTGAAGATATTTTTTAAGTTTACCATCCTCTGTAAATATATAAGCAACCAATGGAATTGCCGCTATTAGAACAATTAAGTATTCATAATCACTCCGTCCAAGAAAAGAGATAATTAGCAGTAAATAAAGAATGGCTAGTGGTAAAATTTTGTAAATTGTGGCTTTTGAAAGCTTAAACATATTTTTATGTTATTTATTATTATCTTAATTATAGCACTCTGCTGATAAAATGCTAAATTTAGCTTAATTCGTAAAATTCAACTGAAATATAGTCCTCTCCCGTTGCTCGCTCTAATAAATTAGCGGGATCTCTATTGGGAATAATTTTATAGGCGAATACCCTTTCCCAGAAATTATCTTTGTTCTTAGCGCCCATCGAAAAGCAGTGAACGAAATTAATCCCATAACCCGTTCCTAAAATTGTATAATATTGTTCTTCCCCGTTCTCTAAACCATAAACCTTAATATCTTCTAATGAACCATCTGGGGCTGTTTTTCTTATAAATTCGATATTTTCTTTTTTCATAAATTTAGTTATTAATAATAAAAAAGCTCTTCCCCAACAAAGGAAAGAGTTTTTATTTATGAAAATAAAAAATCGACCTTTATCTTTCCCTCATCGGGCTAGAATTAGCACCTTCCGGATGGATTACTCCGGGGTTGCTGGCAGGTCGTCGGGCTAGTTCCCTCGCTGCACTCTTTATAAAACGATTATTCAATTGTATTTATACTATAACAAAATTAAGCTATTTAATCAATCTCGTTATACTTTGGGATAGTTAGCTACTAATAGCATTTTATCACACACAGGACAAGAGACATCGAGACAAAAATGACTATCAGTATTTACGTAATCACTTGTTTTTGGCGTTCCCTTCCAACCACATATCGGACATTTTAGTTTCATATTTTCATTATAATCTTTATACTCAATAATTGGGGCTGGGTGATTTTTCATAAATTCCAACCTCTCAATCCGACTTAAATCACTGGCCAAAAATTTAAGATCTCGCGCCAATGGACTTTCGGGCCAACGACTAATTAGTGCGCTTATAACTTTCAATTGACTATGGACAATCTCTTCTTTGGAAGAATTAAAACGTTCAAAAACATCATCGCCATATCTTTCATAATCATCAATAAGCTCAGAAACATTACTTATAACATCAGCCGACTTAACTAAAATAGCTTCATGAGAAAAATCTTTAATATGTTCTAGCGCTTCAGCTTTTCTTTTTTCCCAGGATAAAGATTTATCCTCTTCGGTAACACTTAAAACAAGTTTTAATACCTCTTTCCCAAATCTTTCTTTAATCATCTTGGTTGTCACTTTTTTTTCATCAATACTATCTTCAATCGTGTCGTGTAAAATACCAGCCACAACAACATCCTCAGAGACTTTAGCTAAGGATAAAATCATTCCAACTGTTAAGGGATGGGTTATATAGGGTATTTCTTTTCCCTTGCGCTTCTGTTGTTGGTATTGGTTATGGGTTTTAGCAGCAAATTTAATTGCTTTTTGAATTTTTGTTGTGTAAATCTTAAACATAAATTTTAATATTAATTTTTTCCTAGCCAATATACTTTTGGTTTATCAGCCCCTTTAGGATAATCCTTTCTCAGACAGGGCTGAAATAGCATAATCTCAAATATATTAGTTTTTTTTAATTTTTCAATCTCGGCAGCAGTTTTTACTGGCACAAAAGTTACGTATTGAGGGTCTTCGCCATCGATCCAGTCTATTTCTTCATAAAATTCTTTAAAATATAGTTGTCCGCATTCTTTACATTGAACCAGCCAACGAGAATAATGACTTTCGTCCACAAATGTTTCGATTAACTCAAGACTATCGCAACCCAGGTCATCTCGGCAAACATTATCATTTATCCATAAATGGCACTGAACTGGTTTTGTCATTTGAATTATTTCCATTTTATTTTTTTCCATATTTATCACCTCCTTACTAGCTAAGCCGACAAAAAAAGCGGCTAAGAGATTTACCCAAAAGATATTGCTATCTCTTAGAATGAAATCTCCCAACCGCTTTAACGATTAGTCATTTATTACATTTGGCTCTCAGCAGATTTCCCTGATTGCCTATTCACACGAAGTGAAAGAAATAAATGGTGCTGTTATACTCCGCACTCGAGTTTGTATTGTTAACTACACTATTACTATAGCTGATAATTAGCAAAAAGTCAAATTTCGTGCACAAATAACTCAATTTAGCTCTTGCTTACCAGAAATGGTTGATATATTTTTTTATTTTTATAAAAATTTTTATCAATATTATTTATTACAATCATACAAGCATTTTTAAAATCATTATAAAAATTTTCAATATTTAAAACTAAGGTTCCATCAGATTTAATCGTTAAATGAATCGTATTATTTTTACTTTCAGATAGAGCTAGTCCGTCTTGGGGTGCTAAGGAATGAGATAAGCCACATCTTAAAAGTCTATAGAGATTATAAGGTCTATACATTGGCATCAACTCTGAGATAGCTAAATTAAAATGTATTTCTGATTTACCGCTTGTACTCCAATCACTTGTTCCGTCATCGATACATTTGCCCAAAAACTCTATACCTATAGATATAAGAACAAAACTTAAATAAACGTTAGATATACTAATATTTCCTATTTCTTCAATAAGTACTTGAGAAATAAAACTTTTTGGGTCGTGTATTGGCGATATTTCCATATTGTAATTTGAACTATTCATTATCAAACTCGGCTTCCTCCTCTTGAGTTGTTAATTCTATTTTTTCTGAACCATGTATCTTGTGATGGCAACCCCTACAAAGAATTGTAATATTTTCCGTGCTCGTTTTACCACCCAATGAATAAAGCTCCTTATGGTGATAATCGGGCTCACCATGATCTTTAAATTTTATACCACAACCTTGGCAAATACCATCATATTTATCAAACACAGCAATTTTGTCTATATCATTAATTTGTCTATTTTCATCTTTCTGTAGTAATTCATGCTTATTCAAAAATTCTTTTAAAATAATTGATCTTCTTAATTCCGTAAGTCTCTCTGCCCATCCGCCTCTAGCGTTATCGTAAAATTTCTGATAACTAGCATTAGAACTTCGATGATCTTCAGAATATATTTTACTATGAAATTTGACTACAAATTCTCTTATTTCTTCTTCATGCCCGGTTAGTACATACCCCTTCATTAGTTCCCTAATCATTGTGTAGACTGTTAAAACCCAAACGTGTTTACTTAAGTATCTATAAGATCCTTTTTCTGATGGAAAACATTTATCCAAAAAGTTTAATGTTTTAATTAAATTTTTATAAGCTGTACTTTCTTTATTCAGGTCTTTTTTTTCTTCAAAAAATTCTAATAAATATGGCGTACCGGCATCCTTTGCACCATATATTTCATAGAAAAGAATTCTTGCTGCATCCGCATAATTGCCATATCTGCCCTGTGTCACTGCGATAGATCTTGCCATAAAGGGATGCTTAGAAATATCTCGCAAAACATTTACTATTTCTCCAGGCATCGCATTTAGTCTCTCGCCCAGAGTAAGCGGCTTTCCCCTTTGAAGCCTTGAAAATATTACTCGTATTTTTTCATCATCATAGTCCTCAATAATATGAATACTTAAGCTATAATTTAAAAATTTTTCTCTTAAATCATCGTAAATAGGATTTTCACCATTAAAAGTTTTTCCATGATTTTCATCTCCAGAAAATTTGCCATTAAGCTTTAACTTATTATCATAAAAGAGTTTAATTGCATGTAATCTCTGTTGTCCATCAACAATATAATATTTGTCTTCGTTTGATTTTAAGTTGAAAAAAAATAAAGGAATCGGCTCCCCCTTTAATATAGTGTCTATCAAACACTGGTTATCTTCTTTTGACCAAGCGCCCTCCGGTCTCTGGTATGTTTGATCGACAATATATTTATGACGATTATTTATAAAATCTTGAATTTTCATATAGACTATTTTCTAACAATTTTATAATTATTTTGTAAATAAAGTAAATCTTTTTCTAACTTATTAAAAGATTTGATATGTTTTTCAATATTTTCCGGAGTTTGCTTTATTAAACTTAAGACAGTCGCTAATGTGCCAAAATAATCATTACTCTTAACATGAAATTCTATGGATTTTTTACTCATTTTAAATTATATATTTAAAAATAAAAAAATGATCTTAATCTTCATTGTTAAAAGCGGATAATCGGTTTAAACTTAAATCAAAGTATTTATTATCTAATTCTATTCCAATAAAATTACGATTATTTTTAAGAGCAGCGACGCCAGTAGTCCCACTGCCCATAAAAGGATCAAGAATTACTTCACCTGGGTTTGTATGAATTTTTATTAATTTTTCCATAACAAATAAACTTTTTTGGGTGGGGTGCTCGGTTCTCTCTTTTCCGGCTACTACTGGAGCAATAAATTGCGCTCTCAAATAGGATTCGTCTTTCGATTTATTAAAAATCCATTTAGCGCCTTTTTTGACAGCCCAAACTGCAAACTCGGTATCTTGGACATAACGCCTATCTATATTTCGAGGCATTGGGTTTGATTTTCGCCATTCCAAGATATCTTTTACAATTAATTCACTATTCTCTAATGCATCTATAATCTTACTAATAAATCTATAGGAACAGAATATTATCATTGATCCGTTTTTACTTAAAATTTTCTCATAATTTTTAATCCAACCAGTTAAATCAAAATCTTTATCCCATTCACCAAAATCGACACCTTGGCGATTTGCCGATTTCATCGTTGAAAAATTATTATTCTGTGAAATGTTATATGGCGGATCGGTTATTATATGATCAACAATCAGACCGATTTTATGAAATTCGTGTATTTTATTATATGCATCATCACAATATATTTTGCATTTTTTATTTTCTAAATTCTTTTTCTTTGTGTATTGTAATTCTATAGAATCAGCAATTGCTTTTGCCAGTAAAGGTGGGACGGCATTTCCAATTTGCCTACATATTTCAGTTTTACTTCCTAAAAATTCAAAACTGTCCGGAAAACTTTGGATTCTTGCTGCTTCACGTGGTGTTATTGCCCTATTAAGTACCGGGTGTGAATTTTTACCATTTGACGGCGTGTCAAAACGAGTGTCTATTGTGGGACTAACTTTATTCCATTCCAAGCGACACCAGGTTGTTTTGAATTTTTGATTACCAAGCAATTTTTGCGGTAAAAATTCTTTTCCTTTTTCTGCTGGTATTAAAGATAGCTTATATACTGCAATTTTTGAATGAGTTGTTGCAGTATGATTATATAATTTTTTTGAGCCTTTTCGAATAATTTTTTGATATAGAGATTGAGGTTTGTTTATATAATCCATAACAATCTCACCTTCGCCTGAATTTAGATAGTGCAAATCAGAAATAGCATCTTTAACAGTTATCGTCTTGTTGGTTTTTTTTAATGTACTAAAATTAAAAGCTAAAGTTCTTGATCCAATAATAAAAGTTCTTTCGCGACTTTGTGGAACACCATAATCGCTCGCTTTTAATACTTGATAAGAAACAATATATCCCAAATTTCTAAATTTTTCCTGTATTTCATTTATAAAATAACCATTTGATGCGGTTGTTAACGTCTTTACATTTTCTATAATAAAAATTTCCGGTTTTAGTTCTTTAACTATATCTAAATATTCAAGAAATAAGAAATTTCTTGGATCCTTTAATCCTAGTTTTTTTCCTTTATTACTAAACCCCTGGCAAGGTGGGCCGCCAACCACCATATTTACATTTCTTCTTTTTGATTCATCAATGATTTTTTTCTTGATATTTTTATTTAAAATATCACCAAAAATAATTTCTACATCTGGCGCATTGTGTTTAAGAGTATCCAGAGAACTTTTAAAAAAATCTGTAGCAACTACAGTTTTAAAATTATTATTCATTTCCAAGCCAAAAGATAATCCACCGGCACCGGAAAACAAGTCTAATATTTGAAATTTCATAGTTTTTATTGATTGAGGGAGTAATTTTTCGTTCCTCAATTTCTATTATACTAGTGCTGAAAAAATAATGCAATAGTATTTTAGATTAACTATGCTAATTTCATATATACAAAATCGACTATATTATTTATGTTTGTATCGCCAATTAAAATACTTACATATTTTTGAGCATTTTCAGAGCTTTCTAAGATGTCTTTGATTGTTTGTTTTTGCAAAGCTTCTTCAGCTCTATTCTTTGTCAAAATTCTATGACAAACAGGGCAAATTTTCGCTAAATTATCTATTTGATCATGCTCCTTCCCCTTACTAAATGGGATAATATGGTGTATTTCAAAATAGTGTTTATCTTGGTTGCGTAATTTAAAAGTTCTTGTATTAGTGTTAAACCGAGTTTTACATGCCATGCATTCGTCTGGAAAAATATTATTAGCTATTGTTTTTAAACTGAAATCTCTTGCTTCCGCCCCACTAGCCTCAAGACCAAGGCGTTGTCTTTCTCTTTTTATATCTATATTATGATTTTCTTCTCCAAGTATATTATTTAAATACTCAACTAATCTATCGGAAAAATTGCCAATACTTATTGATGGTTCTGAAATTTTATCAGTATTGTTATTTAATATTGAATATTTATAATTATTAATTTCTCTTATCTTTTCTCCGAATTTTTCCCAAAACCAACCGAGTTTAATTCGGATTTGAGTATTTCTTAAGTTTCTACCTGCTGTAAATTGAGGCTGAAGCTCTCTAAAATTTAAATTTAATTGAGAAATAGCTGATATACCAGAAAGAATCTGAAAAATATTTCTTATATATTCTTTTGATGAATATTTTCTATAAATATCTACAGCATAATATTTAGCAGTAAAATCCGGGCTGCCACGTAAAATAAATAATGATAATAAAATTGCTTCTTCGTATTTTTCTGTTTCAATATCAAAACTCAATAATTGAATTTGTTTATAAATTTCTGCTAAAAACTTTTCAGAAGTATTTATTTCTGATGTTTTTGTTATTTTTACCAAATGCTTGCCAAGAGATAATGATTCAAAGTTTAAATTAAAGTACGAGTTTAAACTAGTATTTAGTGTTAAATAATTAAAACTATTTAAACGTGCTGGAGCAAATGCTGAATCCCTATATTCAGATTTAATATAAAAATATGTCTCATCGTCGTCTACTAAATTAAAAAAGACGGCAAGCAATGCCCTGATATTTCTTAAATTTACCAACTCTAAAATTGTCATATTAATTACAATAGCTTTAATTAATAATTTAATATTAACATATTTTTTATTATAATAACAGCAAAAATAGCTCGATTTCTATCAACTTGTCTCACTTCCAAATTTAATCTATAATAAGCATAATATGAATATAAAATTTCCATAAAAACATGACATCTTGACAAATTTACATAAAATAACCAATATTCCCTGCTCAAAAGGCGGGAATATTTTAAAAGCAGAAATCATATGAAAGCCTATTGCTCAGCAGTTAAAGAAAAAATGCTGGATTTAACTAGGCTTTTTTGTATAGAAAATAACATTTTTCAGCGTTTCGTTATTATTTATAAATATATTACCCTTATTGATAAAGACCCAATAACTAAAGATATTTTGCAAAAGATATTCGATAATACGGCCGAAATTATGGGCGAGGCCGGACAAGAGCTAAATGAGGATAAATTCCTCAATGTTCAAAGCGAGGTTATTCATACTAACGAATTTTGGGTATATTATTCTAACCTCAAAATCATATATAGCCGGATGAAGAAGATTAAGGAGTGTAAAATACCAGAAAAAAAGGAATTTGATGATTTATGCCGTCTTTTCTCTAAGCCCTATTCTAAAGATTCTCTTAAACTCTCTTTTAAGGTCATAAATAGTAATATTTTTGAGCAACTCGATCAAAAAAGCTTCCTAAGCGAAGACGAGGATGATAAAAAAACCTATTTTGACGAGAAAAGAAGTATTTTGTGGCTAAAGGGACAAAAGATTCCTATTGGCAAACAAGATAAAATTGGAAATGCTCATAAATTGCTTAAATATATCTTTATTGATAATAAAGATAATTTAGATGATGATTTCTTTTACTCAGAAATAGCCGAAGATGAGTTTGATGACTTTGATGAATATAAGGAAAACCGAAGGCGTTGGAAAAGGTATCATAATATTTGCTTTGAAGTTAATAAGAAAATTGAAGATGTTCTTAAAATTAAAGACTTCCTAGTTTTCAATACCGGACGAAAAGGAAAAGTTAAATTAAATAAAAAATACATCTAAAGTTCTGAAAAAATATCACTAAAAAGGCCTGTAAAACAGGTCTTTTTTTGTTGTTCTGAAAAATGGTACAGGAACTTTTCAGAACCATCTTTATCTATGATATGAGCGTAAACTGCCAGATAAAGGTCGGGGGCAGAATAATAAATAAAAGAATAATAAAACTATGTTTATTTTAAAAGGAAAAATTAAAGATGACAAAACAAAAGATTTTGTCAGCAAAGACGGAGTTCCCGGCCTTGTTCGCTCGTTATTCATTGACCCCTTGGGCAGTATTTACCCGGTAAAGGTAAATGTACCGTTGGATCAAGATTTTGGGCAAGTTGGCTCAGAAGTAGAAATGGAAGTTAGTGTTTATCCCTATTGCTATGTCGATGGGGTAAGACAAAGAGCTTATCTTTCTATTTACGTTCCAGGAAATGCAAACGATAAAAAATAGAAATATGGGGCGGCAAGGAATGATTTATGTCCTGTAAGTCCGCTCCAATCTCTAATTAACTATTATGAATTTCAATGAAATTTTATTCCATTATCAAGTTTTAGACAGCGCTGACAATATTGTAAATTTAAGCGCTACTTTCGTATTGCCAATCGCCGGCTTATTTTTCTTCGTAAAAATAGCCTTGGGCGCAATTATCATAATTTACGTAGCTAAAAAAATATGGAAATAAATGGCATTGAATTTTTGCAGATCTATACACCCTTAATTATTATCATCTTAATAATTTGGGGATTAAGAAAGATAAAAGATAGTTTGAAATAATATGACCGAATTTGAAGCAGTAAATGAAGTATTAAAGTGGTGTTTGTGGGCAGGATTCGTCGGTCTTATTCTTATTCCGTTCTTTATTAACAATCGAAAATAAAGACTAGAAAGGGGGTGAAAATTATGTTTAAGAAGATTGGAATCGGATTTATGGCTTTCTTAGGCGCGCTTGGTTTAAGCACCAATTTCGCTCATGCGGCCGCCGATCCGGACCTGACGAATTCTTTAGCTAGCACCACCAGTTTATTAAAGGATAACGCTTATGCGTTTATCCCTTATATCCTCGGAGTGTTCGGCGCCGTCATCACTCTAACCTTGATTATCAAGGGTATCATGTGGGGCGTGAAGAAAATCAGGGGCACGATCAAATAGTTTATCGCCCCGCTTTAACCGGCGGGGCGAAAACTCCTTTCTTAAATTAATTTTATGTTTACTAATATTTTACTCGTGATTTTAATAGCTATTCTCGTCCATTTGGATTATCAGTTTTATAAAACATACACCGAGCCCAGGCTTTATCACGACCGGCTCAAGCTAGATGAGATTTATAAGAATTGGCGAGAAATAACGAACCAAAAAGATGAAAAATAAAATAAATAAAATTATATACTGCTTAACTTTAATAATTGGTTTATTTATTTTAAGCAGTAAACAAGTAAAAGCTGTTTATGATGATTCCCTTTTATTATACTGGGATTTTAATAATACCAATGTCGATAAAATCAGCAGTATTAGTGGGAATAATTTTGGTTATAACGGCAGTAATCCCTGGAATTTTTCTGACAATTGGTCATTAAACGTAGCTCAGTCTTGGAATAACGTTAATGTAACCGGCTTAAATATCAGTCAAGGAAATAATTTTTCTATTTCCTTTTGGCAATACTATAACAACAATGCCGATTGTTTTGAAGTAAAAAATACAAACAATCAAATGATTGTTTATTTGTGTGCCGATCATGTCAACGATGGTCGTTGGCCGGTCAAGCCTCAAGTTTATAGTAATGCCTACATTAACGAAAGCCCGACTTGGAATTCTAATTTAATTGCCAATCCATCGGGCAATTATTCTTTTCCTAATTACGCTGCCGGTTGGCACTTGATCACTTTAACTTTTACCGCTAATCACCAGGTTCTTTATGTTGATGGAGTAAGGAAATGGGATGCTGATTTAAGCGTTACACAAAATTACGGAAATATCGGAGCGATATATTTTTATCCAAATAACTGGGCTGGCAATACTTATATTTACGACGACTTTGCTGTCTGGGATAAAACTTTAAGCGATATAGAAGTTGCTCAAATATACGTTCACGCTGGTGGCTTAAATAATTTAACTTTTACACCAGCGGAATATTGCGGTGATACTCTCTGCCAAACAATTAGCGAAAATTGCTCTACTTGTCCTAGTGATTGTGGCGAATGTGCCAATAATCCTAATTCTGGTGATTCAATAAATTTATTTTTCTTTTCTAATCCTTACACATTTTCTAACCAATCAACCGCTATTGTTCGTTATCTATATAACGAAAATATATTCACTCCTTACGATTATATAGAAATAAGAGAGATAAGCCCTGATTGGACAACTAGTACATTTATCGCCACAAGTACCATTATTGATAGCACTGGATTTTTTACTAGTAAATCAAATGGAAACAGTTATTTCACTTTAACTGGAAATGCCTCAACAACTGGTTATGTCCAATATGACATTATTGGACACTTAGCGGCCTATTGGTCGCCTACTTTGGGCGACGTCGAAGCAACAACAACTATTCCCTATGTCGTAACTGTTAATTGGCAACCGACTCAAATTCCGACCGTAGCCGATATATTAGCGGCTAGTTCAAGTAATCCCTTTTATGACGATGACGTGATGTATGACGCCGCTTGCAGCGAAGATGATTGGAATACACCACCACCGGAGATATTTGGTGTTGATGTCCCCGCTCTTAATCTAACAGTTATCGGTTGCAAATTTAAATTGGGCTTTATTATCGCTGGTAATAAATTTACCACACTAGCAACTGACGGAATTTATAAAGCCGGAAATATCTTAAAAAATGTTTTCCCTTTTAATATATACACTAATTTAAATGATTCCTGGAAAGCGAGTGCTAATGCGACAGTAATGACCGAGCTTTCTTTTCTTTCGCCGGTAGATGGTAATTTAACTGCTCAAATTCCAACCACCGGAACCTCAACCGCCACCATTGTCTTATGGGGTAAAGATATTTTCACTTCTAGCTCGACATTAGGAACAGTTAATGCTCAAAAAACCAATCAATTATTTTTAGCCATTAAAACAATTATTAAATGGGCTCTGTGGGGATTGTTTGGTTTATGGGCAATTAAAAACGGTAAAGCCTTCATTGAAAAAATGACCGGCGGCCAATAAATATATGAACGCAATAATTCAATTCATTAAAGTAATTCTTATCACAACATTTTTATCAGGATTGCTTTACGCTATTGGCCAAGCGGTTAATAGCTTAATTCCCTGGTCTAACATTACGATATTCTTCGGAATGATTAGACAATGGTCGAGTCTCATTGATTTTATTTTTCCGACTGATACGCTCTGGCAAATAGTTGGTTTAATATTTTCTGTTTATCCTTTCTTGTGGTCAATTATGGCCATTAAGATATTAATTAATAATTCCGGTTTAAGAGAATAATAATATGGCTTTAGATGGTTCAAAATTCAAATTAATTACCGGGCTTCCTGGCAGCGGTAAATCATTAATAATGGCGACCTTTGTTTATCCTTATCTTGTCGCCGGTTATCAAGTATATTCTAACTTATGGCTTAACTGGAAACGCTTTGATGTTTTAGGTGAATGGGATACTGATAAAAATAATCTTCATTATTACCAAGAAATGGAAGACATTGTTGATGTCAGAAATTGTATTGTAGTTTGCGATGAAATAGCCGAGCCGCTCGATCCTAGAAACTGGGAAAACGAAAGCGGTGCTATCAGAAGATTTTTTCAACAACATCGCCACCACCACGTTGATGTTTATGGCACGACCCAAAATATTACGTTAGTCGCCAAAAGCGCTCGTATTGTTATCGATGAATGGACTGATTGTTTTCGCATCCTAACCTTTATTCCAGGAGTTATTATTTTCCGGGAACGCTCTATTGATAGAACCCAAATGCTAAAAGAAGAACCGGAGCCAAAAGATAATGGTTTTTTTTCTTGGTTATCAGAGCTTAGATTTTTTCTTAAATCAAAACTGCTTTTTACTAAATGGAATGAATATAAATTAGAGCTTGAGCATAAATTTTGTGAGAAGTGCCACGAAAGGCATGACTTCAATTTAAATAATTGTCCAAAATGTAAGCAAGTTTTAATTATTAAGCCAACGGGAATTTACGACAGTTGTTATGACATTAAGCTACGACCTAAAAAACATTATTGGAAACCTGTTAGCATTTGTTCTGATTGCGGACGAGAAAATAAAGGTGGTTATAGAGGTGCATTAAGTGAAGGAGAATTCTTGAAACAAAAAGAATTAACTGTAAGATAGTTCTTTAAATTGTCTATACAAAAAAAGGAGTCAATCCCGAAGGATTAACTCCTAAATTTATTAAGCTTGCGCTTCAACCTGTTTCTCGTAGAAAAGGTAAATCGTTTTCGGTCGTCTTTCAACTACCGCTCCGGTTTTCTTGTCTTTCTTTTCAACGATAATGAAAGACCGAATAGCTTTTTCATCCTTACGGACGACATAACCGTTCTTAAGCCAACCTTTAAAAGTGAAGCAATTAACAAACGGATTATAACGTTTAGCTTCATCTTCGCCCCATCTCTCGGCAATCTGTTTTCTAACAAGATCAGAGGTGCTCTCTGAACCTGTCCAATTTGATTTGACTGATATAGTCATAAAATTAAATGTAGCGACTGATTTTTAAATTGCCGGATAACGTCGCCTTAGATTATCTATCGGCACGAAATGAGACAACGTCTGATTGCTTGCGACAGTCAAAGTGGAGACTTGCTACTACCTTGATAGGCGATAAGCTGACGTTAAAATGAGAAGCCACAGATAGACAATCAACTCCCTTTAAAATTTAAAACTACGACCGGCTGCTGCAGTTTTTTTCTTTTTTGGCGGCATCCCCTTGGGGGAGCCAAAAAAGAAAAACCGCAGCCGGTAAATGAGACTTAAGACTAGAAATGAGGCCCGGCCCCCTCCCTAATATAATTAACTTGACCATACGCACACACCGGGCCGTCACTACGAATATTTGATAAATATATGATATATAAAAACATTAAAAGAGAATTTGATTACATTATTTGGCTTCGAGAAAGAATTAAAACTTTAAGATTTGGAATTACTAGAAGAATAAAAACCGATTCAACCACCGATTTCGAGCTTTTAGTTCGAAAACTTAACTCATATCAAGAAGAATACACTTCTGTTGTTGAAGAATTGTATTTCCTCCTCAAAGATGACCACCTATCAGAACAAGTTAATAATATCCGGGAAGAAAGTGGAGCTCTATCAATACGAGACGCCTATTCATGTTGGCCAAAAGAAGAGGAAGAAAAAAGCCGCCAAACGTCGCACAAAAGAAGAAATAATGAAGCAGATTAAAGAGTGCGCTAACAAGGCTTTTCAAGTTGAGGTAATGAGAGATTTTTCCTTGCGCCGGACTAGATCAAGAATTGTGCGTTTAATAAACGCTAATCCTGATTTAAAAGTATTTATCACCCTAACCTTTGATTCTGATGTTCCCAGTCTAGTTGAAGCTAATCCGATATTTAAGAAGTTTATTAAAAGACTAAAGAGAAAAAGGCCAAATTTAAAATATATCGCTATTCCTGAATTTCAATCTGATAACGATTACTATGGTAGACCAAAACCAAATGGCGGAGCCGTTCATTATCATTTATTAGTTAATTTTGAAATGGCTTCTGATGAATTAAAAGCTATTTGGCAAAATGGATTTATAAAAATAAATAGAATTAAACACGTTAATCATTTAGGGCTTTACGTTTCAAAATATGTCAGTAAAAATTTGTTTGATATTCGCTATTTTGGAATGAGAAAAATATTAGCCTCAAAAAACCTTGAGCAACCAATTATTATTACCGTCTTTAAAGAAGTAAAAGAATTTATCACAAATGCTATTGGCAATATTCCGCCGTTATTTGAAAAATCATACCGTTCTGATTGGTTAGGAAAAATTCAATATCGTTTATACGGTTTCTAACTTTACCTTTGAAAAATAAACATAGTTCCCGTTCTAGTATGGAAATTACGCCCAGCTTCATGAAGGAATTCAAGAAGCTTTATCAGAAGATCTTTAAAATCGAAATAAGCGACGAAGAGGCCTACAAACAGGCAGCTGATTTATTATGGCTAGTGGAACAGACTTATAAGCCGATGACAAAATCGCAGCACAATCAATATTATAGAAACTTGAAAAAAATTTAAAATGTAGTAATATATAAGTAGCATCCAACTAAATAACACAGCCCAAAAGCTTTTTTTATACTCGCCCCCAAAAAGGGATGGTTCTGCTGACGAGTATTGCTTTTGGCAATATTTAGTTGGATGCTCAGGACCGTCCCTTTTTGTTATCTAAAAATACATATATGACGAGCGAAAATCCAATTAAATATTTTGCCTATGTCCGCAAATCAACTGAAGGCGATGAAAGACAGGCTTTATCCATTGAAAGTCAAATGGATAAAGTTAAAGAGTTTTTTAGCGGCTTAGAAATTGTTGCAGTTATGGAAGAAAAGCATAGCGCTTTTTCGCCATACAATCGGCCGGTTTTCGCTGAGATGATAAAAAGAATAAGGAAAGGTGAAGCGCACGGCATTATTGCCTGGCATCCTGATAGATTATCAAGAAATGAAATAGATGCTTCAACTATTACCTATTTAGTCCGTACCGGGATTATTAAAGATTTAAAATTCGGATCATATAATTTTGATAATTCCCCGGAAGGCATAATGATGCTCCAATTAGCTCTCAGTCAGTCTCAATATTTCTCTTCTAAATTAGGCAAGGATGTAAAGCGTGGTTTAGAGAAGAAAGTCTCTCTCGGTTGGCTTCCAGGACAAGCTCCTGAGGGCTATTTAAACGATATGAGGCTCGAGAAAGGTCAACGGACACTAATTACCGACAAGAAGCGTGCACCGCTTCTTAAAGAGGCTTTTAAGCTCTTTTTAACTGGTAATTATACTGCTCAAGAGGTATTAAATAAGCTAAATAATGATTGGGGTTATAAGACTAGGGCAAAAGCTAAAACTGGGGGCAATTCATTATCTAGAAGCACCTGGTATAAAATGTTAACTAGCTCATTTTATTGCGGCATAATCACTTATAACGGTAAAGAAAGCCCGGGCAAACATAAGCCGATAATTAGTCTTGAAGATTATAATCGGATTCAAGAGTTATTAGGCTTAAGGGGTAATAAAAGAAATGTTAAAAAGTTAGACTTTATGTATTCTGGCGCTTTTACCTGTGGTTTTTGTGGTTGTGCTATTACCGCTGAACGCAAAAGAAAATATATTTTAGAAGCTAATGAAGTTAAAACTTATCACTATTACCATTGTACGCATAAACGAAAAGAAACTGGCTGTCGAGAAGGTTCTATTCAAGAAGAAGAATTAGAAAAACAAGTTAAAAGCGACCTTAAAAAACTGGAAATGCATCCCCAGTTTTTAAGCTTAGCCTTAGATTATTTAGAGAAAAATATGAAAGAGGAATTTGAAACAGAAAAGCCGGTTAAACTGGATAGAGAAAAGAAGGTTAAAGATTTAGAAGATCAGTTATCTGAGCTTAATAGCATGAGAATGAAAAAGATGCTTGATGATGCTGATTATTTAGTCGAACGGACTAAATTAAAAGCTGAGATTGAAGCTTTAAGCCAAAATGAAATTAAAACAAAACCAAGCAAGGCAGAACTAATAGAGCTTACCAAAGAAAATTTTATTTTCTGTGCTCAAGCTCGAAAGGAGTTTGATAAAGGAGACAAAGAAACACGAAATAACATCATTAAGAAGTTAGGTTCGAACCAAAGAATAATTGGCAAAAACATTAGCATTTCTTATCATAATTGGCTTATTCCACTCAGAAATAACGTTGAAAAATTTAACGCTGAAATCGCTAGGTTCGAACCGACATATTTTGGCGAAAATAAAAGAAAAAGCGAGGCTTTAACCTCGCTTAATCTACGTTGGCTCCCGGGGTCGGATTCGAACCGACGACCAATTGGTTAACAGCCAACTGCGCTACCGCTGCGCTACCCGGGAATAATATTAAATTGTTAAGCTACGTAAATATAATAACAAATTAAGCGATTATGTCAATCAGTTAATTTAAGTAATATTAGCAACTATACCGAGCTATTCTTCGAGCTTCAGCTGAAAAACCTTATCTGTCAATAAGTCGCTAGTATATCTATTGACCCTGTTCTTAAAATCTAAACCAACCGTTAATTGGCTAGTTCTCCGCCCTGGTTGCTTTTGCACTAGGAGTGAATAATTATCGGCGTTCATTTCTTTCTTTAGTTGATCTGAAAGTTTATAATCTATTTCGATCGTCTTTTCCTTGCCCGGTTCAACCACTAAGAAAAAAGCAAAGACATTCTTATCAAGGGCGGGGTCATAGTAGACATTCAGCGTCCCGGGCTCTTCTCCCTTAATACTAACTATCTGGCTCCCATTGGGAACATAGACCCTGGTATAACTGCGGTATCTGGTCGTCCGCCAATCAAAGCCACCAGTATGGCGATAGTGGAGTTTAAGCTTAGCTTCATATTCATCCCTGGCTTTGAGGGCATAGTCAATACTCTTAACCATTACGGCATCGCTTTTAAAGGCGGCCAGATTAGCGTCTACAACCATTAAATAATCACCGGCGCTCTTCTTAACCCTGCCCGCCCAACTCAGGTCATTAATCTGATCTTGATAGACGGGATTATTGAAATAGACCAGGACATTCTTCTGCTCCAGATTCCTTTCCAGTAATAGAACCAGGTCCTGAACGCGACTAAGCGGCAGAGCCATCAATCTATCTTTAAGTTCTTTGATAATATCATTAATTATTTCTTTTCGGTCCCAAGAGGATATATTATCGTCCTTATAGGCAACCTCGACATTATATTGAAGTAATTTCTGAAAATTATCCTGGTTATATTCCTGGCCCTTGACGCTGATCGGTCCGGTCAATCTGATCAAATCGGAGATTAAGTCGGGCGTAATCCCGATAACGCCGCTAAAACCAGAATCAGCCTGTTTCAAAAGGTTCAACTCTTCCCTATAGACAAACTGGATATCTTTAGCCGCGGTTGGCCAATCAGGCGACCAGTTGGAATCACGCAGGAACCATTTATCCACCTTGAGATAGGTTTTAAGGACCAAGGGCGGCGTGGTCGTGAGCGTATCCTTCACCGGCATATCAAGATGATATGTATCCTCGGTCACTAAAGTCTTAATTTCTCCGCCACTCAACTCCAAGATCCCATAAGTACCCAAGAAGCCGCCGGTCGGCCTAAGCTCATCGGTGTTCTGTAGAAGCAAAAGAAAACGGCTCGGCTCAGGATAACCGGCTATAACCGGAGCTAGCCTCAGCCAAGGACGTAAAGCCAATAGAAGCTCGCGCCCAGCCTCAACCTTGATCCTAAGATCATCAATCTGTTTGTGAACGGGATAGAGGATGCTGAATTTAGGGATACTTTCCAGATTGGCCGCGGCCGTATCTAAATCGGCCTGCAGTTTAGAAAATTCCGCCTCTGAATCCTTGATCGACTGCAAAATTAGAGCTTTATCGCTCCCGGGAAATTCAAAAAATTTCTTGCCTTGATTATCAACCAAGGCGCTTTGGAAGGGCCTGACGATGTTAAGGCCGCGACTAAAGGCTTGGCTTAAAGACAAACCGGCCTGGTCCAAAGCGGCTAAGTCGTCTATCTGGCCTCGGAAAAAATACAGATTCTTAATCAAAAAATTATCACGGGTAGAGTCTAGCTCTAATAAGGCGGCTTTAAATTCCGCCTCCGCCTTCTGAGCTGAAGCCCCGGCCGACTCTAGATTCTTAGATTCCAGAGCTTGCAAAGCGGTTTCTAGCCCAGCTTTCGCCGAGAGGGTGTGGCGATAGAAGTTTTTAAACTGATTAATCGAACTGCTGAGCAACAATATCGATAGGGCTACTAATATTAAAAAAAGCCACAGTATACGTTTAAACCATTTAATGATTGGTGACCTAGATTTAGCCATATTAGCCCTTAATTATCCCCTTACGCGGCTCCAGGTTGTCCACCATTACGATCTTGCGGTTATTTAGTATTGAATAGAGAAAAATATCCATGATATCGCGGCGATAATAGAATTCAGTTTCGTCCATCAAGGTGAAATTAACTTCCTGTCCGATTTTCTTCTCTAAGTCATTTAAAATCGGCAAGAACTTATCATGCTTGATACGGCTCACGATCAGTAAGTCGGTTTTAGATAATGGATTACCGCTAAAACGGCCGGTCAAGACAAAATACTTCAAGTTAGTCAGCTTCTCTAAGCGGCCCAGGAACTCTTGGACAAAGAATAATTGCGCCTTAGCGAAAAGGGCTTGAAGCTCATCGAATAATAGAAAATTTCGCTTTAGGATGAAAAACTTCTTTTCCTTGTTCTTCGGGTCAGATATTTCCGTATCTAGGCCGGATGCGACCAAACCTAATTTTTCTAAATTATCTAATTCTTTTTGCAGGGCGGCCGGCGTCACTTTCAGCTCCCGGCTTAAGGCACGTAGATAATATTTTTTTTCGGGCGCCGCTAGGATCTTTTCTAAAACGCGCGCTCTTAATTCTGAACCGAATAACTTATTCAACATATTTATTTATTTATGTCTTTATAGTATAATATAGGCGTTAATCAGTCAAACCAATAAATAGCTTGGCTATTGTTTATTTATGCATTATAAAATCGCCTCTCTCATCCTGAACGCCGGCAAGACTCCTAATACGATTAACCGCGTCTTCATCGCTCAACCGGACGCCCTTAAAGAAAGCCTGGCTGGTCGTCTTTTCGTCTTAGCGGAGATAAAAGGTCGCCGGGTAGAATCGGAGAAAATCCTGGCTTTTTTGGTTAATACTATCAATGCTGATTATTATGGCGACGAAAAGATCCTCTTGAGGCAAAAAGTAGAAACGATCAAAGTCGAGAACATCTTCGAATCGGTCTTGACTAAAACTAACAAGAGCCTGGTCGATTTTATCAACGAAGAGAAAATAAAAATCTCCCAATATTCAGCCAATCTAGTGGTCGGAGTAGTTTATGAAAACAAGCTATACTTTTCCAACCTAGGCAAAAACAAGTCCCTACTGATCTATCCGCGCCAAGACAGATTCGCTGTCACTAATGTCGAATCCGGCAGTGAAGAAGAAAACGGAGCCAATAAGGCGGGTGGTCTAGTCCATGAACCCAAATTCTTTTCCTCGGTCGTGAGCGGCGAAATCCCCGCTAATTCCTATTTCGTCTTCACTAATGAAGCTTTACCGGAATATCTCTCCCCTAAAGAACTGACGACTATTGTCACTAAGCTACCGCCGATTGTAGCCGCGGAGCAGATCAAAAATACTTTAGCCCAAATCAACTCCTATGTCCCTTTCTTGGGCATCATCATCAAGAATTCCTTCGGCCAGGATTTGGAAAGCGAAATCTATGAAAAGAACGTCTCAGCCCAATCCTCCATATCCAGTCTGAACTATACCGAAGAAAAGACGGAAAAGATGCTAAGCCCGGCCGGGATCATCAATCTCAAGAAAACCAGCCGCAGCTTAGGCAAGATCATCCGGAATCTCTGGCCGAAAAAACCTGAACGACCCCAGTCAAGCCGGGAAATCAGCCGCCAAGAAGTCCGATCAGAAAGAACGCCGATGCCGGCCCTGCCTTTAAAAGCCAAAGACAGCCCGGCGCCGCGTGAATCCTTCATTATCAAAGAAAAAATCTTCGGCCGGCGCCAGACCATTTCTATCTGGCCGCCGATCAAGAATGCCTTGCAAAATTTCGTCCTGATATTTTCCGGGAGCTTCATCCAACAACTGGGAAAGAATATAAAAAATGCTTTTAGCGGGCTCAATCGGAACCGGCGCGGCCTCTTGATCATCCTCGGTGCCTTTATCCTCATCTTAATAGCCAGCCTGGCCTACACTAAGATTAATAACCATTACCAGGCGCAACAGAAAGCCTTCGACGACTTGGTAGCGCAGATCGAAGACAAGCAGAGCCAGGTTGACTCATATCTCTTATATAACAACGAAGAAGGCGCTAAACTGGTGCTTATCAACCTCCAAGAATTGCTCAAGAGTTTCCCGCAGAAAAGCAAGAAAGAGAAAGAAAAATATAAACTATTAGAAGCTAAAGTCACGGCTGTAGCAGAGAGGGTGCAACACCTGACAAAAACCGATCGTGGCCAAGAAATCCTTAAAGCCTCCGATATCAAGCCGGAGGCGGCGATTGACAATCTCTTTTTCTTAAATGGCCAATTATATCTGGCGGACAATAAGAACCACAACGTTTATAGTTTTGATTTGAAAAATAAGACTCAGGCCACTATCGGCTTAGCTAACAGTTCCAACTTAAGCCACCCGAGCGAAGCAGATGGCAATATTTATTATTTAGACGACAAGCAATTGATGAAAGTCGACCTGAAAACCAAGACAGGCCAGATCCTAAAGATCGAAGGCTTAAACAGCGCTCTCAGCGACTATCGCCTCTATAATAGCGGCCTTTACATCCTCAGCGCTGATAGCAGCCAGATATATCGCCTAAACCTGAAAGGCGACACCTTCTCTAGTCCGACTCCTTGGCTGAAAGAGCAAGTTGATCTGAAAGATGGCACTACTTTCACCATCGACGGCACAATCTATGTCCTAAAAAAAGACGGCAGTATTACTAAGCTCTATCGCGGTAAAAGACAGGACTTAAATACCTCAAGCATCATTCCCCCGCTGACCCAAGCTTCTAAATTGATCAGCGGCAGCAAATATTTCTATGTCTTCGAACTGGCGTCTAAACGCTTAGCCGTCTTCGCTAAGAACGACGTGAAAGACGGACCTAAAGCCGGTGCCTTCCTGGCCCAATTCGACCTTTCAGCCTTTGACTCACTTAAAGATATCCAGATCAATGAAACGGAAAAGCTAGCCTATATTCTAGATGGGAGTAGCGTCTATTCCCTTAAACTTAACTACTAACAACGACAAAGAAAAAAGCTGCCTTCTTTTGAAAGCAGCTTTTCTGTTATAAAAAGTACGATTAAGGATGGCTAAAGGAAATTTAGCTCATCCCTTTTGTTTTTACATAAGCGGGTGATGCTGGCCGGATTCACGGCTGAAGCGGCAAATGATTCCATGTGGGTCAAGAGAGCTTTACAGGCCCTTTTAATCCAAGCGAGCAATGCGTCATCATGGCTAGAACGATATAATTCCCGGCAGGCCATAAAAAAAAGATCGAGATTCGGACCCCAGAAAGCTTGGCGCTTTTCCCGGGAATAATGGAACAGAGTCGTGGGTTCATTGCTTAAATCCGAAAACACGCATTCGAAGAAATTATAAGTCTCTTCCCGGTGGATACCTAAGAGATTAATGCCATATTTGCTATAGAAGAAAAGGAAGGACTCCACATCCCCATTATTCATATCGCGTAAAAGTTTAGCCAGTTTTTCCCGGGCTAATTTAGCCGCCTCTTTTTGGGTGAATTCTTCGATGGCTACGTATTCAGCAAATACCCGGCTGTTTATGAAATCACGGAAAGGTAAAAAACCTCTAAGCATATCATGATCTTTGGCTTCTTTCGGCGCACCCAGGAAATTAAGCACGATCTCCAAAATAGCTGGGACTTCCAACTTGCGTTCAACGCTGCCTTCTTTCATAAGATTGCGCAAACAAGCCAGCAATTTAGCCGTGGTCTGGCTATAACTGCCAGTCGTGATAAAGATAGGTCTGATCGAGTCGCGCTCATCCGGTCCGGCATTTATAAGCAGGACGGAAAAACGCCTGAAAAGGCGATAGTCGCGGCCCAGCTTCTCGTGATACTTGTTTAGGATCAAATCAGACAGAACCATTGATATAAACAGCAGATTACGACTTTTGCTCAGTCGCCAGTAAAAGAAATCCAGGCGACGCTGATTTTCTTGTTTAGCGATTTTTTCCATGATTCTGGCTACCCGCTTTAAGCTCCCAAGCGGCCGCAAGAGGACACTCAGATAGAAGCGGGAACGATAAATCAGAAACAGGGGAATAATCAGCAAGGACTCCAACCAATAGTTGCTAAAGAACCAGCTGCACCAAGGGAAAAACCCAGTTAGCTCAGCTAAGAGCAGGTAAACTCCGAAGAGCACGATCAAGATATAAAAGACCAAATAAAACCCGATGATAAAGGTGGCTTCCATGCCAAAGTTGTCATCGAGACTTTCTAAATGCCGAGCGAATAATTTCCCGATCAGCATAGATATGATTATGCTAGGAATGACCGCGATTAATACGGGCAGATAGCTGCCGACTTGGAAGTAACGTACTACCAAATAAACATCAACCGTGGCAATAAACGCCCAAAGCAGCAAACACAGAGTGCTTAAGTATTGATAGCGCTGGACCCGGCCTCTTTTCTTGAAGGAGAAAGAGCCGAACGACAAAACAAAAACCAAGGTCTGGAAAATCCTGACCCAAAGACTTTTCATGAACTTTTTCATTTTTTACGGTATTTGATTGGGACAAAATAGCTACCTTAGGCCAATCGGACAGATAGACCTCCTAACTGTTTTAACAGCAGGTTTAAAGAGCCGGCAAAAGCTCCATTGATTGTCAAAGGACAATAATAACTTATATTAACATAATTACTTAAAAGAGTCAATAAAGTATATTTACCTAATATAACAAAAAACCGCCTAATAGACGGTTTCTTGTTATTTAGCTTTTTAAGCTTATTTCAAAGTAACCTTAGCGCCTGCTTCTTCTAATTTAGCTTTAATCTTCTCTGCTTCTTCTTTCTTGACGCCTTCTTTTACCATTTTCGGAGCGGCATCAACGAGATCCTTGGCTTCCTTTAAGCCCATCTCAGTCAATTCGCGAACCACCTTGATGACAGCAATCTTATTAGCGCCGCCGTCAGTGATTTCGATGTCAAAGCTGTCTTTTTCTGGAGCAGCTTCAGCGGCAGCTCCAGCTGGACCAGCCATCATCATGGCTGGAGCGGCGGCAGAGACGCCAAACTTTTCTTCTAAGATCTTAACTAATTCCGCTAAATCCAAAACGCTCATGGTTTCGATTTCCTTAACCAGCTTCTCGAATTTGGCTGGAACTTCAACTTGTTTTTTTTCTTCTGACATAATTTTATTGATGCGAGCAGTCTTTGATAAGGCTAAACGCTATCTTATTATTATATTTATAATTAAGCTTTTTTCTCTTCGATCGCTTTTAAGACGGTTACCAGGCTTCTTAGATTGCCGGCTAAAACGTTAACGAAACCACTAACCGGAGCATTCAAGGAACCAACAAGTTTGGCTTGTAATTCCAATTTGCTGGGAAGCTTAGCTAGAGCCTCGACCTCATTCTGATTTAAAAATTTATCATTTAAGACTCCACCCAAGAAAACTATCTTCCCTTCCTTATCTTTCTTGAAGTTGAAAACTACTTTAGCTGGAGCCACTTCATCAGCATAGGAGAAGATGGCCGCTACCTTGCCTTCCAGGCCCCTGATCTTAAGACCTTCGACTTTCTGATCCTTGAAAGCTAATTCCATCAAGGTTTTTTTGGCGACATAATATTCGCCGTTCTCTTCCCGGAGCTTAGCTCTGAGATCCTCATTTTCTTTCACTCCTAGAGCGTTAAAATTGGTAAAAACGATAGACTTCGATTGTTTGATCTTCTCAACCAGAGTCCGTAAAATCTCTTGCTTTTGGATTTTTGATTTAGGCATATTATTTTGAATTGATTATAAATAAAAAATCTGTGTTTCCACAGACGACAATAAAAGCCTAGAAAGGTTTTACCTCGGCAAGTCTTATATCCAGGAAACCTGGAAAGCTGGCTGTCTGTGGTAGTATTTGATTGCCTATATCTTATCATTTCCTAAAATATTGTCAATACCTCCGATTTTTGCTATGATTTTAATAATATTCTAATAAACTTTCTTTCAAAAAAACCTTAAAAATGGACAGAATCCTAATCTTTTCCGTGGATAGCCGACTTTTCCAAAATTCGGCCTATCAGCCGCTGAGCGATTCGGATTTCTTCCAATTGCGCCAGGCGGGCTATGTCATCGGACTCTATGGCCAGACTGGCCAGATAGAAAGCAAGGCCCATAAGCTACGTCTTAACCTCAATCTATTCTTCTGGCTTAAAGAAAAAAAGGAGGCAAGTGAAGCTTTGGGAGAATTTGCCACCCACTTGCAAAAAATTGCCTTAATCGACCAGCAAGCTTATTTCCCAGGGAAAGTCGTCTTACTCAGCTCTAATCTAGCTGATTACCAAGCCGCTAAAGAGCTGGGATTTAATTTCATCGCTGTTTGTCTGACCCTGACTGAAGCCAAAGCCTTCCAAGAAGCTGGTTTATCTCCAGATTTCATAATCATCAAGACTAAGGAATCACGTATTGGTCCAGACATTATGCCTCGACTGCTTTAAACCCTCTAAAAAATGAGGGTTTTTTAATTAACGAAGCTTCCGCCTGGTCCGGCCGTAATTAGCAAAACGATGAGCCTCTTCGCGGAGTTTTAACAGCGTCGGCTTCAGGTTGGTCGCTAACTCCTTAACGCTCTGTTTAGTCCCGGTCGCAAAGACCAAGCGATCACCACCGAATTTAGAAATACCAACCAAAGGCGCTTTAAGATTATATTTAGCTAAGTGCCTGGAAAGGAAACTGATCTGAGGACTACCGCCATCAATCATTATCATATCCGGTGAAGGCCACCCCGGATGGTTAAAACGCCTCTCTAGGGCTTCCAAGAGGGCCCGCTCATCATCACCAGCGGCCGCTTTCTTGATTTTAAACAAACGGTATTCATTGGGATTAGCCTGGCCATTTTCAAAGACCACTAAGGAGGCGTAGGTTTCGCGACCGGCATGGTGGCTGATATCATAGCCTTCGATCCGGCTTAACTTAGCTTCTTCCAGATTCTCCTCCCGACCCAGCAAAGAGACGTCCTGAATATGCTGAAGGGCCCGGAGTTTATCAGGATTGTCTTTCATTAGTCTCTTAACTAAAGTTTTTTTATCACCAGCTAAAAATAACTCGAGATTCCTAATATTCTTGCGGTAGGCAGGCGAGCTAATCGTACCTAGGCAGGCGCCTGGGCAGAGGCCGATCTGATAATCAAAGCAAGCACGACCGCTCAGTGGGCGGCAAGTGCTATAAGGGAAAACGCGGCGGATTAAGCGGAGAGCGCTCTGCACTAAATGGAAAGATTGGTAGGGTCCGAAAACCTTAGCGCTGGTCAAGGAAAATTTACGCAAATCCCGTCCGCGGACGATTAAGGGACGAGGATAGTCATCCTTCGGGATAACGATATAAATAAAAGAACGGTCATCGCGGTCAACCACATTATACTTCGGCCAATACTTCTTGATATTCTTAGCCTCTAAAATAATCGCTTCTAGAACATTCTCAGTCACTTCATATCTTATCTTAACCGCCTGGGCCACCATCTCCTGAATCCGCGCCTCAACTCTGTTTGAAAAATATTGGCTTAGCCTCTGCCGCAGCTTAGTAGCTCGGCCGACATAGAGGACTCGCCCCTTCTTGTCCAGCCAAAAATAGACACCCGGTTTCAGAGGAATCGTCTTTAATTGAGACTTTAATAAGTTAGAATGATTGTTGCCTTTTGGCATAGGTATTCTTATGTTTATTTTAGCCTTCGTTTAATCCCCGGTTAAGTGGCTTATGTTAAAATAATTTAGCGTGGGCCCGGCCAGGTGGCAAATTGGACTTTGACATTCCAACTCCGGGGTTCAACTCCCCGCGGGTCCACACGCGCGCTTTAATTTATATAATACAGATTGACTATTATCATATTATTTGCTAAGATATAATAGTCAAAGTTCAATCAAAAAGCCGCTTGGCGAAGTTACAAGAATCTCCCCTTACGGGAGATTTTTTGTCGGCTTGAAATTATACAGATACTTCTTCAGATCTATCCGGCCATCTTTAATAACAATCCCCTCTTCCCTTAACAGCCTAAGCTTCCGCGCCTTTCCTCCAGCAAAGCCGCCAACCTGGCCATTACTTCTGATTACTCGATGGCAAGGAACCTCGGGCGCATAAGGATTCCGATGCAAAGCATTGCCGACCGCTCGACTAGCCCCGGGCTTGCCCAAAAGGATAGCCAAACCTTTATAGGTCACAACCCGGCCCTTGGGCACCTTACGGCAAGCGCTATAGACCTGATGGGCAAAGGGAGTTACTAAACTTTTATCTGGCATATGATTGACAAATTTTTATAAGGAAGATAAGATTTAAATAGCTTCGTGAAGGTTTAGTCCTGATGAGGCAATTGACATCTTGCTCTTCACAAACCCGGTTATTTCGTCATCTAGACAAACCGGAAAATGAGCCTCTTCCATAAAAGAAGAAATTAGTCCTTTTCCCCTAAGACGATTGGTTTTCCCTGGTAAAACCGCTTAAATCGCTAGCGCGGCAGGTGATCTTAAAAAATGATGGTCAGGCTCAGAAAGCCGGAAAAAATATTTTGCACCCGCTAGGTTTTTAAAGAAAGCGGGCCCACAAAAGAACTTTTTCCGGTTTTTTCTTTCTCTTCTAGTATTGACAAAAATATTAATTTATACTATAATATCCTCAGTTCCTTTGATTATAAATCCAAAATCCAGATAAGATGAATGAAGAAACCCAAAAACCAGATTGGCTTGAAAGAAGGCTCCAGAATCTCGATTACGGGAAGGTTATACTCATAGCCGTCTTGATCCTCTTCGCTTATTCCGCCTTAATCATGTACTGCCCCCAATTCCATTGAACTCTCCTTACTTCCCTCTCTCACACCAGCCACAAAAGCTGGTTTTTTTATTTAAGATATTCTTTAAGATACTCACCGGTAATGCTCTTGCTATTAGCGGCTATCTCTTCCGGACTGCCGCTAGCCACTAATCGGCCGCCTTGATCGCCGCCATCCGGACCCAAGTCAATGATATAATCCATTGATTTTAGCATATGAAGATTATGCTCAATGACTAGAACCGAGTTCCCTTTCTCCACTAATTTATTTAGGACGCTAAGCAACATCTCGATGTCGTAATAATGAAGGCCGGTAGTCGGCTCATCCAGGAGATATAGGGTGCGCTTACCTAAAGTATAGGTTAATTCTTTAGCGATCTTAATACGCTGAGCTTCGCCGCCAGATAAAGTGGTGGCGCTTTGGCCTAATTTTAGATAGCCCAGTCCGACCGACTGCAGGACTTTCAACTTATCTACGATATAATAATGTTCAGCGAATAAATTAACCGCCTCATCAATCGTCAAATCTAGAACATCAGCGATATTCTTGCCTTTGTACTTCACTTGCAAAGTTTCCCGATTAAACCTTTTACCCCGGCAAACCTCGCACTCAACCAAGACCGGGGGTAGGAAATGCATCTCAATCAAATTAGAACCAGCGCCTTCGCAAGCTTCACAGCGTCCGCCCGGACGATTAAAGGAAAAACGCGACAAAGTATAGGCTCTTTCTTTGGCCTCAGGCAAGGCAGCAAAGAAATCGCGAATCGGAGTGAAGATGCCGGTATAAGTGGCTGGATTAGAACGCGGCGTCCTACCGATTGGCGACTGGTCGATAACTACCACCTTATTAATGTAATCGGTACCTTTGATATCGCTCACGTCCTCCAATTTAGCCCGCCCGCCCGGACGATTCTTAATATGGTTGATATTCTTATATAAAACATCATACATCAAGGATGACTTGCCTGAACCAGAAACGCCGCTTAGTCCCACCAGTCTCCCTAAAGGAATTTCAACTTTTAGGTTTTTTAGGTTATTAGCTTTCGCTCCCAAGATTTTCAAGCTCCCATGATTCTGGCTGCGCCTTTTATCCGGCAAAGAGATATCTCTTTGGCCACGCAAGTACTCCAATGTCAGAGACCCCTGGCCGTCTTTATTTTTCTCAACTAAAAGATCCTCGGTTCTGCCGGCGGCGACGACTTCGCCGCCATGGACTCCGGCTAAGGGGCCAAGGTCTACCAGATAATCAGATTCCCGAAGAGTTTTTTCGTCATGTTCCACGATCACGACCGTATTATTCTTATCACGCAGGGCTTTAAGCGTCTGGATTAATCTAGCTGTATCCCGCTCATGTAAACCGATAGTCGGCTCGTCTAAGACATATAAAGTCCGGGAAAGATGGGATCCTATCTGGGAAGACAGCCTGATCCTCTGAGCCTCTCCGCCGGATAAGGTTTCCGCTTCCCGAGAGAGATTAAGATAATGCAAGCCGACTTTCAACAAAAATTCGAAACGACTAATGATCTGCAGGACAACCGGTTCAGCGATCGCTAATTGTCGCTTAGTCATCTTGTGATAATATTTGGTAAAGAAATCCGTCGCCTTATCGATTGGCATCCTGGCCACTTCGGCTAAATTCTTATTATTCACCCGGACGGATAAAGCCTCCGGACGCAAGCGGTCGCCCTGGCATTTGGGGCAGGATTTCTCAGCAAAAAAGCCTATCTTCCCCAAACCGTTGCATTCTGGGCAAGCTCCATGGGGAGAATTAAAAGAAAATAGGCGAGGTTCAACTTCAGGGAAAGAAAAATTATCTTTTGGACAAGTCCAGTTGGCCGATAATAAGAATTCCGCCTCTTTGTATTTAGCAATTACTAATCCCTGGCTGTATGATAAGGCGTTCTCGACTGCTTCAAACATCCGGCTCTGGTCGCTGAGCATCACTTTGTCCATCACGATCTGGATATCATGCTTCTGTTTAGGCGATAACTTGATTTGCTCCCGCAAGGAATGCCAGGAACCGTCGATTCTGGCTTCAGCAAAGCCCAAAGAAAGATAATTATATAAAAGCTGGTAGTACTCACCCTTTCGATCCAAAATGACAGGAGCTAAGATGGTGACATATTCTTCTGATATATCCTCTCCGCGTTTGATAATGATATCAACCATCTCTTCCGCGGATAGCTTTTCAATCTTAGTACCGCACAAAGGACAAAACACCTCTCCCACCCGGGCATAGAGGACGCGCAAGTAATCATAGATGTCCGTTAGGGTCCCGACAGTCGAGCGGGGATTATGGGAAAGAGCCTTCTGGTCAATGGAAATCGAAGGGGCTAAACCGATGATTTCATCAACGTCTGCCGGTTTCTTCTGTCCTAAAAATTGGCGCATATAAGGCGACAAGGATTCTACATATTGCCTCTGCCCTTCAGCAAAGAGCGTATCAAAAGCTAAGGATGATTTGCCGGAACCAGAAACGCCGCTGATGACTGTCAGCTTATTATGAGGAATCTCTAAATCGATATTCTTTAAATTGTGCATCCGCGCGCCGCGGATGATTATTTTTTCTTCCATATGGCTAAAGGAAAGGATTTGGGTCTTCAAAAGTTATCCGCGGTGTCCGCTGGTTTATTAATTCCAAAGGACAAGCATATTTCTTGCTATACAAAACATCAACCGCGCCAAAATAAGCATCTTCGTAGTTAAAACCAAGACGCTGGGCCGCCGCCTTAACCGAAGCCTCATCCTGAGCCTCAATTTCCACGAATGGCTCCAAATAGGGCCATTCATCAAGACTGATCTCCGCTTCGCCTAACAGCCAGATTTCCCTCTTGGTTTCTTGGTATGATTTATATGGACAACCCAGAAGCTGCAGGAATTCTTTTGCTTCCTCAAAATCGCTGACTGTAAAACAAGTTTCTTTCTGATTCTGGATACTCCCACCATCTACCCGCTTCAAGCTCATAGTTATCTTATCCCCCTCATCTCGGACGCGTAGCCAAGAATTACTATCATTATCCGGCAAATTAAAAACCGCCCGTTTCTGCAAAAATTCTGGCTTTATCAAAGAGGCTCCAGCTTGGCGCAAACGCCCCCGAATCTCTTCTTTGTCGATGTTAGTAAACGTAGCTTCGTATTCTATCTTCATAAGAATAGCTTACTTTAAATTAATTTCTTATTTCTCTTCAATATCTAGAAAGTGTTCTATCTTTTTGGAGACCGACATCGGAGTAATGCTGTGCTTCTCATTATAAGCCAGCTGTTTTTGGCGGCGACGGTCAACTTCCCGCTTAGCGCGCTTGATCGAACCGGTCATTTTATCAGCATACAAGATGATCTTTCCCCTGACATTACGAGCCGCCCGGCCCATGGTCTGGATAAGCGAAGTCTGGCTACGCAAAAAGCCTTCGCGATCAGCGTCTAGGATCGCCACTAGGGTTACCTCGGGCAAATCAAGGCCCTCACGCAGAAGATTAACTCCAATTAAAGTGTCAAATTTCCCTTCTCTAAATTGCTGGAGGATTTCTGTCCTTTCCAAGGTCTTAACGTCGGAATGAAGATAATTGGATTTCAAGCCTTGGGCTTGCAGATAAGTGTTCAGCTCCTCCGCCTGCTTCTTAGTTAAGGTATTAACGATCACCCTCTCGTTCTTAGCGGCTAAAACCTTGATTTCTTTAATAATATCATTTATCTGGCTGTAATTAGATTCTTTATCAAACACTGGACGGATCTCGATTTCTGGATCGACTAGGCCTGTCGGCCTGATTACTTGCTCGACAACTTGGCTAGAGTGCTTGATTTCGAAATCGCCCGGCGTTGCCGTTGTGAATATAACTTGGCCTATCCGCTGTTCAAATTCAGAGAATTTAAGGGGGCGGTTATCTAAAGCCGAAGGCAGACGCCAGCCATATTGGACTAAGGTTTCTTTGCGTGCCCGGTCGCCGTTATACATTCCGCCTACCTGCGGCACCGCGATATGCGATTCATCGATGATGGTTAAAAAATCAGGCTGGCCGGCTTTCTGGGGGAAATAGGCCAAAAGAGAATCTGGCGCTTCCCCAGCTAACTTCCCGGTCAGATGGCGGGAATAATTTTCAATCCCGTGACAATAGCCCAGAGTCTTGAGCATCTCCATATCATAGCGGATCCGGCGCTCCAAGCGTTCGGCCTCCAAATATAATTTATTCTTATTAAAATACTTAAGACGATCTTTTAGTTCTTCCTTGATATTATTAATGGCAACTTGAATCTGAGGCTGGGTAGAAACGAAGTGCTTGGGAGGAAAAACGACTATTTCTGATAGATCATCCAGGATATTCTTGGTAAGATTATCAATGATCTTTAGTCCCGCAATCTTTTGCTCAATAATCTCAACTTGATAAACGATGTTTTCCGACATCGCCCGAATCTCTAAAATATCGCCCCGCGCCCTAAATTGGCCACGACTGATTTCGCCATTAGTGCGTTCAAACTGCATTTTAACTAATTGCTTAATCAGATCAGCTCGCACCATTGGCTTATTTTTTTCTAAATGGAGTTTTGATTCAGAGTAGTTTTCCGGCACTCCTAGGTTGTATATGCAAGAGACCGATGCGACAATGATAACATCACGCCTGGTCATAAGAGACGAAGTAGCGGCATGGCGCAAACGCTCGATTTCCTGGTTAATCATCGCTTCCTTATCGATATAGGTATCAGTGATTGGCAAATAGGCTTCCGGCTGATAGTAGTCGTAATAGGAAACGAAATAATGGACCGCATTATCAGGAAAGAAATTCTTATACTCCCGATAGAGCTGGGCGGCCAAAGCCTTGTTAGGAGCCATCACCAAAACCGGCTTATCTTGGCTCGCAATCACATTAGCAACCGTGAATGTTTTACCGGACCCAGTCACGCCTAAAAGCGTCTGGTAGCGCTCGCCGCGTGCCAGGCCTGATTGCAATCTCTTGATTGCTTCCGGCTGATCGCCCGCCGGAGAAAATTCTGATTTTAGCTGGAATAATTGACCCATAAATCCTGATAAGCGATAAAAAGGCGGGATTAGGACATAAGCCCTAATCCCTGAATAAGATAAAATCTACCTAGTTGGTTATTGTAATTTACCGATGAAATAGGAATCGAGCATCCCCCTGGCCTTATCACCGTGTTTCTTCACCTGGGCGAACATTTGGCTGGCATCTAGGCCGCAACCCTTGAGAATCGCTTCTCCTCCCGGATGTAAGCCGGCTTTGACATAGGCCGTGACATCGAAGACATTACCGTCAACAGCTAGCCAGCAATCGCTAGGGCTATTATGCTTAGCCACATCCGCTAAAGTGAAAAAAGCGGTGTTAGTAGTCGGCTCAGTCGGAATAGCTGAGTCAGCCGGAGCGTTAGTCTGGATTGGGGTTTGATCGTTAACGACTTGGCTGCTTTTAGTACTGCAGGCCGCCAAAACGAAAACAGCGGAAAGTAACAATAAAGACAAGCTTATTTTCTTCATAATATTGATAAAGATTAAATAAATTAAAACTTATAAATAATATAAGGTATATATTAGTATAACAAATATATCGATAAAGACAAATATATAAAAAGAGATGATTTTCTCATCCCTTTTCCCGACTTTTCATTGGTCGGATAAGCTTAAGAGCCGATTAGCGATTTCTTCGTTAGCCGACTTCAGGTAACTGCGACTTTCTTCGCCTTCTAAACGAAAGCTTTCCCCTACGACAATCTCAGTCCGGCGCCAAAATTTAGGCAACTTAGAGCCCAAGGGCATAACCCGATCGGCGCCTCTCACCCAAACCGGCAGGATGTCGCATTTAGACTGCAAGGCCAAACGTGCGGCTCCGCTTTTCAGGGGCCGTAGACGGTTTCCCTTAGGAGACTGCAACCAAATATTGCTTTTATTGGTTCCAGTTCTTCCGCCTTCAGGGAAAATGATCACAATCCTGCCTTTCTTGAGCAAGCGGGCGGTCCGAGCATGAGCAGCCGCGCAAGAACGGTCGTCCCCGCGCGGAAAAAAGATGAAGCGGTTCTTTAAGGTTGTCCAATACCATTTATTGAAATTATGGAAATCCGGAGTCCCATAAGGAAAGAATCGGATCGGATTAAGGCTAGCCGCTCGGATAAAAAGATAATTTAAAGCAAAAGGTTCCCAAAAAGAAGGATGGTTAGAAACCACTAAAAGGCCTCGGGGCCATTTAGGAAGCAGATTCTTATTACGGATCCGGATTGCTCCGAAAAGCTCTAAAGAGCCCAAAAACAGCCAACCTAATACGATGATGGCCGGATAGAGCAGCAACCAGAAAAAAAAGGCGTCTGCTAACTTTCTGAGCCAGACAGCTCTTTTCTTTTTTTTCATGAAACACCTCCTGACTTTTAATGAACGAATGATGATTTGCTTTTAAGATAACAGAATACCTATCTTTTATCAACTAAACAAACATTTGACATATTGATAACGAAATGATAATTTAGAAACTTCGCACATTACATAAACAACATAAAAACAATCAGGATGGACAAGGAATTTATCGAACAACAAAGGCTGCGGCTTTCGAGCCATTTGAAAAGGCTCCAAGACAAGCAAAAACTTGAGGAAGAACTCGCTATCCAGGGTGAGGCCTCTAATTACTTAGTCGAACAGAAAAGCCAAAAAATCACCCAACTCCTTAAAGCCCTGCAGAGGATCAGTAACAACCGCTATGAATTCTGCGAAAAATGCGGCCAAGAAATCGAACAACGAAGGCTGGAAATCATCCCGACGGCCACTACCTGCGTTACATGCATGAAAATCCATGGTTGAGAAAGCAGTAATCGCCAAAAGGCCCCGATAAAAGGGCCTTTTCTAATAGGAAAAAATGATTTACTGGGCTGGATTTGCGTTCTCGAGCGGAGCGCTAGCGGGTGGAGTTTGGTCGGTCGACGGGTTATTACTCGCTTCCGGACTAGCCTGGTTCAATTGCCTCTGCATCGGGCAAGCGCTATTATCCTTATTCTGGAAACGGCAAGCCTGTCCGTCCCTATCGCCTCCCCGGAAATAACGTCCCCCCATCATTGCGCCTGGTCCATAGAAAGCACCCTTATAGCGTCCGAAGTGGGAGCCGAAATTAAGGCCTAAGCAAAAGATGAAGACCGCAATCACCAAGGCCAAAAAAATCTTGATGAATTTGCCATGGGAACCGCAGCAACCCTTAAAAGCTTGGCAGCAATGATCGCCATGATGAGACTTCTTTTCGCCATTTTTATTTTCTTCCATAATTTTTTGTTTAATAATTAAATAATTAAAAGATGAAAGGCTTCATCTTTTAATTAATACGCACTAATATTTTTTTTCTTTGCTTTTAATCGAGTTTGGCATTGGTCGTAGACATCACGGTTTCATCACCGTCTTCGATAACGACCAAGTCTTTGGAACAGGCAGCTAAACTTGTCTTATATGTCTGCCAAATGGCTGTTTGTGATTTTTGCGTCATCACCCGCAACTCTCGATTGGATGATTTGAAGATGCTAGCACATTTTTTCAGGTTATCCTTCTGTTCATCCAGGCTAGCTAAAGCGCTCTTCTGGCAAGCGGTCCGATTATTGATCAGATCAGTTAAAGCCTTGAGTTCCTGATTCCGATTTTCAATTACCGCTTTATCCTTGTTCTCAATCGCGCTAATCACGCAAGCTGATTGCTCGGCTGTGACAGCGACAAAGGGATCTGATTTCTTGATCCCCCACAAGGCATTACCCTTGCGTTGGATATTGCTATATTGGGAAATCTGATTAGGAGTAGCGATCTTTTCCAATTTAGTATCTTCAGTCTTGCTTTCCTTCTTGACGCCCCATAAAGCGCTCCCGACCTTACGGATGGAGCGATAGAGATTGATGAATTGCGGAGCGGGAATCTTTTCTAGATCCTCGCTCGGCCGATTCACGGAAGTCACGACCGTCCCGGCAATCCCGGAAAAGCTGTCTTCAGCTCGAGCCCCCTGCCAAGCTAAAGGCAGACCCAGAAAAGAAACAAGCAATACGCTAACTATGATTTTTTTCATATTATTGACGATCAGCTTGATATTTTAAAATACCAAGCATGAATTAATTAGATTATTAAAATTATAGCACGCCTAAAGGTGGGTAGCAATTAAGAATATTATATTAATAATCAGGAAATATGCTATGATAATAGTATAATTACCAATAATATGCCTACCTTGAGACTGCTGGCCGACTTTATCAAGAAATACAAGCACGGAAAAAGCACCCTCTATCTCCTCTGCTTCGTCATGCTTTTCTGGTCCTTATACGAAGGCGTCATTTCCTATATGACTCCTCTTATTATCAGCGAACGGGGGATTTCTGAAACCCTGATGGGAATAATCATCGGCAGCTCTTCGGTGGCCGGCGCCCTATTCGATTTCATCGCCTGCCGGATATTCAAAAATACTTACTACAAGCGGATGTTCCTCATCATGTTAGCTATCTGCCTGTTCTACCCCCTAATCTTATTTAAAGCCAATACTTTCATCTTATATATCTTAGCAATGGCTATCTGGGGAGTCTATTTCGACCTGAAAAATATCGGTAATTTCGACTTTGTCGGGCGCCAGCTGAAGAAATCCGAGCACAGTGAGGGCTTTGGCTTGATCCAAGTCTTCCAATCGATCGGTTTCCTGATCGCACCGATCTTAGTCGGCTTCATGATCGCTGAAGCCTTTGACTATAAGTCCTTAATCCTGGCTTGGATATTTCTGATCATCGCTATTTTCTTTTTCTTGGTCATGTATTATTTCAGCCCTAACCGCCGCCAAACAGAAAGCACGGCTCCTAAAATCAAAGAAAAAGGCCTCTGGCTAGAAATAAAAACCTGGAAGAAGCTAGGCCGAATCCTCTTGCCCGTCCTGATCCTCACCCTGATGCTTAACTTCATTGATGCCTTCTTCTGGACTGTCGGTCCGATCTTCGCCGAAGGCATGAGCGAAATCAGGAAATTTTCCGGGTTCTTCATGACCGCCTACTCTCTGCCCGCTCTCTTGGTTGGCTGGCTAGTTGGCTCACTCACCCGACGCTACGGCAAAAAAAAGACAGCCTTCACGTCTTTAGGCATCGGGTCACTGCTCTTATTTATGATATATTTCTTAGACAACCCGATATTGATAATCCTAACCATTTTCATATCTTCAATCTTCATCTCTATTTCCTGGCCGGCTATTAACGGTGCCTACGCCGACTACATCAGTGAAAGTCCTGACTACGAAAAAGAGATAGAAAGCCTAGAGGACTTTTTCACGAATCTGGGCTATGTCTTGGGACCGATGGTAGCTGGTTTCATAGCCGATCGCTTCGGCAATTCCGGAGCCTTCTCTTTTATCGGCTTGACAGGCAGTTTGATTGCCATCTTCTTACTTATATTCACCCCGAAAAAAATCAATATCAAGCGTGATTTGATTTCTTAAGTTAAATAAAAAATGGGATTTTACATCCCATTTAAATTATTTCAATATATCGCTTATCAGTTTGTTCATTGTTTTTGGTTTCCAAATCAATAATATGATAAAACATATGAACCAAAAAGCTGACCCAAGAATAACTATGAATATCCAGGGCGAGCCGAACTCTTTAAGCAAAAAACCAATACAGCCGAAGATGGCGAGGGTCACTACGATCTCTACAATTTTTGATATAAAGTGGGTAAAAAAATAAATAATTTTAATCATGTAGAGCATCACTTTAACGATAATTACCAATAATGTTGCTATCAATTTTGCCATTTTCAAGGGTTTTATAAAAAAGAACCGTTTAGACAAAAACTATAACATTAAAATAGTTATTTTGTCAATACTAGAGTGAAAGAATGATTTTAATCTATATAAAATAAAACTCCGTGTAAGGTTCAAGGACTGATCATAAAAATCAGTCTTTTTTATTTAAAAAAATAAAATCATTTATTGCTAGCTTAACTTATCCACAAGCGATTACAATAAACTCTCTTTTTTAGCCTTGGCACATAAACACAATATATGGTATACTAAAGAATACTTTAAACACTATATATAGAAATGGATTAAAACTCTTAGTTTAACCGTTTCCCAAACTTATGCCGATCAATATAAAAAAAATCGATGGCCGCTTAGAAGCCTTCGAAGCTGATAAAATAAACCGAGCCGTGGCCGCCGCTTGTGCTGGCCTGCCTGAAGCTAGCGCTAAGATCACCCAGATCGCGACCGAAACCGAGCTGACTCTCTATGATGGCATCACGACTCTGGAATTAGACCAGGCTCTAATCAACGCGGCTGTCCAAAACATCAAGGACGATCCAGATTTCGATATTGTCGCTACCCGCCTCTTGCTCAAAACCATCTATAAGGAAGTCTTGGGGGATTTTAAAGACCGGACAGAACTGCTTGAAAAACACCGCCATGGCTTCCCTGCCTATATTACCCGGGCCATCAAAGCCGCTTGGCTCAGTACAGAATTAGAAGTATTCAATCTAGAGGAACTAGCCCAAGCTTTAGATTTAGAAAGGGATCAGCTCCTCACCTACACTGGTCTTTCAACCATGAAGCACCGTTATCTCATAAAAAGCGCCGAACAGAAGCTCCAAGAAAGTCCTCAATACTTCTGGATGCGAGTGGCGATGGGCCTGGCTTATAAAGAAAAGGACCCGACAGCTAGCGCCAAGCTCTTCTATCACAAGATGTCACGCTTGGAATATATACCCGGCGGCTCCACCAATATCAATGCCGGCTCAAAAAAGCCGGCCCTGAGCAACTGCTTCATTCTGGATATGGAAGATAACATCGACCACATCGGTAAAACCGTTTCTGATGTCATGAAACTATCTAAAGCTACCGGGGGTATCGGCTTGTCAGTCACCAAGCTCCGAGCTAACGGTTCTCCCATCAGCACCAATAATACCTTTTCTTCCGGACCAGTCCCCTTCCTGCATATTATCGACTCGACGATTAGGGCTATCTCCCGGGCCGGAAAAAAGATGGGCGCCCTCTGCTTCTATATGGAGAACTGGCATTTAGACTTCCAAGACTTCCTTGACCTCAAGCAAAATGCCGGCGACGACTATCGTCGCACCCGGACAGCCGATACCGCCGTCTATCTTTCGGATGAATTCATGAAAAGAGTAGATAACAATGATTGGTGGTATCTGTTCGACCCCAAAGAAACTCCTGACTTAGTCGATTTGTCAGGGCAAGCTTTTAGCCAGAGGTACCAGGAATATATCGAGAAAGCGGAAAAAGGTGAATTGCGCGCTTTCCAAAAGATAAAGGCCGGCGAACAATTCCGGCAGATAATCATCTCTCTCCAGGGCACCTCCCACCCCTGGCTTACCTGGAAGGATGCGATAAATATCAGGGCCCTAAACGACAACACCGGACCGATCTATAGCTCCAACCTCTGCACCGAAATCACCCTGCCGACTAACAAGGACAACGTCGCGGTTTGCAACCTGCTGTCTCTCAACTTGGCTCGGCATCTAAAAACCGAGGGAAACAAGATCGAGATCGACTGGGCAAACTTGAAAGATAGCGTCCGCTTAGGCATCAGGCAATTAGATAACCTGGTTGATATCAACCAGCCGCCTGTCCCAGAAGCCATTAACTTCGACAGCCATAACCGCGCCCTAGGTTTAGGGGTGATGGGACTAGCTGATCTCTTAGAAAAGATGGGCCTAGCCTATGATAGCCCCGAGGCTTTCGAGCTGAGCGACCGGCTGATGGAATTCATCAGCTACCAGGCGATAGACACCAGTGCCGATCTAGCTCAAGAAAGAGGCTCATACTCTAACTTTTCCGGTTCACTCTGGTCAAAAGGCTATCTGCCCTATGATACGATCAAGCGCCTGGCTGATAACCGCGGCCGGGAGATAAGCGTGAGCTTGAGCAAATCGGACCTGAATTTAGATTGGGAAGCTTTAAAAAATAAAAGCAGGCAAGGCATGCGTAACTCTACCCTGCTCGCGATCGCCCCAACCGCCAACATCGGCTTGGTGGCCGGGACCTCCACCGGTATCGACCCGCGCTTCGCCCAGATTTTCAGCCGCAACACTCTATCGGGTAAATATCTCGAACTGAACTTCAATCTCGCCAGTGAACTAAAGGCTCTGGGAATTTGGGAAAAAGTTCGGGAAAAGATCCTAGCGGCTCAAGGTGACCTCAGCCAGATAGAAGAAATCCCCCTAAACTTGAAAAACATCTATAAAGACTCTTTCTCGGTCGATCCGAAAGCCTTCATCGAAATCGCCGCTCGGGCCCAAAAATGGGTCGACCAGGCTATCAGCCGCAACATGTATCTAAGCACCAGGGATACCGATGAAATCATGAAAATCTACCAAACCGCCTGGGGAAAAGGCCTAAAAACCACCTATTATCTCCATCTCAAACCTAGGCACACCGCTGAACAAAGCACCGTTAAGGTCAACAAGGCGGAAAATAGCGGCAAAAAGGGCTTTGGCGCCCTCTGGGCTAGCAATGAAACCAAGACAGGCAAAACAGCTTGTCCTATCGATCCGCAAGAACGTTTACTCTGTGACAGCTGCCAATAATATAAATAATTAATCAATAAAAAATATGATACTAGGAAAACCTTTGAACGAAGACATGCAACTTCGTCCCTTAAAATATCAATGGGCCTATGACCTCTATCACCAAGCCGTGGCTAACACCTGGTTCCCTCATGAAATCGCCTTAGGCGAAGACTTGGATGATTGGAAGAAGATGACTGATGATGAAAGGCAAGCTGTCAGCTTCCTAATGAGTTTCTTTAATCCGGCCGAATTGATAGTGAACCGGACTCTAGCGCTTGGCGTCTATCCCTATCTCAAAGCCCCGGAAGCCCACCTTTATCTAGCTAAGCAAATGTGGGAAGAGGCTAATCATTGCTTAGCCTTTGAATACGTCTTAGAGACCTTCCCTTTGAACCGAGAAGAAGTCTTTAAGAAGCACCTGGACACGCCCTCCATTAAAGCCAAGGAAGATTTCATTACTAATCACCTGAAAAGGATGACGGAAATGACTTTAGATATCGAGACCGCCGAGGGCAAGAAAGATTTCGTCCGTAACTTAGTCGCCTATAATATCGTGATGGAAGGCATCTGGTTCTATAGCGGCTTTATGGTCGCTCTCAGCTTCCGTCAACGACGCCAATTAAGGAATTTCGGCTCGATGATCGATTGGGTAGTCAGGGATGAAAGCCTGCATCTTAAATTCGGTCTCAATCTCATCCTGACTATCCTGGAAGAGAACCCGGAAATAGTTACCAAAGAATTCAGCCAAGAAATTAAGGACATCATCATTAACGGCGTCAACCTGGAAACTAGCTATAACCAAGATATGTTTCCCCGTGGCATCCTTGGCGTTAACGCTGACTACGTCAACCAATATGTCCGATACGTAGCTGACCGGCGCCTGGAAGAACTAGGCTTTGAAGCGCATTTCAAAGCCACTAACCCGGCCAAGTGGATGGCGACAGCCACCGACGCCTTAGAACTGGTCAACTTCTTTGAAACCCAGAATACCAACTATGAAGTGAACAATCGCGCCCAAGCCGCCAAGAATGAAGATGACAAATAATTACTTACATCAAAAAACTTGCCTGAAGGCAAGTTTTTTAGATTAAAGATTAAATCCAAAGGCAGGACTAACGGTTAGCTAAGAACTCAGTAATGACGAATATGACATAGAAAAGGAAAAGTAACCCCGCTTCTTTCCGGCTCAATCTTTTGTCTGACTTCATGAAGATAAACAAAAGAAAGGTGGCCAGAAACATAAAGGCGCCAGTAATATAGATAATCCTTAGATTAAAGGAAAAGGGACTAATCAGGGCGATGAGCCCGACCACGATGGTAGCGTCAGCGATAACCGTGCCCAAGATATCTCCCAGGGCTAAATCGTCGTGATGGTGCCGGGCGGCTTTAACGGAAAAAAATAGTTCCGGTAAGGTCGTGCCTAGACCGACGACTAGCATGCCGATTAAGATTGGGCTGATCTCTAAGCTATTAGCCAGGCTGACTCCGTATCTGACGGTAAAATGCGAACCAGCTAATAAGCCGGCCATACTTAATAATAAGAGGAGAATATTCTGGATACGGAACTTTTCCCGATCGGTTTTGGCGATATAAATATTCTTCTTCAAGATGACATAATAAAACGCGATACCGGCTAAGATCAAAATCAAGGCGTCCCACCTGGAATAGCGGCCATCTAAACCCAAGATAATCGGAACCGCCATCGCGCCGATATGGAAGAAGCGATTCTTGATCAGGCGGCTCTCTATCTTCAGCTTCCGGCCGGACAAGAAGACTACCAAGGCAAAAACTAAAGTCAAATCGGCGATATTAGATCCGAACAGGGTGCCTAAGCCGAAAGCCGGCAGACCTTCAAGCGCTGAAGTCACCGCAACAAAAGTTTCCGGCAAGATAGAGATGACTGCCACCACGGCAAAACCCACTACATATTTAGGCAAACTCAAACTTTCGGCTAAGAGGGTAGCATAATGAATGGCAAAATTAGCGCTTTTTACGACTACGAACAAGGCTAGTAAAAGCAGAAGAGATGATAATAGCATAATTCTTTTTAGATTTTATTCTTCTTTCCTTTGGTCGACCAAACCGCCGATATACTTAGCCCGATATATTTCCCGGCCTTGGAATTCTATCAGCTCTTCGCCGGAAAAATCATTAATCTCGCCCATAAAATCATTCTGGTATCTATAATCCCCTTCACTAAATTCCTTGGGCCCGCGATATGGGTAGTCAGCTGGAATCAAAGATAGCGATTTCTGCAGGATCCGATAGACTGCCTTGAAGTCGCTAATATCTTCTTTAACCAAACCATAATAGACCATCAGATAGACTGGCTCACCCTTAAAAAAGACAACTTCCCTGCCTCCGTAGGGTTCGCCGCCAAAATAATTATCATGATACTTAAAGTCTCCTTCTTCAAAAACAATAGTCTTAGACTTATCTTCCTCAACTGCCTTAACGGCCGTTTCGCCGCTAGCATAGCCGGCTTTTTTAGCTTTGGCCAAGAAGTCTTTGAGCTGTTTGAGATCTAGCATATTTTTAGAGTCTATTTATATAACAAAAATACCACGGAAAGCGGTATTTTGTCTATTAATATTAATTTTTTCTATACTTTGGCTTGCGGAAGCGCTTGGCAAAAGGAGCTTGACCCTTTTTGGCCGGTTTGGGTTGGAAGCGCCTTCTCTTTTTAGCTGTGGCGGGATGAACCGGCTTGATTAGTTTCACGAACTCCGTCCGCTTGATATTCTTATTAATCAACTTTTCGATTGCTCTTATCTCCCGGCTTTCACCGGCTGTCGCGAAAGAAATCGCCTTGCCCGGCTGGCCGGCTCGGCCGGTCCGGCCGATACGATGGACATAATCTTCCGAACAGTCCGGTAGGTTATAGTTAACCACCAATTCTATTCCCTTCACATCCAAACCGCGAGCGGCGACATCAGTGGCCACTAAGATTCGTTCCTTCTTATTCTTAAAGCTCTCCAAAGCAGCCTTTCGACGGCCGAGAGAAAGATTGGAATGGATTTCTACCGCCCGATGACCAGCCGCTTTCAATTTGATCGTCAACGCTTTCACTCCGTGCTTAGTACGGACGAACACCAAGACTGAGCCAGAATAGCGGGCCAAGATCTTTTGCAGATGCGTCAGGCGTTCTTCACCATTAATGATAAATATCTCCTGATCAACCTGTTCGGCTGTCGTTCCTGGAGGCGCCACCTCGATACTGACCGGCGTCTTCATATATTTAGCCGCAATCTTGACGATGGCTGCTGGCATAGTAGCCGAAAAAAGCATGGTCTGGCGCTCTGAGGGAGCCTGTTCCATTATTTCGGCAATCTGGGGAGCAAAACCAAGGTCTAACATCATGTCGGCTTCGTCTAGCACGATGACCTTAACCTGGTCTAAGCGATAGGTCCGACGTTTAAGATGATCAATCAGGCGCCCCGGAGTAGCGATAACTATATGCGGCTTTTTGCGCAAGCAAAAAAGCTGGCGGTCTAGAGCTTCGCCGCCTATTAAGACCGCTGTCCGCAAGCCTAGGGGGCGACCAATCTTTTTGATGCTTTCCTCGACTTGCAGAGCTAATTCGCGGGTCGGGGCGACGATTAGGCCCTGGCCCTTGAGTTGGGCCAAGCGCTCAATCATCGGCACGCCGAAGGCTAAGGTTTTGCCGGTTCCTGTCTGGGCAATGCCGATTACATCTTGGCCAGCTAAGGCCAGCGGCATAGTTTTTCTTTGGATTGGAGTCGGAGTCTCAAGTCCTAAGCCGGTAATTATTTTGACGATCGAAGCGCTGATTCCGAGATCGTTAAAACCCTGCTTAGCTTGGGAAGCGACTTCAAGATTTGTTTTTTCAGTCATAAAAAATAAGTGACCCGATTTTCTCAAGATCACTTAAATATGAGATTCGAATCCGATTATTATAATAGTCTATAATATCATATAAAAGGCAAGAAGTCAAATAATCAAAAGATTAAAACCTCTCCATCTTTTAGGGCTACGAAGGGGATTTTCGAAGAAATATAAAATTCTAAGACCTTCTCCATAGCCGCTGATTCTGGATGATCGGAGCGAAAATGAGGCAAGATGGCATAGCTTATAAGACCAAGACCTTCCCAAATAACCCTGTCATTAGCTTCATAGGGAAAAACACTTATGTCATCAACTAATTCGGCGCCACGCAAAGAAGGAGCTAACACGCAAGCGCCGGCGCTATAGCCGCCGTAAACTAAATCGTTCCGGGAGCTGATTTCTTTCAAGATGTCATCAAAACCGCTCAGTTTCATGGCTTGTCTGAGAACAAAAACATTACCGCCCCGGACATAAATAAGGCCACAGGCAGACAGCTTCTCCTTAAGCTCGTCTTTTTTACCGAAATAATCACGGAGGTCGACCCGTTCGATACCAAGACCCAGAACAGATAATTCGCTCAGATCCCCGTCCTCGCTCTTCTGCCGTCTCTCCAGGTCGGAAGCAAAATCCAAAGCATTAGGAATATAGACTGCCCTCTTAGGGAGGCCATTAATAAGCTGGGTTAATTCTCCAACCCTGTCTCCGAGCTTGTATGAAGAAAGATAAAATTTCATATCGTTTGATTATTGATTTTAAATATACGTATCCCAAACTAATTGCTCACAAATGCATCTAAGAAAAGTTCCATATCCCTAGTGATAACACCAGGATACTCTTTTTTGTAGCTTTCATATAGCTCTTTCCAGGTAAATAAGGCCTGCAAATTCACTCCTAACTTAGCTAGGTTAGCTTGGGCTGATTTTTCGATATCTAAAATCGTAATCACGTCATTGATTTCTAGGGCATTGGCTTTTAATTTGTTTACAAAGCCCATGACGGTATTAGCTGTCACGGTAGCATCTTCAATAATCAGGACCTTATCCCCTTGTTGGTAATTACCCAACAACTCCCCTTTAGTACTATAATCTTTATAACCTTCTTTCCTGATTGTTAGGCCAGGCGCTTTCAATATATTGGTGACGCCATAACTAAATGGCAATCCTCCATAAGGGATACCCAATATTTTATCAAAAATGATTGAATTATCTTTGATAATATCAATCACTAAAAGATTTACCTTATATAATAATTCAGGAAAAGAAATAAATTTTGATGTATCTAAAAAAATTGGCGTGCGACTATTATTTTTTAGCAGCACCCAATCTTTTTCATCTATATCCGGAGAAATATATAATAATTTATTATCGATTATTTCTTTTATAATCTCTTGTCTCATAACATCAGGCCGATTGTTTATATTGGGACAAACCTAGAATATTACCTTCGGAATCTTTAAACCAAGCCAAGAAACCCATGCTGCCATTTTCTCCAAGAGGGGTCTTCCCTCTCACGATCGCGCCTCCCTGAGCGATAATTTTTTCAAGGGTCGCGTCAATATCCTCCACATCGACGTAAAACATTGGATAAGGCATCTGCGGATCGCGCTTACTGGAACCACCATTGATAAATCCAAACTCAGTGGGCTGCATCTTTTCATCGACTGGACCGGTCTGCCAACTAGTATAAGAAAATTGTTCCCATTCGAAAGGCTTCCAGCCAAAAACATTTTGATAAAAAGATTTGGCTCTGTCCTTATCATCCCAGGGAAATTCAAAGTGTGTAACTTTATTCATAAGTTTATATTTTAAATATATAACAAAAATACCACAAGAAGTGGTATTTTGTCTATCTAGTTCGGAGTTTGGGAGAAGATTGGAACTATTTTGTACCAGTTATAATCCATCTACCTCTATCAGCCAAGAGTTGCATATCAACCTTAGCAAAATCAGAAAACATTTCTTTTATCTCTTCCTTAGTAAAAGAGCTGTGGGGCAAACCTGCCTCGGGGCCATGCAGAGGCGCTCTGACCCCTGGTTCTATTTCCTTATGTTCGACCATGCTAGTCCAATGTGAACTGCCTTCATTATCTGGTAAGGTAACAAAAAAACTTCCTCCTGGCAAAAGAGCCGGATAAATCTGTTTTATGGCTCGATTGACCTGTGCTTTCAAACCATGATGAATAGCAGCTATGGAAATTACCAGATCATATTGCTCTTTAGGCAAATCATATTTATATATATCAGCTAATAATATATTTGAGTCATCTTTTAAAATCTCTTTAGTCATTTCCACTGCGGTCGGGCTAGAATCAATCCCATCGGTCTTAAAGCCTAAACTTTTTAAAAAAATTAAATATTTCCCATTACCACAGCCGATATCCAAAACTTGTTTTATCTTAAAATCCCGTTTCTGAATAAAATTTAAAAACTCCGGAATTAAACCTGGCTGTAAAGTAGCGTATTCTTGCCCATCCTTTTTATATTTTTTATAAATATTATCCCAAATGGTCATAATTATATTTTGATTTATTTATTTTAATATTGGCACTATTTACCTTAAACTTCAATTATACCTACTAAAATAGGGCTATTTTAAACTGCTCAGAGCTTAGTATGCAATTGGAACTACTTACCATTGGCCGCTATGTAATCTTTCAACTTTAGGATAATGTCATGATCGTTTTTGGCTCGATTATTAACACGATATCCATCTTTGAAGCTGAACTCGTAAGCCCTTAAAAAATCGGCTGGGGTTAAGGTATGGGCATTCTTATCTTTATATCGGACCAGCTCTTTATAATCTTTAATTATCCCATCCCTGATTAATATACTTTTCCCAGCAAATCCGACTTGCTTACCGTTAAATGCAAATTCATGTTCCTTTTCATTAATTAAGGTAAAGCCGTCTACTTCAAGTGTTTTCTTAAACTCTTCCCAGTCATTAGAGATATAATTATCCTCGATGAGTATATCGATGTCTCCAAATTCTTTGAAATTGCCAAGATAAAGAGATGCGCCAAAAGATCCATATATAACTGGCGCGATGTTTAATTTGCTTAAGATGTGTAAAATTTTTTCCAAAAAATTATTCATATACAAAAAATACCACGAAAAGCGGTATTTTGTCTACTCACTCAGGAATTGGGATATAATTAGAACTGTTTTATTTTAAAAAAGAGAGCTCCAACAATTAAAAGCTCTCTCGAAATCTATTTTTAAATAAATAAAAATAAATGGTAGTCATTATTATTCCGACCAGTACATCAATCAAGTAATGCTGTTTCACAAAGATTACGGAAATCATGATAACTGCACCCCAAATCGCAAAGAGGTAGCGCATTATTTTTGATATACCAAGCAATCGAGCGGATAATAATGTTAGGAAAATTAAAGATACGTGCAAGCTGGGAAAGCAATTCCGCGGGTTATCGCAACTTAATAAGAATTTGTTTACCGCGCAAAGCGAATTGAAATCGTAATGCCTAGGAAACTCAACTGGGTAAAAAATAAATATCAAAGCATGAATAACCACTAAAAGTGTTGCCAACAAAATAAATTTTCTTGCCTCTTTTTTAATGGATAAACAAAAAGCGACAATATAAATGATCCAAGAAACGTAAGGAATCATCCAATATTCATTCATCGAAATCTTACTTTCAAATGGAAATAATGGAAACTCACGGGCGGTGAACAGCATTATATTGTTGGTTCCGAAATAAATTACTCCCCATAATAAGCCGAAAAAAATAACATTTTTAATTTTCACGGTCTAGGGTTTTAAAATTCTGCAATAATTATGTAATATAATTAATAATTTGTCAATATTAAAAACAAAAATAGACACAAATTAGCCTATTTTTATATATGATTACTCGCTTGGAGGGACTGCTTTCGGACTTTATTTGCCAATTTGTTGAAAAAAACTGACAAGATATGACAACAAAAATTGAGAATAATATATACCAACTAAAATAAAAATAGTTGCCACTAAATACCGCATTACTTTCTCAATTTTCTGTATAACAGAGAATGTCTTGCCAATCTTTTGAGTGCTATAAGCTAATAAAAAAGCAAAAATAACAACAGGCAACCCAGTTCCTAAGCCAAATATCGGGCTTAATAGTAGTCCGGAATGAGAATGTATGATTAATGGAATAACTGCCCCAAAAAATAAAGCACCGCTATATGGACAAAATGCTAATGCAAAGAGCATGCCCAATAGAAATGATCCAAGGTAGCCCTGTCTAGCCAGCCAAACTTTAGCTTTTTCTATTTTCTCACTTTTAAAATTGAGATTGATTTTTATAAACCCAAACATTAACAGGCCGATAATAATCATTACCAATCCCAAGACTTTATCGCCCCAACCTTGAAAAATTCCGGCTATTTTAAAAGTTGAAAAGCCAAAATAAATTAAGGCGGCGATGATTATATAACTTAAAGCTCGTCCCAAAGTATAATACAAGCCATTCCAAAGTGAGCGTTCGGGATTTTTAAAATCTTTGGAAATAAAGGCAACCGCCGTGATGTTAGTAGCTAAGGGGCACGGGCTAATTGAAGTTAATATTCCCAAAAGAAAGGCGGAAAGCAATGGTATATTATAATTATCTATTAGGCTATTTATAATTTCCATATTATTTTCCTAACTGGGTATTAAGTTTATCTTTTAAATAGCTCTTGAAAGCCTCTTCATTTGTAGTTAAGCGCCACACCTTAACATCCTGCGCAATAGCATCTTGCCCTTTAACAATAACATTTGTATACAGGGCTGAGCCGGTGGCTCCAAACTTTTCGGCTAATTCTTTGTTTTCCGGCAGATCAATATTTATTTCTCTAAATTCTATTTTTCCGTCTCGTAATTCCGGCTGAAAATATTCGTTAACAGTTTCGCCGGCTAGGCGGCCAATGGCAATACAGGTAGCGCAACGCTGAGTAGCATGAAAGAGATACACCTCTATTTTATCAGGCTTAACAATGTCTTTTACTGCTACAGTTTTGGAACTACCATCTTCGTTAAAATAGGTTATTTTTTGATCGCCAGAACAGCCTGTTAGGGTTAAGATGAGCGCCCCTAAAGTAATAAAGAGAAATATATTTTTCTTCATAATTTAATTTTATAAAATTATATTAAATAGATAACCCATTATTATAATTCCAATCGTTGTGATACCGAAAAAGATTAATAAAAGCGGCCAACGCATCACTTTTTTTATTATTATCGCCTCTGGCAGCGACAAGGTAACGATTGCCGTCATAAAAGCTAAAACGGTACCTAGGGGGGCACCCTTACCAACCAAGGCTTCCATTATTGGCAAAACAGTTACAGAATTAGCATACAGAGGAACGGCAAAAATAACTGCTAATGGAACTGTCCATAGTGATTTGGCTGACAAATATTGCCCAATTATATCACTAGGAATAAAACCATGAATAATAGCTCCAACGCCAACACCTAAGATTACGTAAGGATATATTTTTTTAGTTAAAGCAAAACCATCTAGCCAAAAATCTTTGAGAAGTTTTTTAAATTTAGGCTTATCCCCGTTAATAGTCGTCTCCATTTTAGCTCGTGACTTAATATTCAAAAATTCGGGCTTTACGTATTTTTCTAATTTTAATTTTTGTATAAGCATTCCGCCTAAAACCGCAATCGCTAACCCAAATAAATTATAAAGAATAGTTACTTTCATGCCGAACATCGCTGGAAATAAATATAATGAAGATTCATTAATAAGTGGTGAGCTAATTAAAAAGGCAAAGGTCACGCCTAGCGGTATTCTAGCAGCCATAAAGCCAATAAATAGCGGGATAGAAGAACAAGAACAAAACGGGGTGACTATACCAAGTAAAGCCGCTATTAGATAATTCATACCCAACCAACGCTTCTTAGTCAAAATATCCCTAGCCCTTTCCATGGGAAAATAATAATTTACAGCTGCCATTACCAAGTTTATAACTAACAATAAAAGCCCAATTTTTATCGTGTCGTAAATAAAAAAATTAACAGCATTAGCTAAATAAGAATCTTTAACTAATCCTAATAAATTGTAACTTACTAAATCCGCCAACCATTGTATAGGGTAAAAAATGTCCATATTTTTATTTAGCACTTACCACCACAAGAACAACTACTAATAGATTCTTCTATCTTTGGTTGGCTGTTTAAAGCAAGCAATTCTTTTATCTTTTCTAGACCGGGTAATTGGCCGACTAAGGCCACTTTACCGTTAATTGTTAAAACCGGAGATGACATCACACCAAGCTCGATAATCTTTTGAATATCGGTAATATATTCAACTTCTGTTTTTAACTCTAATTCAACAACTGCTTTTTGAGTTAATTCAAATAGTTTTTTACAAGTTGGGCAACCGGAGCCCAAAACTTGAATCGAGGTAATTTGCTTATTCATAGTTTTTAAAGAAATTGGTTAATGATAAATTATATTTTTTAAATATTATTGGATTAATAGAGTAATAGTTTTTCTTCCATTCTTGTCTAATTTTAAGCAAGCCAAAATCAAGCATAACTTTTAAATGACTAGAAACAAGATTTTGAGATAAATCAAGGTTAGGATATATTTCGCAAACACAGCGTTCCCCATTTTTGAGTAAGCATAAAATTCTTAAACGATTATCGTCACTGATAATCCGTAGAAACTTAGCGAGGTTAGAAAATTCCTCGGTTAGCTTTTTATTCGTACAACATTTTGCTTTCATAAATTTATATAATCAATTTATATTGATATGATACTTTTTAACAAAACGGCTGTCAAATAAAAAATAGGCAAAGGGATTCGAACTTTTTTAAGTCAATAAAATCAGAGCATTTGCTAAAGATAAAAAAATGTGATGTTATTTTCGAACTAATTAAACATAATAAAAACGGGCATTTCTGCTCGTTTTTATATAGGTGCTCGGGGACAGGGATTTGAACCCCGATTAGCAGGGCCAGAACCTGCTGTCCTACCATTAGACGATCCCCGAATCTAAAGCGCGGCATAAAGCCGCTGATTTATAATATAATAGACATCTGTCTCTTAGTCAATCAGGCCTCAATCCTGGAGAAAAGATAGCTAGCTACTATAAGCAGGATAACTATCAATATCCCAAGAACGGCAAAATCTGTAAACAAGGAAAAATGATTCAAGCCAGCCAAGACGCCACGAATAGCATCAACCCCATAGGACAGGGGGTCGACTTTAACAACAAGCAGCAAGGGCCGGGGTAATTCATCCAAGGGGAAAAAAGCACCTGACAAAAAAAACAGAGGCATAATCAAGAAATTCATGATTAACTGGAAGCCCTGCATATCCCTAACCAGAGAGGCGATGGCCGTACCAAAAAGAGTGAAAAGATAAGCGATCAGGAACATGAAACCAAGGGCCGGCCAAATGCTCCACCAATTATCCAAGCGGAAGCCGATCAAAAAAGATAAAAGCAGGACGATCAAGCCTTGGATAACAGCAATAGTCGCTCCGCCCAGATTACGGCCAACCATTATTTGCAAACGGGAAACTGGCGCTACCAACATCTCCTTCAAGAAACCGAACTGACGATCCCAGATTATCTCTAAACCGTTAAAAACGGCGGTAAATAAAATCGTCATCGCGATAACACCTGGCACCAAGAACTGGATATAATTGCCAGCCCCAGCCTTTTGGAAGATCGGACCGAAGCCGAATCCAAGAGCGACCATAAAAAGCAAGGGTTGTCCTAAAGAACCAATGATACGCGCCCGGGAACGTAAATAGCGCTTTATTTGCCTAAGCCACAGAATATAAATTATCTCCATATGTTTAATGGTGGAAACGGCGCCGCATCCGATCAAGACCGTCAGCCTTCTCCTCCCTGATCACCGAACCGGTCAGTTTTATAAATGCTCCTTCCAAGTCGTCCGTTTGCGCTTGACTCTTGAGCTCTGCCGGCGAGCCAATAGCTATTATCCGGCCATGGTCAACTATGATTACCCGGTCAGCCATCTTGTCCGCTTCCTCGATATAATGAGTGGTAAAGAAAACAGTCATCTTTTCTGTCTGGTTCAACTTCTTGATATAGTCCCAGATATGATGGCGAGTTTGGGGATCAAGACCTTGGGTGGGCTCATCTAGAAATAGTATTTGAGGATGATGCAAAAGACCCTTAGCAATCTCTAAACGCCGCTTCATGCCGCCGGAAAAGTTTTTGACTAATTCCCGGCGCCGATCAGCCAGCTCTACAAAACTAAGCAACTGGTCTATCTTCTCTTTCCGGCCCTTGGCTGGCAGATGATATAAAACAGCGTGTACCAGCATATTCTCATAGGCAGTCAACTCTTCGTCTAGGCTGGCGTCTTGGAATACTATCCCGAAAGCTTGCCGGGCGCGGTTCTTTTCCGTCACCGGATTAGCCCCAGCCAAAGATAGCTGACCGCCTGTCGGCTTCAAAACCGTTGTCAGCATCTTGATAGTCGTCGTCTTGCCGGCTCCGTTCGGACCCAAAAAAGCAACAATTTCACCGGCAGACACCTGAAAAGACAAACCGGATACGGCTGTAAAGTCTCTGAACTTTTTACTTAGATTATTTACTTCAATGATAGCCATAGCTTAGAATAGTGAACGCCCTAAAGTATAGAACATGATTATAGAAGACAGGGCCATGACGGCAAAAGTCCCCCAAACCAGGAAATTACTTACTCCCCCGCTCCGATACTCGCCCATAATCTTCTCGCTCCTGGCGATTTTAGCAATCAAAAACAACAAAGGGACGGACACGACGCCATTAAAGACGGCGGTAAACACCAAAGCCTTAATCGGGTCGATACCGATAAAATTGATGATGAGGCCGATAAGAGTCGCTACAATAATAACTCCATAAAAATGCTGGGCCTTCCTAAACCTATGGTTCAAGCCCTCATTCCAGCCGAAAGCTTCGGACATGGCATAGGAAGCCGAACCGGAAAGGACTGGAACGGCTAACAAACCCAAACCAATGATGCCAACAGCAAAAATAATTTTAGCTAGAAGCCCGGCATTAGGGAAAGTGTTAACCAGGGGCTCTAAAGCTCTAGCCGCATCTGCCGCATTAGCGACGTCTGTAATCCCGTTAGAATGCAAGACTGTGGCCGCCAGCACGATAATGCACCAAGCGGCTAAATTAGAAAACAGCATGCCGACAAAATTATCGATCTGGAGATTATGCAAGAATTTCTTCAGGCCCCGCGGAAAAAGGTTACGGCGCCAGATATGCTTGATTTTCTCCTCCTCTACTTCTTCCGAAGCTTCCCAAAAAAACATATAGGGAGAAATCGTCGTTCCCAGCACACCGGTGATGATGAAGAAAAAATTAAAGTCGAACTGGATGTTGGGGACAAAGGTATTCTTTAAGATCAAAAGCCAAGGTTCGCGCACCAAGAAAACCGTAATCGGATAAGACAAGAGAGCGATAACTAGCCATTTCAAGATCTTAGAATAATTCTTATAGGGTACGAAAATCTCAAGGACTAAGATCAGAGAGGTAAATACCAGGGCCAGAATCGTAAAATTAACCGGTATGATTAATTGGGCCGCTTCCGCCATAGCGCCGATATCAGCGCCGATATTGATAGTGTTAGCTAAAACGACCAAAGCCACGGCGAAAAAAAGGATTTTCTTATTATAATTCTTTTTAATGACCGCGGCGAGTCCTTGCCCGGTCACAGCCCCGATCCGGGCGCAAGCTTCCTGGGTGGCCACTAGGAAAGGCAGGATGCCGATCGTCGCCCACAGCTGGCTATAGCCGAATTGAGCACCGGTCTGGGTATAGGTAGCGATACCCGATGGATCATCATCAGCCGCTCCGGTAATTACCCCGGGGCCGGCGATCTTTAGAAGTTTTTTTATCTTGGCAATGATTTTTTTCATACTTTTTCCCAATCAGCCTTGCCGCCTTTGACAATTTTAAAAAGAGGCGCGGCGGCGATTGATTTAATAGCTTTCAGGCTCTTATGCCGAGCCTTATCCCTAACTAATAATTTAGCTAGAAGATGCTGGAATTCATAGGCCAGCTGCCCCTCATTTACAGTTATCTGTTTCTTAATCTTTTTAAAACTTATCTTGGCCGCCTGGAAATTATAGCCGCGCTCCTTGGCTTCTTGGTAGACGGCGGTCAGATAAGCGTTGATATCATGTAGCGCGTGAGGACTATCTTGGAAACGCTGCAATTGCGGGTGTCTCTTATAGCCTTTAGTCTTCCCTTCTAAGACTTTCTTGGCTAATAAGCCTTCCCGCCAGAGAGCTACTAAGCCTTTCTGGTCTAAATACCTAGGATGCAGGCTCCAAAGACGCATATTAAGCTCTCGGTTTCATTAAGGGGAAAATTTGGCATTCGCGCGCGCTCTTATTCATCAAGAAACTGAACAGCCTCTCACTGAAACCGAAGCCGCAAGTCGGCGGCATGCCATATTCCAAAGCTTCAACGAAATCATGGTCATACATCTGGGCTTCGTCATCGCCAGCCTCGCGCAAAGATTGTTGTTCCCTAAAACGCATATCCTGATCAATCGGGTTATTCAACTCGCTATAGCCATTGCCAACCTCGGAACCGGCAATAATCGGTTGGAACTTCTGGGCTAAATCCGGATTCTTTTCATCCCTTTTTGCTAAAGGAGAAACCGTAACTGGCGTGCCCACTAAGAAACCGGGACCAGCGATCTGCTTACGACAATATTTCCAAAGATTATCCATCGCTCTTGTAATATTAAAACCTTTATGATCATATTCAACCTTAAGCTCATCCAGCTTGGCCTTGATTTCCTTCTCGGAGGCCTTCAAGACATCGACGCCGGTCATATTTAAAACTGTCTCGCGGTAATCATAGCGCTCCCATTTCTTACCCAAATCAATATCAAAGCCTTTGATCTTGAATTTTAAAGTACCAAAAGCGGCCTGGGCGATATACTTATACATCTCCTCGACCAGTTCCATGCCCATCTCATAGTTAGCGTAAGCCCAATAGAATTCCATCTGGGTATAATCCTGCAGGTGTTCGGCGTCCATACCTTCATTGCGGAACTGCCGGCCGATTTCAAAAGTCTTTTCCAAGCCCGCCACCATTAATTTCTTCTGCCACAATTCGCCCATGGAGATCCGCAGATAAACATCCATATCCAAGGCATTATGATGAGTGACGAAAGGCCGGGCATCAGCACCGCCGGTCGTATTTTCTAAAACCGGAGTCTCAACTTCGATGAAACCGCGATCTAATAGGAACTGCCTGGTAGCTTGCCAAAACTTAGCCCGAGTCAGAACCATTTTTTTAGTTTCAGGATTGAGTAAGATATCTAAATATCGCTTCCGGAATAATTCCTCCTCATCTTTAAGGCCGTACCAAGCATCCGGAACCGGCCGCAAAGCCTTGGTCAGCAGGCGCCATGATTTTACCAAGACGCTTTCTTCACCTTTATGGGTCACGAAACAACTGCCCTCTACTTCAATGAAATCACCGCCATCCACCAACTTCACGAAATTCTTATAACTCTCGCCTCCTAGGTCATTCTTAGAGAGGGCGACCTGGATATTGCCAGAAAAATCTTCCAAGTTAGCAAAAGTCAGGTTGCCGTGGGTGCGCAGGCTGCGCAGGCGGCCGGACAGGAAAAAAATATCTGACTTCTTCTCTAATTGGGAAAATTTAGCTAGCACCTCGGCGATCATATGGTCGCGGCGAGCGGTCGCGGGATAAGGATCTAGGCCGAGAGCTTGCAAAGTTTCTAATTTTTTCAAACGGTCGGTCCGCTCGTTAGGGGCGGCCTCTTTTTTATCTGGATGATTCATATTTAACTAGCTTATTTTCTTGGTTTAACATGTCTTAATTTTAAGCGATTCGGCGGCAAAAGTCAAAAAAAAGACCATAAAATTATGATCTTTTTTAAACGACCAGCATGGAGATAAAAATTGAGGGGAAAATCAGAAAGCAACTGCCATCTACTCGATCTTCATGATCTTATATTTGATAACCCCGCGCGGAGTTTCCACTTCGACCATAGCGCCTTTTTTCTTGCCGACGAAGGCGAGTCCTAAAGGAGATTCATTGGAAATCTTGCCGTTAGCCGGATCAGCTTCGTTGAAACTGACAATCGTATAAGTCTTTTCCTGGCTATCGCTTTTTACGGTTACGACCGAACCCATCACCACTTCATCCTTAGAGCCATGACTGTCGACTACGGTGACGTTCTTCAAGATATTAGCCAGTTCCAGGATCCGGCCTTCATTTAAGGCCTGGGCGTCCTTAGCTTCACTGTATTCAGCATTCTCACTCAAGTCACCTAATTCTTTAGCGCGTTCGATCCGCTCAGCGATTTCCTTGCGCCTGACTTGGCTCAAGAAATTAAGTTCGCTCTGCAGCTTATCATAGCCCTCTTGCGAGATGATTTGCTCCGACATAATTTGCTGATTTAGATGTGATAAATAATTATGGAATTCAATATACCTTATCTTAAAAAATAAGACAAGAGCTGAAGAGGAGATAAGCGATGCCCAGCGGATGATTGAGATAGGGAGTGAAGACATTGGTCACTATCAAAAAGACTAAGGCTGAAATGATAGCTGCTTTTAAGGGCGTAGAGTTCTTAAATCCTTGGCGCAAGATTCGACCTAAGAGGACCAGATAAGCCAGGAGCCCTAAAAGCCCGATTTTCAAAAGGATATCCAGATAAGCCCACTCGAAGGCGTAGGTAGTATAATACCCGTCCGGATGAAGCTCTAGGATCCGCGGATCGCTGGAATGATAGCTGACAAGCGTTCCAAAACCCTGCCCTAAGACCGGCTCTTGCCAGGCTTTCTGCCACAAAGGCTTGAGCAAGGACCAGCGCGAAGCGATGGCTGCTTCGGATTCCAAAAAATTAGCGCGGCGCTGGAATAAGTCTGGTGAAAAAGAAACTAGAGATTTAGGATAAGGGAAAAAAGCCAAAACATAAATCAAGACCAGGCTACCGGCAGTCAGGCCCGCAACCAGTAAAGTTTGCTTCAACCAAATTTTCAAAGAATTCCTCTTAATTAAAATGAAGGCGGCGAAAATATAAGCCAAGAGCAACCCTGCCCAAAAACTGCGGGAGAAGCTGATCAAGGTTGTCATTAGGCATAAAGTTAAAAGCACATGATAGGCAAATTTCTTGCTGGGAAAAAATAAGAGGCCAAGGAAAGCGATCGGAGCATAGACCTGAGATTGCAAAAAGATTCGAGGCCAATTAAAACCGATATTAGTAATCTCGCCCACGCCGCTCACCCTGATCCAACGGTACAAGTGATAAGACCAAGAAAAATCATGAGAAAAAATAAAGAAAAAAACCAAGGTTTTAAGGCCTAACCAGATGACCGCTGCCAGAGCGACTAGCGCCAAGCGTTCATAAACCTTCTTATCTGGATTCTTGTAATACACGAAAGCTAAGGCCGGCAAGATCGCAAAAAACAGCCAGCCGTTGAGATCGGGCCACCAATTAGAACTCAAGCCATAATGCAGATAGCCCTGAACCGCGCCGATCAGGCAGAATAACAGTAGCCCGGAGAAATAATAAGGCAGAGGCAGCTGCCTTAAACGCGACCAAAGATTCTTTGCCTTCAAAGCATGATAGAGCCAGGCAATGATTATAATGACAAACAGAGCTAAACGCCAAGACCAAGGCCCCCAAGAGAACAGATAGCCCTTAGAAGCGATGATCATCTCCGCCACCAACAACAGGAGGCCGTACTCCAGGCGATAAATAGCCAAAGTAAAACTGGCGATAAGCACCAAGATAAAAACCCAGGGGCCTAGCACCGGCCAAGAAAAAGCTACCAAGGACAGGGCTTCCAAGAGAACGAAGCCGCCCAAGAAATAAAAGATTTTTTTACTTAAAATGGAGTCCATAAACCCGGTCGCCGACGCGTAGATTATTTTTCCTGGCGTAATCGCCTGTCAATTCCAAGACATAATCAACTGCTTCGTCGCTGCTATAGATTATCTGCGGATCGCTTCCCTCTGGCGGGGCCGAGCTGACGATCTTGACGATCTTGTTATCCGCAATAAAAATTATATCTAAAGAAAATTTCATGTCTCGCATCACAAAATCCTGGACCTCTTTTTTAGGAAAGACAAACAATAAGCCGCAATCGGCGCAAAGATCATTCCTTTGGCTCAGGCCCTTATAGCGCTCTGCGGCCGTATCCGCTAATTCTACAGAAATCGCTTGGTCATTGATATGCAACAAGTAACGGACCTCTTTCTTCAAATTATTAACCAAAAGCAACTCGAAGATACCCAGTAAGATTAAGATGATGATTACTAAGGCGAAAATAATAACGCGCCTCGTGCTGAGAAACATATATTTAATTCAGGCCGTGCTTAGCCTTAATTATTTTAACCGCTTTCTTATACCGTTTCACTGCTGGCAAAAAAGGCAGGAGATGATAGGCAAAGGCCGGCAGCCAAGTGCTGATCGTGCCTCCGGGGCTGACGGTAAATAAAACCTGGGGAATGAATAAACCATATTTTCCCATCTCCAGCATGGTCAACCATAAATCCCAATCTTGCAGCTTCTTAATGCTCTCATCCCAGCCGCTTTCTGGAAAATCACGCCGCCTGATCAAAGACATGGTGTGGATATAGGGCATCCGGCGCAACTTTTCAGGATCGAAGCTACCCACTTTGAATAATTTATTTCCCCAATTGAAAGATGAATAAGCATAACTGAAATCAGGGTTCTGCTCCAAGGCAGAGTGCATCACCTCCAAGGCGAAGCTTTCTAGAACGGCATCCGCATCGCAAAACAGGATATAATCACCGCGCGCTTCCCGGAAACCGCGATTGCGCGCCGCTGGCGCCCCGCTGTTAGTTTGGTTAATGAAAATAAAATGATTGTCCGGCGGTAATTTCTTGATGTAATCGATAAACAAAGATTCGGGCCCGTCGCTAGAGCCGTCATTGACAATGATTACTTCGTAATCGCGCCAGCTCTGACGCCGCAAGCTTTCCAAAGTCTTAATTAATTTTTTTGCCTGGTTATAGACAGGGATAATTATAGAAATCATAAATACTACTTGTCTTGATTAGTAATGGCCGTATAAATGAGCTGGGCTTGTTTGGACCAAGAAAAATCTTTTTCTGCCCTGGCCTTCCCTTGCTGGCCTAGCTTGTGCCTTAAATCAGGATCGGAAGCTAGCTTTAAAATCGCTTCCCTGATAGCTGGCAGAGAATGGCCATTAACCACTAAGCCGTTATAGCCATCGATGACGGCGTCCTTGATGCCGCCGCTGTTGCCGGCGATCACCGGCTTCCCAGCTAAATTAGCTTCTAAATAGACGATGCCGAAACCTTCGAAATCGCCGTCTAAATCGACTGAAGGCATGATAAAGATATCGCAAGCCTCAAGCCAAGACCATTTAGCTGCTTCAGACACGGATTCGATAAAGGTAACGCGACTGTCGGCAATCTGGTGTAAAGCGGCCGCTTCCGGACCTTGGCCGATAATAACATAACGGACGCCGGATGGCAAAGCTTTAATGGTTTCAGCGAAACCTTTTCTCTTAACCAAGCGCCCGATACTTAGCAGGATTATTTCTTCTTGATCCTTCCTAAGCTGAGGCAATTTTTCCCTTTCTTGATAATGACTAACGCCCGGATTAACGACCACGATAGTTGACGCTAAGTGGGGGAACTTCACCTTCAGCATCTCAGCCGTATAGCTATTGGCGCAAATAATTCGGTTGGCATCCTGGAGGATCAATTTCGCCAGCCAAGCTTTCCGCGGATGTTTGAGAGCAAAAGCAAGGTCCATGCCATGCAAGAAGACAGCGTATTTCAAACGGCGGAAACGCCAAAAAAAATGGACGACCGAACCTAAAGGCAGGACCTGGCCGACGATGATATAATCTATCTTATGCTTATAAACGGCTCGGACTAATTGGCAGAAATGGATGAAATACTGGCGGAAACGGCCATGCCGATTCTGGGTCAAAACAAAAATCTCCTCCCCTTCCGGCCAATGGCTCAGCATCTGGCCGTAGTAATTGGCCACCCCGCCCTTAAAGGGCGGAAATTCCTGCGTATAGAGTAAAGTCCTCATAGGTTTAGATCTTAAAGGATTTCCGGATGCTCGACAAATCCGCGCGCGTGAAACCCTTGAGCGCGAATAAAGATAAGAAATACATCAGGGCCCCCAAAGCTGTCGCCGCCACTAAAGACAGATATTCCTTACCATAAAAAACGATAAGCGCCATTAACAGCGCCGCTCCTAAAGCCTTGGCGATCATGATTAAGTTGCGCTGCGGCCGATAGGCGATAATCTTCCTGACCTGCCATACACCTAGGACTGTCATCAGGATATTGGTAAATAAGACCGTCAAGCTGGCGCCCACTGCTTGGAATCTAGGAATAAGGATAAGATTCAAAACCACACTCGCTACGGTCACGATTGCCATATTCCAAGTGTTGCGCCGCTGGCGGTCGCAAGAGTTAAGCAAAGAGCCGATCGGAAAATTGATAAAAATAAAAAACAAGGCCAGGATAGAAATCTGCAGAGGCAAAGTCGCGCCGCTGAAACCGGATTTAAAAATCAGGACTATCCGATCCGCTAAAGCGATCGCACCGCCGATAATCGGCAGCGAAATGATCACCAGGTAATTTACGGCCCGCTCGAAAGTGATATGGAGCTGATTCTTGTTATGCAGCCAATAATAGCTCAGGGCCGGATACAAAGAGGCGGTAAAAGCCATGGGCAAGAACTGCAGGGCGAAGATTATTTTAAAAGCTACCTGGTAGATGCCGGTGGCAGCACTACCCGCTAAGAAAGTCAAAAGGACGGAATCTAAATAAGTATACAGTCTTTGAAAAATAGCAAAGCCCGCGAAAGGCCAAGAGATAGTTAAAATCTCTTTAGCGACTACAGGATTGAAGCTGAAAAAAAGCTTGACCTTCATCTTCTTAACTAACACCCACCAGGCGAAAAAGAAATTATACAGGCTGGCTAGCGCTAAGGCGGCCATGATATAAACGATGTCTAGATGATAATATAAAGCCAGATAGCCGCCCAAAAGGACGATTGCCTGGAAACTAACCGAAGCGAAGCTTTCGTACTTAAGATTATGGAAACCGCGGCTAACAGCGAAAAAGGTGGTAGTAAAAGAATCAAGTACCATTGAAATACAAGAAATATAAACCAAATTCTTAGTTAAAGGATCAGAACCTAGAAGATTGATGCTTAAAATAGCCGCCCCTAAAGTAAAAAGGCTGAGCAGGACCTTGAGCGTCATGATATTGCTCAAATACCGGCCGGCCGTACTGGCAATCTTAGCGATTTCCCGGGTTAAAGCGTTGGCAAAGCCTAAATCTATCAAGATAGAGAAAATAGTCGTAAAAGACAGGGCAAAATAGTACTGCCCTAAGCTATGAGGCCCTAAATAACGGGCTAAAATGGCAAAATAAGTAAAAGAGATGATTTTCTGCAAAACCAGGGCTAGAGTCAAATATGAAGTATTCTTAGCAATATTATGAATCTTTGGCATATGGGCAATTATAACACCCCTTGATTAAATTTTAAAGTTATGATAATATCATATCATAAAAAAAGACTAATCCTAAAATTTTGCGTTAAGCAATTTTTATTTTATGAAAAAAGAAATCCATCCTAAATACTACCCTGACTGCCAGGTCACTTGCGTCTGCGGCCATAAGTTCACTACTGGTTCGACCGAACCGGAAATCAAGGTTGAGCTCTGTTCAGCTTGCCATCCTTTCTATACCGGTAAGCAGAAATTAGTTGATACGGCCCGACGGGTAGAAAAATTCACCGCCAAGGTCAAAGCTCAGTCCGAAAGCTCCCAGACCCGCAAAGGCAAAAAAGCCAAAAAAATCAAAAGGGATAGCCAAAAGAGCAAAAAGGAAGTAGTGGTCAAAACCAAGGATATCAAAAAAATAGCCCAGGTCAAATTAAATAAAAAATAGGATCAATAAAAAGCAATTAAGCTTGATTTTAGCGTATCTGTGCTATAATTAAGCCATAATTGCTTTTTTGTTTTAAAAAAAGGGACCATCAGTCGTAAGATTTTCCTAATTTTTGGCCTTGCTACCCTGCTGGCTGAAGGAAAACACGATTTAATGACGATCCCGTCGGCTATCTGAATGAGTCCTTGACTGTTTTTAAACAGGCTTCAAACATTCACTAGCCTAATTATTTAGTGACTATAAAATAACATATATACAATAAAGAGTCAATATGTACGAAGATATCAAGCAAAAATTTGCTGAGCTGGAAAATAGGCTGGCCGATGGCAGTCTCATGAAAGACCGAGAGGAGATGATTAAGGTCTCCCAAGCCCACGCCGCTCTTAAAAGCATCGTCAACCTGATAAGCACCTGGGAAAAGATTAAAAATCAGATAGCCGCCAATGAGGACCTAATCAAGACCGAATCAGACCCGGAAATCAAAGATCTGGCTCAGCAAGATAATCTCAAACTTAAAGAAGAATTTACCAAGCTCAGTGAACAGATCGAAGATGAAGTCCATCCGGCTAATCCCCAAGATAAGAAAAACGCCATCATTGAAATCCGCGCTGGTACCGGCGGCGATGAGGCCGCCCTCTTCGCCGGCGACCTCTTCCGCATGTATACCCGCTTCAGCGAACAACAGGGCTTCAAGTTGGAAATGATCGAAGCCAGCCGCATCGGCATCGGCGGTTTCAAAGAAGTGATCTTTAGCGTCATCGGCCCCAATGCCTATGGCCTGCTTAAATATGAAGGTGGCACCCACCGAGTCCAGCGCGTTCCAGAAACTGAGAAGCAGGGCCGGGTCCACACCTCAACCGCGACCGTCGTCGTTTTGCCGGAAGCTGAAGAAGTTGATATCGAAATCAAGCCCAGCGACATCAGGATCGATACTTTCTGTTCTAGCGGACCGGGTGGCCAAAGCGTCAATACCACCTATTCTGCCATCCGCATCCTCCATCTTCCAACCGGCATCATCGTCAGCTGTCAAGACCAGAAATCCCAGCACCAAAACAAAGAAAAAGCCTTGCAAGTCCTCCGTTCCCGCTTGCTCGCTAAACAAGAAGAAGAACGCCAAGCCAAGGAGTCGAGCTTACGCAAGAACCAAGTCGGCGGTGGCGATAGGAGCGATAAGATCAGAACATATAACTTCCCCCAGGACCGAATTACCGACCACCGGATAAACATGTCTTGGCATAGCATCAACCGCATCTTGGAAGGCGAACTAAAAACGATTATCGATGAGCTCAGAAAAGCGGCTAAACAGCAGAATTAAAAAACAGCCTGTTTGCTGAGGCTGTTTCAGTTCAGTCTTTCGACTTAGAATTTTTAGATTTCGCTCTCCTTTCCCGCCAGCTAGTTTTCTTGCCCGGTCGGAAAGCTTCCTTAAAAGGGAAAATACCGACATAGCAGGAGTCAAAAAGAGTTGAAGATTCTAAAGCTTTGCAGAGCTTTAAAGCTAAACGGCGATCAGAATAGATAATCTTGATGTATTCTTGGGCATCCCCTTCAAGATCCTTGATACCGCTTTTTTCTTCAATGAACAAGGCTTTAGCTTCCGGTTTGAGCTCCAATATGGCTCGGCTGATGAAATTAAAGGCCTGGTTATACTGGCCGCTGAAACCGTAGATTTCGACAGTAAAAAGAACATTTTGTTGGATCATGGCACCTCCTTTTCCTTTATTTTTTATTTAGTCTCATTACCTAAAAATGATGAAACAAATTTCGGCTAACCCTTATCTCGGGCTAGACCTCATCAAATCTTAACACCCGAATGCAGATAAAGCAAATGCTAAAACTAGCCCAGGACCGAGGCCTAGACCCTTTAGATGCCGAACTCCTGATTGCCTTAGGTCTTAAGAAAGACCGTATTTTTGTATTATCCCGGCCCGAATCCAAGCTTAGCCCTAAACAAGTTGATCATATCCGGACTTTAATTAAAAAAAGGTCAGCCGGCTTCCCTTTCGCTTACCTCAACGGTGAAAAAGAATTCTACGGCCTGAATTTCCAAGTCAAGCCTGGTGTCCTAATCCCTCGTCCCGAAACAGAAATGATTGTCGATTATATCCTGGAACGCTTCCGCCAAGAAAAGATCAGCTTGATCGATTTAGGCTGTGGTAGCGGCAGCATCATAATAGCTCTAGCTAAGAATAGGCCGGAAGGAGATAGATATCTCGGCCTGGATGTCAGCCCTCAGGCCCTTAAAATATCTAGATATAATGCCAATCGCCATCACCTAAGAGACAAGATACGTTTCATAAAAAGCGACTTGCTAAGCCGGGTCCTGTCTTCCCCTGCCTTAATTAGATATCTCCAAACAATAAAAAACCAGAAACTGATTATTAGCGCTAACCTCCCCTATCTTAGGCCCCAACAAATCAAAGCTAACCCAGAATTGAAATATGAACCCCGATTGGCTTTAGAAGCCGGACGGGACGGCTTAAAATACTACCGGCAGCTCTTACCTCAAGCCAAGTCTCTCCTCAATCTAGGTTTTAGCCATATCAGCCTGATCTTAGAAATCGATCCCAGCCAGACAGAAAAACTTAAGGACCAGATAGACCGAGACCTGGCCGGGATAAAAAAGAAAATCACTATAAAAAACGACCTAGCTGGGCTAAGTCGTTTCCTGATGATCGATTTGGAAAAATAATACTTATTCTTTTTTCTCTTCCGCTTTAGGCGCTTCAGCTTCTACACCGGCCGCTGGAGCCGCTACCTCTTCAGCTTTAGCTGGAGCGCTGACTTGAGCTACGATATCGTTAGTTTCATGGACTAAGCGCAAACCAGCTGGTAATTTAAGATCATTAATCCTGATTTCATCGTCGAAGGTGTTAAGGCTGGAAATATCAACATCGATATGATCGACTAAATCTCCAGGTAAGCACTCGACTTCCACCTCGGTAATTTCGTGTAAGAAGATACCACCTAACTCCCTAACTGCTTTGGATTCACCGACAAAATGTAAAGGAATTTCAGTCTTGATCTTCTCTTTCATGTTAACCTGATAGAAATCGACATGCTGCGGCCGGTCTTTGATGAGGGCCATCTGCACATCTTTAATTAAGACCTTAACGGTTTCAGAACCGAACTGAAGCTCAACCAAATTAGATTCGCCGGCGGCGGCAAAAACTTTCATGAAATCGTTCAACTTTAATTTTAAATTAGCGTTAGCCCGGCCCTTGCCATATAATACGGCCGGCAAGCTATCCGGAGCGATCTTTTCACCAACGGCGCGAAGATCAGCTGATAATTTGAATTCCATAGGATTATGAGTTAATAACTTATCTTTGATTTAATAATTATATTTTGGATAATACCGACCAAAATAAACAAGGAGATCAAGCCACTGCCGCCATAACTGACAAAAGGCAGAGATAGGCCGACTACCGGCATCATCCCCATATTCATAGCAATATTAATAAACATTTGGATAAAAATCAAGCCAAGCGCCCCGAGGATGAAATAGATCCCGAAATCATTATTGATTTTACGGATAATGACTAGACAACGGGCGAAAAAGATGGCAAAGAAGCTCAAGATTAGTCCGACACCCAAAAACCCCAGTTCTTCGGCTACGACAGCAAAAATGAAGTCGGTCTGGGCTTCCGGCAAGAATTTCAACTGCGATTGGGAACCGAAACCAACCCCCTTGCCGGTTAAGCCGCCGGAGCCGACGGCAATCATAGCCTGAGAAACATTATAGCCGGCCGCCAGATCGTTGGCCTGGGGATTGATAAAAGTCATCAGTCTTTCCTTCTGGTAATCCTTAAAAAAGAAAAACCAAGCCGACAGGAAAAGTATCAAAGAGATGCCGATGATTGAAAAAAAATATTTCTTCTTAAATCCGGCTAAGAGCAACAGGACCAGCCATAGTGCCACCAGCATCAAGGCTGAACCGAAATCCGGCTGTAATAGGACTAAAGCCACCAAGACTAAGGTAGCTAAACCGGATTGCCAAAGATGTTTCAAGGTCTTGATATTCGTAGCTAAATCGGAAAAATAACTGGAAAGGTAGAGCAAGAGAGCTATCTTGACGAATTCTACTGGTTGGAAATTAAAACCACCCAAATCGAACCAACCGCGCGTTCCGCGGATAGTCGAACCGAAAAACAAAACCGCCACTAAGACCAGGGCGGCTAAGATATAAAGGTATTTATTGAGGCTTTTAAGAAAATAGAAATCAGTAAAAGCTAAGACGAACATCAAGACTAAACCAACGATAATAAAAATAACCTGCTTCTTGAAATTTAATAAGCTTAGCGTTTCCTGGCCTAAGGCGACACTATAAATCTCGACCAAACCAAACAGCACTAAAAGAACGACCGCTACGAGAAGGATCCAATCGAAATTCTTCAAATACAGCCTGATACGATACCACATAACTATCTCTTGAGATAAATATCAGGACTCACGATATCCAGGTTGGGCACGACGGAAACGCTCTGGGCGGAATTTAAGCGGCCGGACCAACTCAGTTTGACTGACAGGCTCGCCTGGCTCAAGAAATCCTTAGCGGTATAGCTGTTTACGCCTACTAGCTTAGAACCGTTGAAAATCAGGATATTAAAAGGCACGGACCAAAAATTATACGGTGTCTGGTTAGTGAGAACGAATTCCAGATTATTAAAATCAGGAATTGCCTCTTGCTGGTTGAATTTGAGCTCGCTCACTAAGAAATTAGTATGACTCTTATAGAACTGGGGCCAATCAGGATAAGTATGGGCGTTCAACCTGGACCAAGAAAGGTTCCTCAGGCTGAAAGACACTTGATCGCTGCTCTTAAGCTCCTGCCCTAAAGAAAGGAGATACTTCTCTTCCTGAGGAAAGACGAAACTGGGGGTGCAACTGATGTCTTGGCCGGCCTGGGTAAAACAATAATCAAAACGCGCCACGAACTTATCGTTAGGATTCTTGATCTTCAGCGCCAAATCATAGCTGTTCTTATTGCTGAACACTTGAGGGACGCCGAGAATTAAGTCGCTATAGAGATTCTTCTGGCTCACCACTTGGTTGCTGGCCGCAGATCCGAGCAGCTTATCGCTCTCTGCCTGATTACCGAAAAAATACATGAAATAATGATAACCGGAATACAAGAAGAAACCAAGGCAGACCAAGATTAAGAACATGATGAAACCGCGGATAAATGAGCGGCGGTTACTGGCCAGCCATAAACCGAAATTAAGGGTTCGGACCGAAGGACTATCCGGAGATTTATAATATTTATCAAGATCGATTTTTTTATTATCAGCTTTTTTGCTCAACTGATTTTTATCTTTTTCCATAATTATGTTATAATATTAGCACTCTAATAATATCATATCTAAACTAAAAATAAAATTATGCCCGTCTTTGTTCCGCCGCTCAGCGTCCCTAAAAACCAGCGATCCCAATACCTAAAAAATTGGCGCCTCGCCACTAAGAGAAGCGGCCGGCTCTTCCTGTTTGCCGGCGACCAGAAAGTGGAGCATTTGAATGACGATTTTTTCGGGCGCGGCATCGACCAAGCTGATGCTAGCCCTGAGCACCTCTTCAAGATCGCTTCGCAAAGCGAGATCGGCGTCTTCGCTACCCAGCTCGGAATGATCGCCCGCTATGGCGACTCATACCGGCAAATACCCTACGTAGTAAAATTAAACAGCAAAACTAATATCTTGGAAGATAAGAGCAAATTACTAAGCCGACGTTGGTTGAATGTCGACCAGGTCGTCAGGCTGAAGAATCAAAGTCGTCTTAAGATCGTCGGCGTCGGCTATACCATCTATTTAGGCAGCGAGCATGAAGGCCGCATGCTCAAAGAAGCGGCTAAGATAATATATGATGCCCACCAAGCCGGACTATTGGCTATCCTTTGGATCTACCCCCGCCATCCTAAAGTGAAGAATGAAGACGATATCCATCTGATTGCTGGCGCCGCTGGCGTCGCGACCGCCCTCGGAGCCGATTTCGTCAAAGTGAAATACCCTTATAAGAATAAGAACCAGGTGAAGACGGCGACTGATTTCCGTGAAGTCAGCTTGGCAGCCGGCAATACCGGAGTCATCTGCGTCGGCGGCAGCAAGCAAGCAGCCAAAGACTTGATCACAAGCACCTATCTCCAGATCAAGCATGGCCAGACCGTCGGTCTAGCTATCGGCCGCAACCTTCATCAAAGATCATTAGACGAAGCTATCCGCCTCAGTCGTGCCCTAAATGCCCTGATTTATAAGAATAAGAATGATAAAGAAGCCCTTAAAATCTTCAACACTCCCTTGAAGACCAAGACTAGATTTAAGAGCCTATTCAGTTTCTTTAGCCTCTAAAAATAAACGTAAAAATAAAAATGGCTGTTTCTAGCCATTTTTATTATATAAGAAAAATTAAGATTGCTTCCTACTGGGGCGCCTTGATCTTTATCTGGATACGGTCGACTAAGCCTGGAGCCTTATTAATGAATGAAGGCGATAACTTCAATTCGTAGGAAGATATTTCCGGAAAATTATCCAAATATTCCTTAATCTGTTCCCGATTAAGGTTGACCAGCTTGCTACGATCAATCAATTCTGAATCTTTCTTGAGCGCCATCAAGCCATTGAGTTCCACCTTGACGGTCGCAATCTTGGTGGCTGGGTCATATTTTTCCAAAGTATAAACCGGGTCCTTATCCCAAGAGATTAATTCCTTGTCATCCGGCACTGATAATTTCAAACGCTCCTTAATCAACTCATCCGCTTCTTTCTTAGGAAAGAAAACCATAGTGACCGAGCTGGTAGCCGTCAAATTGAAATTATCCTTATAATCCCCGACTTTAGAATCAAAAGTGCTCGTCGCCTGGCTATCATCTATACTATAGACTGCAATTGAATCTTCGTTGAACTCATCAGCCGCCTGGCCTTGAGCCAGGGCTAAAAGGTGGTTAGCCATATCCTTAGTGGCTAATTCGAGATCGCTCGGCTTGATATATTTCTTAATCTTGTGCTGATAGACGAATTTCTCCGAACTTTCTGCATAGATCTTATCCTGGAGGCCAGCCCACAGGCCGGGGATTGAAAACCGAGTCGGCGCGATTGCCATCTCCTGGCTAGGTTCATCGGCATAAATCGCCGCTTCAGTCTTCCCGCCGGCGGGAATATTAACCGCTTCTTGCAAGCGGAATAATTTGCCATCCGGGCTAAGCAGTCTAGTTTTGACCACTAAAGCCTGGTCCTTATTATAATTATTAATTAGAGTCACTCGTCCTGCCACCTCTTCCCCTAAGATTTCTTCGCCCCCCGCCGGATAGGATTTAAAAGCGCTGACACCGAGATTCTTAAGTCGCCCTTTCATCAAAGTGGCCGTACTGCTAGCCTGGTTCTGCTCGCCCGCACTCGGATCATAGACAGCTAGCTCTAAAGTGGTGCCGACATGCTCGGTCTTAGGAGTGATGAG